>RGPT01000001.1 GCA_010032545.1 Alphaproteobacteria bacterium
CGGCGTCCGGGCGGCCGACGTCCGCCGCATGACGTTCGACGACAACGTGCTGGTGGCGGCGCTCTACGGCAATCACGACCGCCACCTCGTACGCATCGAACAGCTGGCGAATGTCCAGCTGAGCGCGCGCGGCAACCAGCTTGCCGTTGCCGGTACGCCGGACGATGCAACCGTGGCGCACAAGGCGCTGGCCGCGCTCTACGAGCGCCTGAAGCGCGGACTGTCGATCGAAATGGCCGACATCGACGCCGCAGTGCGGTTTGCGCGGACGGGTGCTGATCGCGGCGACGAGGACGGCATCCGCACGCGCCGCCGTACTGTGCAGGCCCGCACGCCTGGACAGCGCGACTACCTGGCGGCGCTTCGCGAGCGCGACATGGTGTTTGCGCTGGGTCCGGCCGGCAGCGGCAAGACCTACCTTGCCGTCGCCATGGGGGTGTCGTTGCTTCTGGCCGGCAAGGTCGAGCGCATCGTGCTGTCGCGGCCCGCGGTCGAGGCCGGCGAGCGACTGGGGTTCCTGCCCGGCGACATGAAGGAGAAGATCGACCCTTACCTGCGACCGCTCTACGACGCCCTGCACGACATGGTGCCGGCGGAGCAGATTGCCAGCCGCATGGAGTCGGGTGAAATCGAGATCGCGCCGCTTGCCTTCATGCGCGGCCGCACGCTCGCCCATTGCTTCGTCATCCTCGACGAGGCGCAGAACACCACGCCGATGCAGATGCGCATGTTCCTGACACGGCTGGGCGAGGGCTCGCGCATGGTGATCACCGGAGACCCCAGCCAGACCGACCTGCCGGGCGGGCAGAAGTCGGGCCTGAACGATGCGGTCGACACGCTGCAGGATATCGATGGCGTACGCTTCGTTCGGCTGACCTCCAAGGACGTCGTCCGCCACGATCTCGTGACGCGCATCGTCGAGGCCTATGACGCGCGCGACAAGAAGACCAAGGCTTAACTGCCACGTCGCCGTGCTCGACGCGGGCTGGCTCACGGCCTTGCCCGGCATCGAACGCCTGGTGCGCAAGGCCGCGCGCGCGGCGGCCAGGCGCGGAAGGTCGCTGAACGTGGCGCTGGCGGACGACAAGGCGGTGCGCGGGCTGAACAAGCGCCACGCCGGGAAGGACAAGCCCACGAACGTGCTGTCGTATCCTTCCGGGGAACGGGCATTCCTGGGCGACATCGTGCTGGCCCGTCAGACCGTATGGCGCGAGGCGCGGGCGCAGAAGAAGTCGCCTGCCGATCATGTCACGCACCTCGTGGTGCATGGAACGTTGCATCTGCTGGGTCACGATCACGAAACCGGCGATGCCGACGCCGAACGCATGGAAGCGCTGGAGCGCCGCATCCTGGCAAAGCTCGGGATCGCCGACCCTTACCTGGCGCGCTAGACAGGGCGCGCTAAAGCATCTCGAGTGGCTGCTTGTCCTTGGGGGGTGGGAAGGCGCGATCGAGCTCGGAGAGAAGCTGTGGTGTCAGCACGACGTCGAGCGCGCCGAGGTTTTCCTTCACGCGCTCGGTACTCGACGATTTTGGAATGGTGACCACGCCAGGCTGCGCCAGCAACCAGGCGATCGCGAGCTGGGCAGGTGTGCAGCCGATATCGTCGGCAATCTTCTTCAGCGCCGCCTTGCGCAGAAGCCCGCCCTGGTCGAGCGGCGAGTAGGCCATCAGCGGAATGGATTTTTTCCGCATCCATGGCAGAAGATCGTACTCGGGGCCTCGCCGGGAGAGGCAGTAGAGCACCTGGTTGCTGGCGTTGCGGCCCTTGTCGAGACGGGCGGCATCTTTCATGTCTTCGAGATCGAAGTTGCTGACGCCGAAGTCGCCGATCTTCCCTGCGTCGCGCAGGCGATGGAACGCCTCGAAGGTTTCCTCGATCCTGGCCCCGCCGCGCCAATGCAGCAGGTAGAGGTCGATCCGCTCGATGCCCATCCGCTTGAGGCTGCGTTCGCAGGCGGCGATCGTGCCGGCGCGCGATGCGTTGTGGGGGTAGATCTTGCTCACGATGAACGGCCGCACGCCACGGCCGGCGATCGCCTCGCCCACGATCTCCTCTGCGCTCCCGTCGCCGTACATCTCGGCGGTGTCGATCATCGGATAGCCGAGATCGAGCCCGTACTTCAGCGCGTCGAGTTCCTCGGCGCGTCGTCGTGGGCTCTCTCCCATCCGCCATGTTCCAAGTCCGAGCACGGGCATCGTGGCGCCGGAGAACAATTTACAGGAACGCATCAGGAACTTCCGTGATTGCAACGCCGCGCCGATAGCCTATCTTAGCCAACATGCCCGATTCCACAGCGCATGTTACGCGGCCGGGCGGGGCCAGCCCGGGTTCGACGAGCGAGCCCCCAAACAAGTCCCATGGGCTGCCGGTACCTTTGACGGTTTCCGAGGCTCCCTCCGCGGGCGGACTGCTGCGCGCCATTCTGCGCCGGCTGCGCCGTCGCGACAAGAACGACGCTGTCCGCGAGGCGATCGAGGAGCTGATCGAGGAGACGCCCGAGAGCGATACGCCGATCAGCGAGGATCAACGTGTCCTTCTCGCCAATATCCTCAAGCTGCGCGACAAGACGGTGGCCGATGTCATGGTGCCGCGCGTCGATATCGTGGCGATCGCCGCCGACACCCCGCTCGACGAGGTCGTGCGGCTGATCCAGACCGAGGCTCATTCCCGTTATCCGGTCTACCGCGAGGCGCTCGACGACGTGATCGGCATGATCCACATCAAGGATGTGCTGGCCTACTGGGGCACATCGAAGAAGTTTAACCTCCGCGACATTCTGCGCCGGGTCGTCTTCGTGGCACCGACCCTGCCGGTGCTCGACATGCTGCTCGATATGCGCCGTTCGCGGACCCACATGGCGCTGGTCGTCGACGAGTTCGGCGGGACCGACGGCCTGCTCACGATCGAAGACCTGGTGGAAGAGATCGTGGGCGAGATCGAGGACGAGCACGACGTCGCCGAGACGCCGACGGTGGCGCGCCGCGTCGACGGCACCATCGATGTCAACGGCCGCACGCCGATCGAACTGCTCGAGCAGGAGATTGGCCGCGTGCTGTCGGAGGACGAACGGCGCGAGATCGACACGGTCGGCGGGCTGATCTTCTCGTTGCTGGGTCGCATTCCCGAGCGCGGCGAAGTGGTGTGCCATCCCTCTGGCGTCGAGTTCGAAGTGCTCGACGTCGATCCGCGGCGCATCCGCCGCTTGCGCGTGCGCCAGCCGACATCGTCTCGGTCGGCCGCCTGATCGCGCATTCTTGAAATGACTCTCACGGGATGGCGCGCTGCAGGCGTGGCCTTTGTGGCCGGCGCACTGGCGGCGTTGGCGATGCCGCCGCTCTATTGGCTGCCGCTGGCGGTCGTGGGCGTGGTCGTGTTCGTCTGGCTATGGGAGACGGCGCCGGGGCCGCAAAGCGCCTTCCTGCGGGGCTGGGCGTGGGGCATCGGGCATTTCGCCGTCGGCTCCTACTGGATCCTGGAAGCCTTCTCCGTTCCGCCGGCCCAGTACGAGCTGCTGGGGCCGCCGATCGTGGCCGGACTGTCGGTGATCCTGGGCTTCTTTCCGGGCCTCGCGGCCGGGGTGGCGCGATGGGCGGCGTTGCGCTGGCCGGCGCTGGCGGGGCGGTATCGCCGCCTTATCCTGCTGGCGATTGCCTGGACCCTCGCAGAATGGCTGCGCGGTCACGTCTTCACCGGCTATCCGTGGAATCCCCTCGGTCATGTCTGGGCCTTCGCCACGCCGCTCGTGCAGGGAGCGGCCGTTTTCGGCGTGTACGGGCTCGGTGCCTTTTCCTTTCTCGTCCTGGCGGCGCCGACCGCCGGATGGCGTGCCTCGGTCGCGGCTTTGGTCACGCTGGGTGTCGCCGGCGCTGCCGGTCAGGCCGTGATCCAGCCCGCGGCTGGCGATGGGCCTTTGGTACGTATCGTCCAGCCGAATGTCGCGCAGTCCGAGAAATGGCGGCCGGATACCCGGGCACGGCACCTGGCCAAGCTGGTCGAGATGAGCCGCCGCCCCGGCTTCGATCGCCTCGCCGCGGTTATCTGGCCGGAGACCGCCCCGCCGTTCATCATCGAGCCTGGCTCACCTGCGTTGGACGCCATGACGTCGGCGGTGCCGCCCCGTGGCTACCTTCTGACCGGAGCCGCCCGCGGCAGCGGCCGGCGCGAGGACGGCGTCTGGAATTCACTGCTGGTCATCGACCGGTCGGGTTCCATCGTCGCGCATTATGACAAAGTCCATCTGGTGCCGCTGGGCGAGTACATTCCGTTCCGCAAGCACCTTGCCCCGGTATCGGGCTTCATCGGCCGCGGGTCGTTCGAAGAAGGCGAGAATCGTGTCACCCTGGGCGTTCCAGGTCTGCCGTCTTTCTCGCCGGTGATCTGTTACGAGGTGATCTTTCCAGCGGCGGTGACGGGTCCGGGCGAGCGGCCGCGCTGGCTCCTGAACGTCACCAACGACGCATGGTTCGGGCTCTCGAGCGGCCCCTTCCAGCATCTTGCCAGTGCCCGTTTGCGTGCCGTGGAAGAGGGCCTGCCGATGATACGCGCCGCGAATACCGGCGTATCCGCCGTGATCGACGCCTATGGCCGGGTCCTGGCCTCGCTCGACATGATGGAGGAAGGCATCATCGATCATCCCCTGCCGCAGGCGCGCGAACCGACGCCCTACGGCCGTTGGGGGGATGGGATGCTCTTGGTCGTCCTCGCGTTGTTGGGTGCCTGTCTGGCGGTGGGCAGAAAACGGGTTGGCCGAACCCGGGTCTAGCCTGCCTGGAAGCGCAACGGCCTGAGGTTCGGCTTGCATTGTGGGCAAGACGGGCTAATGTCATATGCATCTTGGTCTTTAAGATATGCATATTTGCATTGCTGGATTCTTGAACCGCCGCGCACCCGGCATTTATGACGCGCTGCGACCACAACCGCATTGCCCGTAAAAAACACTGCACAAGAGGAACTTGGGCCGATGGCAAAATCACATCCGGTTGACGTCCATGTCGGGGCGCGCATGCGTCAACGGCGCACGCTTCTTGGCATGAGCCAGGAGAAGCTGGGGACGGCGGTCGGACTGACGTTCCAGCAGATCCAGAAGTACGAGCGGGGCTCCAACCGGATCGGGTCGAGCCGGTTGTTCGAGTTCGCCAAGGTCCTCGACGTGCCGGTGTCCTACTTCTTCGACGAAATGCCGGCCAATGCGCTGGCCGGGCGGCCGATGTCGGGTCGTGGTCGCAAGGGCTTCGGTGAGGCGGGGACGCCCTTCGAACAGGAAAAGGACCCCCTGATCAAGCGCGAGACCCTCGAACTGGTGCGGGCCTACTACAAGATCCGTGAAGCCCGGGTGCGCAAGCGCATCTTCGAAATGGTCAAGGCCGTGGGCGCCGCAAGCCACGCCGAGGCCCTGGGTGGTCGCAAGGGCCGTTGATCGGGGTGCCGAGAGAAAGGGCCACAGGGTCTCTTCGGGGAACCCCTTGATTTTCGTCGGCAATTGGAGTTTTTAGCGGCGCGGCCTCGATGGTCGATGCCGCCGCGGACGGATTTGGACGACTTGCCACCGCGATAAAAAAGGCTAAGCCGGACGTTGGCGGCCCTGCTGCCCTGCCCGGAGTCCAGCGTGAACCGTGGGAGGGCATTGTGGCGCTCAAGGACTATCTTTTTACCAGCGAATCCGTCTCCGAAGGCCATCCGGACAAGGTCAGCGACCAGATCTCGGACGCCATCCTCGACGCGTTCATCGCCAATGACATCAGGCTCGGCATCGCTGACGACAGCCACACCAATACGCGCCTGGGCTGCGAGACGCTGGTCACCACCAACAAGATCGTGATCGCCGGCGAAGGCCGCGCTTCGGCGCCTTTCATGAAGAAGTACGGCGCGCAGACCGTCGTGAACCGCGAGGCGCTGACCGAGATCGCGCGCGGCGTCGTGCGCGACATCGGCTACGACCAGGACGGCTTCAGCTACCACGGCGCCGACGTCGAGGTTCTGCTGCACGGCCAGTCGCCCGACATCGCCATGGGCGTCGATGCCAAGAAGAAGGGCGGCAATCTCGGCGAGCAGGAAGGCGCGGGCGACCAGGGCCTGATGTTCGGCTTCGCCTGCCGCGACTCCGAGGAGTACGAGAAGGGCTCGTTCATGCCGGCCCCGATCTTCTTCTCGCACAAGATTCTCGAAGTGCTGAGCAAAGCCCGCCGTTCGGGCGAACTCGGCGACCTGCAGCCCGACGCCAAGAGCCAGGTCACGGTGCGCTATGTCGATGGCAAGGCCGTCGGCGCCACCAAGGTCGTGGTCTCCACGCAGCACCGCGAGACCACCGCCAAGGGCAAGAAGTACAACTCGGGCATGATCCGCGAGATGATCACGTCCTATGTCGAGAAGTCGCTGCCGAAGGGCTGGATGCCCAAGAAGACCGCCGACTTCTTCTGCAATCCGACCGGCAACTTCGTCGTTGGCGGTCCCGACGGCGACTGCGGCCTCACCGGCCGCAAGATCATCGTCGACACCTACGGTGGCTTCGCGCCGCACGGTGGCGGCGCCTTCTCGGGCAAGGATCCGACCAAGGTCGACCGATCGGCCGCCTATGCGGCGCGCTACCTCGCCAAGAACGTCGTGGCCGCGGGCCTCGCCGACCGCTGCCTGATCCAGGTCGCCTATGCCATCGGTGTCGCCGATCCGATGTCGCTCTATGTTGACACGCAAGGCACCGGCAAGGTCGACGAGCGCAAGCTGGAGAAGGTCCTCGCCGACATCTTCCCGCTGCGCCCGACCAACATCCGCCGCGGCCTGCAGCTCAACAAGCCGATCTACCAGCGCACGGCCTCTTACGGCCACTTCGGCCGCAAGCCCGAGCGTGACGGCGGCTTTTCATGGGAGCGGACCGATCTGGTGTCCGAACTGAAGCGGGCGTTCGGCGCGCGCTAAGCCCCTTGTCTGCCCGATAGCGAAAGGCGCGCGGGCCTCCGGTCCGCGCGCTTTTTGCGTTGGGTGCAGACCCTCAACGAACAGTCTTGCGAGAAATCAGGATATCCGGAGGAACGACAGCTCCACTGGGGAAAGGCCGTTGCCGGCAATCGCCTCAGACCGTGTCGGCGAAGTCGGGGTCCTCGATCCGGGCCAGCCGTTCCGAGGCGAGTCGCGCGCAGTCGATCAGCAAGGCCTTGCGGCGGGCGGCGGCGACCGGCCGGCGTGGCGGCGCACGCAGGATCTCGCCGCCATACGAGTCGGCCACGATCAGGCCGATCTCCTCCGGGATGAGCGATTGCGGAAAGTCGACAGGGACGGCGACATAAAGCTGGTCGCACCAGCCGAGATAGTCGGGCCATTTCTCGTCGACGCGCCAGTCTTCGATCGACGACTTCACCTCGACGATGACGAACTCGCCGCCGCGGCCGACGGCGAAGATGTCGGCGCGCCGTCCGTCGGGCAGCGGCAGTTCGAGCAGCACCGAATGGCCCATCTGGCGCATCAAGCGGCAGGCGCCGCGACAGACGGCGGTGGTGACGTCGGGCCGCGCCTGCCGTGTTGGCGACGCTGGGGAGGACGATGGATCCATTGCCACGAAACCTAGCGTTTCGCCCGTCGTCTGGCGATTGCCGCCATGCTAGTCCTCATGCCATGGCGTCCAAGGCTCTCGCCGAACTCGATGCCCAAGTGCGGCGCGACCTGGCATTGATCTCCTATCCCGAACTGCGCTGGCTGAAGCCGACGACCGGACCGGCGGGCGAGAAGGTTCTCGACGTTCTGATCGTTGGCGGTGGCCAGGGCGGGCAGGCGCTGTCGTTCAAGCTCAAGCTTGAGCGGATCGACAATCATCTCGTGATCGACCGCGGCCCGGCCGGCGGCGAGGGCCCCTGGCGCACGTTCGGCCGCATGAAGACGCTCAGGACCTGGAAGACGGTGACGGGTCCGGACCTCGGCATTCCAAGTCTCACCTATCAAAGCTGGTTCGAGGCGCAGCATGGCGCGCAGGCCTTCGCGCGCCTGAACAAGATCGCGCGCGAGAGCTGGAGCGAATACCTGCATTGGCTCCGGCGCATCCTGGCATTGCCCATCGAGGTCGGAACGGAGCTGCTCGGCATCGAGGCGCACGGCGACTTGCTCCGGGCGCGGGTCAGGGACGCCGTGGGCGAACGGTCCATCCTGGCGCGCCATATCGTGCTGGCCCATGGCATCGAGGCAAGCGGGCAGTGGACGATGCCGGCATTCGTCGAGCGTCTGCCGTCCGGCGTGCGCGCCCACGCGGCCGACACCATCGACTTCGCGGCCCTCGCCGGCCGCCGTGTCGGCGTCCTCGGCGCCGGCGCGTCGGCCTTCGACAATGCAGCGACCGCGCTCGAAGCCGGCGCGGAGGTCCATCTGTTCTGCCGCCGGCCCGAACTGCAGCGGGTCCAGCCCTACAAGTGGCTGTCGTTTCCGGCGTTCTTCCGCCATTTCCGCGACCTCGACGATGCGACGCGCTGGAAGTTCATGAATCATGTGCTGTCGTTGCGCGAGGCCTTGCCGGTCGAGACCTGGGATCGCGTGACGTCGCACGCCAGCTTCCACCTGCACACCGGGGCGCCGTGGCTCGATGCGCGCAGCGACGGTGCCGGGGCGATGGTGACGACGCCTGCCGGCGAACATCGCTTCGATTTCCTGATCTGCGGTACCGGATTCGACGTCGACCTCGGTCTGCGGCCGGAACTGGCCGCTGTTGCCCCACATGTTCGGACCTGGCGCGACGCCTACGTGCCGCCGGCCGGCCAACGCAATGCGCGACTCGAATGCTATCCCTACCTGGGGCCGGACTTCGAACTGCAGGAACGCACTCCGGGCGCCGCGCCGTGGCTCGCCCGCATCCGGCTGTTCAATTTCGGCTCGACGCTCAGCTTCGGCCCCAGCGGCTCGTCGATCAACGGCATGAAGTTCGCCGTGCCGCGGCTGGTCGAGGGGCTGACGCGCGACTTGTTCCGCGGCGAGGTCGGCCGGTTGTGGGAGGGGCTCACCGCTTACGACACGCCGGAATTCCCGATACGCCTCGCGCGCGATCGCTAGAGCCCGGCTGTCACTGCTTGGGCGGGTTGAGCCGCGGTGGCACAGGATCGATCGGCATCTCCGGCGTCGGCGCGAATTTCTGGGCCAGGGCCTCTGCCTTCTTGCGGTCGCGGTCGGGCAGCTGCTCGATGGCCTTCTCGCGGATCGTGCGCGACTCGGGATGGCCGCCACGTTCGGCCAGCAGCAGCCACTTGTAGCCTTCCACCGGGTCCGCCGCGCCGGCGGCGCCATTGACGAGCAGAATGCCGAAGGCGTTCTGGGCCTCCGTCTGTCCCTGCTGCGCTGCGCGGCCGTACCAGAGTTGGGCCTGCGGCAAATCCCGGGTGACCCCGGCGCCGGCAAAATAGGCGTTGGCGAGCTTGAACTGGGCCGAGGGCACGCCGGCATGCGCGGCAACTTCCAGCCAGGTGATCGCGGATTTGAGGATCTTCTCGTTCATCGCCTTGTCGCGGGTCGCGGGCGTCCGCGCCGCCATGTCGGCCAGCGCGAGGGCGGCCTCGGGCACCCCGCTCTGTTGGGCGTGCATCAACCAGCGTTGGGCGGCAACGACATCGCGCTTGACGCCTGCACCGTCGGCCAGCGCCATGCCGTAGCGCAGCGCGGCCAGGGGATGGCCCTTTTCGGCCGCCTGTCGATAGAGGTTGGCGGCGCGAACCGAATCGGCGCCGACCGGTCCTGCGCTTTCCTCCATGGCGCGACCCAGGACATAGAGCGCGTAAGGGTCGCCACTGGCGGCGGCCTTTTCGAGCCAGGCGCGCGCCTGGATGACGTCGCGGGGCACGCCCTGGCCACGCAGGTAGAGCATCCCGAGGTTCAGTTGGGCGCGTTGATGGCCTTTCTCCGCAGCCTGTCCGAACAGCTCAATGGCCCTTGCCTCGTTGCGTGGTGTGCCGCCGTCACCCTGGGCGAAGACCAGTGCCAGGCGGTGGGCGCCTTCAGCCGAGCCAGAGTCGGCGGACCGCTGGATCAGCCGCAGGCCGTCGCGCTGGAGGCCGCGCTCCAGCATGATGGCGCCCAGCCAGGCAGCAGCGTCGGCGTCGGTCGGCGCCAGTGCCCGCAGCGACGATTCGGCGGTGACGAGGTCGCCGGCCCGGTATGCCGCGACCGCCGAGCGCAAGGCGGGAGAGACGTCGCCTGCGTCATTCGATTGGGCGTGCGCGACCGTCGCGGCGAGAAGTGCCGCGAACGGCACGACCCGCCACACGGTCATTTGGTCTTGAAGGTGTAGGCCTGCGCCGCGGCCTTGGCCTTGGCGACTTCATCCGGACCGAGCTCGCGAGTTGCCTGCTCGAGGGCGAGGCCTGCGCTGGGCACATTCCAGCGCTCGGCGATGGCGACCCATTTGTAGGCCTCGAAGGCGCTCTTCGGGACGCCGTTGCCTTCGGCATAGGCGCCGGCCAGCGGGATCATCGCCGGCAGGTACCCGCGCTCGGCGGCATCGAGCAGCAGAGGCGCTGCCTTGTTGACGTCGAACAGCTTCGATTCGGCTCCGCCATAGATATAGAAACCGAGGAGAAACTGAGCGCGCGGATCGCGCTCCTTGGCCAGGGGCTGAAGTTCTTTCTCCGCCGTTGCCGCGTCGCCGGCCTGCAAGGCCTTGAGGCCCTCTTCGAAGCCGGCGGCGGCCGGTTGTGCGATGACGGCCAGCATAAGGGCGGCGGCAGGCACGCTGAGCAGGGATCTTATCGGACGGACGTTTCGCACGGACTTGGACTCCCAATAACGGCCGCTCCATTGGGCAGCCAATACGGTGGATCGACGATTCCCCTAGCATGGAATTGGGGCTGAAACACGAACGGAGGCGGCTCAACGATGCGCCATGGCATCCCGGGCGTTCGCCATGTCCGCTTGGCGCCCGGCATGGGAGCGGCCGATCCAGCCGGGCTGCCGAGCGTTTGGCAGGCGTGCTTCGTCGGCATGAGACCCGTGAGCGTGGCCTACGGTCGGTCGACCGAAACGCCACCCGCAGAATGCGATAAGCCTATGAATTTAAAACGAGATTCCGAACGGAAGGCCAGAAGCGCCGCCGAATAGAATTACCTTTTTCGCCTATCTCATGCCCGCATCGTGAACAAATCATTGAGGATTGTGGCGAAAGGCCAAAATCAGATATGCAGTTTTGCAGATGACGGACGTCAGGACCGTTTGTTAAGGTTTTTTCCCTGAAGGCTCCGACCAATCGTCGAAAGCCATATTTGAAAGGCGTTTGATACCAGTCAACGACTTGGCTTCGCTCTCTAGCCAGTGTCGCGCCCATCACAAAGTTTCCCATAGCCCGCCAGCGGCCCCCAAGCCGCTATCGTCGAAGTCTCCTTCCCACACACCCCAAGACTTCGACATTCCCACCCAGGCGGGCTTCTAAGGAAGGCCGGTCGTCCCCAAGCGGCCGGCCTTTCGTATTTTCGAGGCGTGTTGTCGACGATTGAACGCGTCTTCGGGGGTGTGACGAAGCGGGCGCGGTGCCCACTATGGCGATCCAGGCCCGTCCACCTCAACTCGAAATCGATGTGAGACTTACGAAAATCACATATCTAAGGTAAAAAAACCGGATAAAATCGGTGTTTTTACAATCTAGATATGCATTTTTGCAACTTACATTGGAATGGCGTCCTGTCAATATCGGAGTGTTTCCGCAGTCCTGTTGCAACGGGTTCGCTATGAGAATTGTCGGCTTCCCCATCGATGTCTCATGTTCCCGGGATGGTCGCATCGTCGGCGGACTGCGGACCCGCCAGACCCTGATCCAGTCGACCCTGGATCTCATCCAGGCAGGAGATGTCGAGCCGACCTCGGCGGCCATCGCGACCATCGCGGGGGTTTCCAGCCGCGCACTCTTCCAGCACTTTGCCACTCTCGCCGATCTTTACGCAGCGGCCTTCGACCTGGCCGCCAGCCGGGCGTTCGACTCCAAAGTCCCGGTCGACGCCGGGGCACCGCTCTCCAGCCGGATCGACCTGCTGGCATCCGATCGCGCCCGGCTGTTCGAGGAATGGCTGCCGCTCTGGCTTTTTGCCGAACGCGTCCGCGGCGCGGCGCCAGCAGTCGGTCTGGGCGTTGCCCAGGTGCGCCGGCTGCTGCGTGAGCGCCTCGCCGCCTGGTTCGCGACTGAACTCGGCAACCTCCCTCCGTCCATGCGCGGTCGTGTGCTCGACTCGCTCGACGTCGCGTTTGGCCTCGACAGCTGGATGAACATGCGCGAGCACCAGCGGCTGTCCCGTGTTCATGCGTCGCGCACGTGGCGATTTGCTGCTGAAGCGATCGTCCATCAGGCCCTGACGGTTCGCGACCACGCTCGCGCGTCGACCTAGCCAGAGACCGCGGCGACGCCACTTCCGGTCCGCCTAAAGGCTTCGTTTTCCGCTCGACCCTGTCGCAGACAAAGAAAAAGGGCGGCGGAAACGCCCGCCGCCCTCAATCGCTTGCCGAGAGAAATCAGTTGGCCTTGGCGCGGTACTTGTCGTGACAGGCGCCGCAGGTCTTGCCGGCGTCGCCGAACGCAGCGGTCAGGGCCGCCATGTCGCCCGAGCCCGCCGCGACCGCGAGCTTGTCGTAGGCCGCAATCGAGGCCGCGCCTGCTGCCTTGAAGCCCGCCGAGTCCGACCAAATCGTCGGCAAGGCCTTGGTCTCGCCCTTGTCGGAGCCGGCCGGGAACATGTTTCCGAAGGCGACTTCGAGGGTCTTGAGCTTGGCGGCTTGCTCGACGGCGCCCGCGGTCGGGCCCTTGGCATCGATGATGCCCTTGATCGCCCGCATGGCGGCGCCCGCCTGCTTGCGGTTCTCCTGACGCTCCTTGATGATGTCGGCCTGGGCCAGAGCGACCGTGGCGCCTCCCACCATTGCGCCGGCAGCAAGTGCGCCGATCATTGCCAGAACCAGTGTCTTTCGCATGAACCATCCCCTTTGAATTCGACAGGCTGACGAGAAGTTGAACCTCGCCAACCGGGTATTTGTTGCAGACACCGGTGCCAAAGCGAACAGGGGAGTGGCAAATTCCATCATCACGACTGCGTGTAGTCGGGTTATTCTGGCGGTCGGGTACGCTCGGATCGATCGATTTCTGAAGGGGCTAGGGAACACCATGGCTGATAAACGTGCCCCATCCATCCGGGTCTGGGACCTGCCCGTACGCCTGTTCCACTGGGCGCTGGTCGTCCTGATGGCGATCTCCTACTTCACCGGCCGCGCCGGCGACGACTGGATGAAGTTCCACTTCTGGTCGGGTTACGCGATCCTCACCCTGATCCTGTTCCGCATCGCCTGGGGGTTCCTGGGCAGCACGACGGCCCGCTTCGCCGACTTCGTCAAAGGCCCCGCGGCCGCGATCGGCCACCTTCGGGAGCTTCTGGGCCGGGACCGGCCACGCGAGGCCGGCCACAACCCGATGGGCGGCGCCATGGTCGTGATGCTGTTGTTCGCCGTGCTGCTGCAGGCCGGCGCGGGTCTTTTCTCCGCCGACACCGACACCGGCATGGTCAACGGCCCGCTGGCCAACGCCATCGCCGACCGCTGGGTCGACCGGCTCACGTCGTTCCACAAGTTCTGGATCAACGTACTGCTGGCGATGGTGGCGCTGCATGTGCTGGCGGCTGTCGTCTATCTCGTCTGGAAGAAACAGAACCTGATCGGTGCGATGATCACCGGCCGCAAGCCGCTCGACGATGTGGTGCCGCCGGGAAAGCCTGCGCCAAAGCTTTTCTTCGCCCCGGGCCGGCTGGCGCTGTCGGTGCTGCTCGCAGCCGCCGCCGTCGTCTATTTCATCGTTCGAGCCGGAAGCTGATCGTCCGCGGTGGTCTGCGCGCGCGGCCTTGCTGGCTGGAAGGCTCGCCTCTAGGGTGCCCGCCACTCTTGTGAACCTGGATTTTGCATCATGAAATTTACCGGAACCGACTCTTACGTGGCCAGCGACGACCTGCGCGTGGCAGTGAACGCGGCCATCGCCCTGCAGCGTCCGCTGCTGATCAAGGGCGAGCCCGGGACCGGCAAGACCGTGCTCGCGCACGAGGTGGCCAAGGCGCTGAAGTCGCCGATCATCGAGTGGCACATCAAGTCGACGACCAAGGCGCAGCAGGGTCTTTACGAATACGACGCCGTCTCGCGCCTGCGTGACAGCCAGCTCGGCGACGAACGCGTCAAGGACATCGGCAACTACATCAAGAAGGGCAAGCTCTGGGAAGGCTTCACCTCGACCGAGCGGCCGATCCTGCTGATCGACGAGATCGACAAGGCCGATATCGAATTCCCCAACGATCTGCTGCTCGAGCTCGATCGCATGGAGTTCTACGTCTACGAGACGCAGCAGGTCATCAAGGCCGAGCAGCGCCCGATCGTGATGATCACCTCGAACAACGAGAAGGAATTGCCCGACGCCTTCCTGCGTCGCTGCTTCTTCCACTACATCCGCTTCCCCGACCGCGAGACGATGACGCAGATCGTCGACGTCCACTTCCCCGACCTGCAGCGCAACCTGCTGCGCGAGGCGCTGAACGTGTTCTACGACATCCGCGAAGTGCCGGGCCTCAAGAAGAAGCCCTCGACGTCGGAACTGCTCGACTGGCTGAAGCTGCTGATGGTCGAGGACATGTCGCCGGACGCGCTGCGCTCCAAGGACTCCAAGCAGCTCATTCCGCCGCTGCATGGCGCCCTGCTCAAGAACGAGCAGGACGTGCACCTGTTCGAGCGTCTGGCCTTCATGGCACGGCGGGAGCAGCGCCAGTAAAGAAGGGGAGATCGCGATGTTCGTGAACTTCTTCCTCGAACTGCGTCAGGCCAAGGTGCCGGTCTCCATCAAGGAGTACCTCGCGCTGATGGAAGGCATGGATAAGGGCGTCTCCGACTACAGCGTCGACGACTTCTATTACCTGTCGCGCTCTATCCTGGTGAAGGACGAGCGCAACCTCGACAAGTTCGACAAGGTCTTCGGCCACATCTTCAAGGGCCTCGAGGCCGTGCCGGGCGAGGGCGTGGCGGCCGAGATCCCGGAAGAGTGGCTGCGCAAGCTCGCCGAGAAGCTGCTGACCGAGGAAGAGAAGAAGCAGATCGAGGCGCTGGGCGGCTGGGAGAAGCTGATGGAGACGCTGAAGAAGCGTCTCGAGGAGCAGCAGAAGCGCCATCAGGGCGGCAGCAAGTGGATCGGCACGGCGGGCACCTCGCCGTTCGGCGCCCACGGGTTCAACCCCGAGGGTGTGCGCATCGGCCAGGACAAGAACCGCGAAGGCCGCGCCGTAAAGGTCTGGGACAAGCGCGAGTACAAGAACCTCGACGACACCGTCGAGATCGGCACGCGCAACATCAAGATCGCGCTCCGGCGGCTGCGCAAGTTCGCGCGCGAGGGCGCCGAGGTCGAGCTCGACATGCCCGACACGATCCGGTCGACGGCACGCAACGCGGGCTACCTCGACATCAAGATGGTGCCGGAGCGGCGCAACAAGGTGAAGCTGCTCATCCTGTTCGACATCGGCGGGTCGATGGACGCCCATATCCGCGTCTGCGAGGAGCTGTTCTCGGCGGCTCGCTCGGAGTTCAAGCACCTCGAGTTCTTCTACTTCCACAATTGCCTCTACGAAAAACTGTGGAAGGACAACCGTCGCCGTCACGTCGACACCTTCTCGACGGCGCAGATGCTCCATACCTATCCCGCCGACTACAAGATCCTGTTCGTCGGCGATGGCTCGATGAGCCCCTACGAGATCGCCTATCCCGGCGGTTCGGTGGAGCACTGGAACGAGGAATCGGGTCAGACCTGGATCCAGCGTGTCTCCGACACCTATCGCAGCATGGTCTGGCTCAACCCGGTGCCGGAACGGCACTGGAGCTACACGCCGTCGATCCAGCTGCTGCAGCAGCTCTGCTCCAACCGCATGTTCCCGCTGACGCTGGGCGGCCTCGACAGCGCCATGAAGGAACTCAACAAATAGCGCCGGTAGCGGCGCGATAGGGAGAAACACAGATGAAGACCGGGCCGGCAATTGCCGAAATCCTGAAGCGCGAGGGCGTCGAATATCTCTTCGCCTACCCGGTAAACCATCTGATCGAGCACTGCGCGGCGATCGACATCCGCCCGATCATCGTGCGCCAGGAGCGCATCGGCCTGCATATGGCCGACGCCATGTCGCGGCTGACCAAGGGCCGCAAGATGGGCGTGTTCTGCATGCAGAGCGGCCCCGGCTCGGAGAACGCCTATGGCGGCGTGGCCCAGGCGTTCGGCGAATCGGTGCCGCTGCTGGTCATCCCGGCCGGCTATCCGCGGCGCATCGCGCACGTGCCGCCGAACTTCAATTCGACCATCACCATGGCGCATGTCGCCAAGCATGCCGAACCCATCACGTCGGGCGCCGACATCGAGAACGTCATGCGCCGGGCCTTCAGCCTGCTGCGCAACGGCCGCGGCTCGCCGGTCATCATCGAGTTCCCGGCCGAGGCCAATGGCGAGGACGCGCCCGATCCGCTGACCTACGTGCCCATCAAGCCCACGCGCTACGGCCCCGATCCTGCGGCGGTGAAGGAAGCCGCCAAGGTGCTGGTCGCGGCCAAGCGCCCGGTCCTCTATGCCGGCCATGGCGTCCACTGGGCCGAGGCCTATGATGAACTGAAGGAACTGGCCGAACTTTTGGCCATTCCGGTCTGCACGTCGCTGCAGGGCAAGAGCAGCTTCGACGAGACCCATCCGCTGTCGCTGGGCTCGGGCGGTCGCGCCTACCCGAAGCAGGTCCGCCATTTCCTCGACCAGTGCGACGTGCTGTTCGGCGTCGGCTGCTCCTTCACGGAGACGAACTTCGGCATTTCGATGCCCAAGGGAAAGACGGTCATCCACACCACGCTCGATCCCGACCATCTCAACAAGGACGTGCGCTGCCAGTACGGCCTGATCGGCGATGCCAAGCTGGCGCTGCGTGCCATGATCGACGAATGCAGCAAGCTGGTCGGCGGAAAGAAGCGCGACGCAGGTGCCGTCGTGGCCGAGATCAAGCCGATGGCCGACGCGTGGCTCCAGGAGTGGATGCCCAAGCTCACCAACAACGAGGCGCCGCTCAATCCCTACCGCGTGCTGTGGGACCTCCAGCACACGGTCGACAAGGCCAACACCATCATCACCCACGATGCGGGCAGCCCGCGCGACCAGCTCTCGCCGTTCTGGAAGACGACGGCGCCGCACACCTACATCGGTTGGGGCAAGACCACGCAGCTGGGCTACGGCCTCGGCCTCGCCATGGGCGCCAAGCTCGCCTGCCCGGACAAGCTCTGCATCAACGTGTGGGGCGACGCGGCCATCGGCTTCACCGGCATGGATTTTGAGACCGCGGTGCGCGAGCGCATTCCGATCATGTCGATCCTGCTCAACAACTTCTCGATGGCGATCGAGCTTCACATCATGAAGGTCTCGACCGAGAAGTACCGCTCGACCGACATCTCCGGCGACTACGCCGCCATGGCCCGTGCCTTCGGCGGCTACGGCGAGCGGGTGACCAAGCCCGAGGACATCATTCCCGCCATCAAGCGCGGCATCGAGCAGACGAAGAAGGGCGTGCCGGTCCTGCTGGAGTTCATCACCTCCAAGGAAGTGACGATCTCGACGCCGAAATAGTGCTGGAAGGAATCATGCCCTCCTCTCCGCTCGAGGGTGGGGCAATCGCGTATGGATTTTGTCCGTCGTCCTGAGCGGAGCCGCCCGAAGGGCGGCGCAGTCGAAGGACCTGTCTTATGCGGCAGCCCGTCGTCTGTATCCTTGCGAGCGCAACGGGTCGGGCTCTATACGTCGGTGTCACGACGGATTTGCCGCGACGTTTGCACGAGCATAGGCTCGGGCGAGTGATCCATACGGCGAAGTACAAGATTGATCGTCTGATCTACGTCGAACATTTTGAGACCGCACCCGACGCGATCGCCCGGGAAAAGCAATTGAAGGGTTGGACGCGGGCTAAAAAGGTCGCCCTGATCAATCGATCGAACCCGGATTGGCGCGACCTTGCCGGCGAGATCGATGGCTAAGAAAGGTCCTTCGACTGCGCCGCCCTGCGGGCGGCTTCGCTCAGGACGACGAGGGGAGGCCTTGGCTCGCCAGGGCGAAGGAACTTGATGGAGATGCCGATGACGAAGATCCTCATGCCGACGGCCGAACATGACGTCACGGCTCATGACGGTCTCTGGATGAGTCCCGCTGATGCGGAGAAGGTCACCGGCTGGGCGCTGAAGCCCGAAGGCATGTGCCGCGCCGAACTTTGCGTGCCGATGCCGGTGTCGGCGGTGAAGGGCAGCGAAGTCGACGTCGAGGCCTTCTGGAAGAAGCTCGGCGGACCCGTGATCTCCAGCGACGCCGGCGACGTGTGGGCGCTGGGTGCGCCCGCGGACGAGCGCAATGCCGCGCTGGAGGGGCTACAGGCGCCGGACTTCACCCTGCCGGACATCGACGGCACGCCGCGGTCGCTCTCGCAGCTCCGCGGCAAGAAGGTTTTCCTCGCCACCTGGGCCAGTTGGTGAGGCTGCCGGTTTGACTTGCCCGTGTGGCAGCAACTCTACGCCGAACTGAAGGACAGGAATTTCATGGTGGTGGCCGTGGCCGAGGAAAGCCGCGGCGCGGACCATGCGCGGCCGTGGATCGAGCAGGCGAAGTCGGAGTACTGGCAGCTGATCGACACCGACCATCGCCTCGAAGACCTCTACAATCTCGTGAACGTGCCGCAGGCGATCTGGATCGACGAACAGGGCCGGATCGTGCGACCGCCCGAGACCGCAGGCTCGACCGATCACTTCCGCCGCATGGACCTCAAGACCAAGACCATGTCGGCCGAGGACCAGGCCGAGCGCCTGGCGGCGCGCGTGGCCTATCTCGACGCCGTGCGCGCCTGGGTGAATACCGGCAAGCACGCCCTGCCGGCTGACGTCGCCCGGGCAGGCTTGCCGAAGGTGACGCTAGAAATCGCCGAGGCGCGGGCACGGTTCCGGCTCGGTGTCTGGCTGCGCGCCCATGGCAGCACGGTCGAGGGCGATCGTCAGATGAACGAGGCGAGCAGCCTGCATCCCGAGTCGTGGAGCCTGTGGCGTCAGGCCGCCGACCTCGACGAGGTTGGCAAGGCGTCGGGCCCGGACTTCTGGAAGCGCGTGCAGGCCCTGGGGGAAAGGCCTTACTATCCGCCGCCCAAGCTCTAGAGATTGAAATCTGACAAAAGAGCCCTTTTGGAACGTCCTGTCGTCCTGAGCGAAGCGAAGGACCTCGCCGATCGACCAGATACGGACCATCGATACCGAGTCCTTGGCTGACGTGAGGTCCTTCGCTTCGCTCAGGACGACGAAGTTTCTTCACATGCGATAACCTTGGAAGCTAAAGGGGGAGCACATGCGCCTGTCCTGGCATGACCTCGGAAAGCCGCGCGCCGACAGGGCCGACGGCAAGCCTGTCGAGATCACCGGCTTCCCGCTCACCTTGTTGCCGACAGGACGCTCCGACCGTTTCCTGATGATGGCCGAGCCCGGCTGCTGCCAGGGTTGCGTACCCAACAATCCGCAAGCAGTGGTCGAGGTCCTGGCGGATCAGCCGCTGGAACTCGGCAAGCGCGCGCTGCGGTTGAGCGGCACCTGGCGCGTGTCGTCCGATGGCGACGGTTGGCGCTATCAGCTGCACGGCGCCAGCGTGAAGCCCGGGATGACGCGGCGCGCCCTGATGGCGGCGAGTCCGCTCTTCTGTCTGCCTGTGCCGGCGATGGCGCAGGCCACCGATGGCATGGCGGTCGACATCCATAGTCACGCCGGCAACATCATCCAGATGAGTATCGGGCGCGGCCAGGCGCTCGGCATCACCGAGCCGATGCGCCAAGGCGGTGTCTCGGCGATCTGCCTCGCCGTCGTTGCCGACTCTCCGGTCATCACCAGCAGCGGCGGCCGCCTGCGGCCGGGACGCGACCCCAGGCCAGGCGAACTCTACAGCTTCAGCCAGACCTCGTTCCCGGCGCTGCACAAGCTCGCCCGGGATCAGGGCCTGCCGATCGTCCGCACCGCGGCGGAGCTGCGCGCGGCACGGTCCAGCCGGCCGTCCGTCATCGTCTCGTCGGAAGGCGCGGATTTCCTCGAGGGCCGGATCGAACGCCTCGACGAGGCCTGGCAGCGCTGGGCCCTGCGCCACCTCCAGCTCACGCACTATCGGCCGAACGAGCTGGGCGACATCCAGACCGAACCCAGCGTGCACGATGGGCTGACGGCCTTCGGCGCCGAGGTGATCCGTCGCTGCAACCAGATGGGCATCGTGGTCGACGTGGCGCACGGCCCCTATGAGTTGGTGCGGAAGGCGGCTTCGGTGACCACCAGGCCGTTGGTCCTGTCGCACACCTCGCTCAGCGACCGGCAGTCGCCGTGGACGCGGCAGATCACGTCGAGTCATGCCCGCGCCATCGCCGCCACCGGCGGCGTCATCGGCATCTGGCCGATTCCTGCCTTTTCCCCCAACATCGTGTCCTACGCCATGGACGGCTTCGCGCGCATGGTCGACGTGGTCGGCATCGACCATGTCGGGCTCGGCACCGACCAGATGGGCCTGCCCGGCGGCAGCACGATGCCGGGCTACGCCGACCTGCCGCAGCTCGCCGCCGCCCTGCGTACGCGATTCAACGCGGAGGAGACGGCGAAGCTCCTCGGCGGCAACTAACGCCGGGTTTTCGAGGCCTGTATCGGCTAGGCGTCGGTGCGGGAGCCCTTGACAATTTCCTATGAGATAATATTTTTCATATCAACTTGATCGACCGATGACTGGATCGGCCAATCGGTCATGTCGACCCGTCGCGTCGGCGGGGCGGAAGGGGAACGCGAAAAATGTCCCACTTTCTTTCCCACTCCCGTCGCCGGTAACCGTTGATATTCAAGGATTTTTGGCGGAATTCCCCGCGCAAGATAGGATGACTTCCCGGGGTATGTGGATCGCCCGCGATCACACATCCGTGAAGGCGGTGCAGTTGCTATGCGCCCCCGGGCGGCTCGGGTAGGCTCGCCGCATATTGCAAGCAACAGGAGGCCGGGATGGCTGTGCTCAATGTCAATGGCAAGGCGGTCAATCACAACGCCGACCCGCGTACCCCCCTGCTCTGGGTGCTGCGCGAGCAGCTCGGTCTCACCGGCACCAAGTACGGCTGCGGCATCGCCCAGTGTGGCAGCTGCACGGTGCACATCGACGGTGTGGCGACGCGCTCCTGCCAGACGCCGGTCAACTCCGTTGGCAACCGCAAGGTCGTTACCGTCGAGGGGCTGGCCGCCAACGGCACGCTGACCAAGATCCAGCAGGCCTGGGTCGCCGCCGACGTCCCGCAATGTGGCTACTGCCAGAGCGGCATGATCATGGCGGCCACCGCGCTGCTCGCCGCCAAGCCCAAGCCGACCGACGCCGACATCGATGCTGCCATGACCAACATCTGCCGCTGCGGCACCTACCAGCAGGTGCGCGAAGCCATCCACGCCGCCGCCAAGGCCTGAGGGGAGGACGCATCATGACCATCCATCACACGTCTCTCGGCCGTCGCGGATTCCTTGTCAGCGGCGCGGCCGTTGCCGGCGGCTTCTCGCTCGGCTTCCACATTCCCTTCGATGGCGGCCAGGCGCATGCCCAAACCGTCAAGGAACTGAACGCCTGGGTGGTGATCCATCCCGACGACAAGGTGGTGATCCGCATCGCCCGTTCCGAGATGGGGCAGGGCACGCTCACCGGCCTCTGCCAGCTCGTCGCCGAGGAACTCGAGTGCGACTGGAACAAGGTCACCTGGGAGTATCCCACCCCGGGCGAAAACGTCGCGCGCAACCGGGTCTGGAAAAACTTCTCGACCGGCGGCAGCCGCGGCATTCGCGAAAGCAACCAGTATGTCCGCGAGGGCGGCGCCATGGCGCGCGAGATGCTGATTGCGGCGGCAGCGGCGCAGCTCAAGGTGCCGGCCACCGAGCTCACGGCAGCCAACAGCGTCATCACCCACAAGGCCTCGGGCAAGACGGTGACCTACGGCGCGGTGGCCGCCGCCGCCGCCCAGCTCGAACCGCCCAAGGAAGTGAAGCTCAAGGACCCCAAGGACTGGAAGATCGCGGGCAAGCCGGTCAAGCGCATCGACACGCTCGACAAGGTGACCGGCAAGCAGATCTACGGCATCGACTTCACCATGCCGGGCATGCTGGTCGCCACCGTGCGCGCCTGTCCGGTGATCGGCGGCAAGCTCAAGAGCTTCGATGCCGCCAAGGTCGAGAAGATGCCGGGCGTGAAGAAAGTGGTGGCGATCGACGGCAATGCCGTCGTCGTAGTGGCCGACACCTACTGGAACGCCCGTACCGCATTGGCCGCGCTGTCGACCGACTGGGACGTCGGCAAGCTGGGCGAGGTCCAGCAGGAGACGATCAACGCGATGCTGAAGGAGGGCCTCGATGCGCCCGACGCCTTCGTCGGCAATAAGGTCGGCGATGCCAAGGCAGCCATTGCGGGTGCCGCCAAGAAGATCGAGGCGACCTACAGCTTCCCCTACCAGCACCACGTCACGATGGAGCCGATGAACGCCACGGCGCGCTACACCGCCGACAAGTGCGAGGTCTGGTGCGGCACGCAGAACGGCGAGGCGGCACTTGCCGCCGCGTCCGAGGCGTCCGGCCTGCCGGTCGCCAAGTGCGACGTCTACAAGCTGATGCTGGGCGGCGGCTTCGGCCGGCGCGGCCGCTCCGACTATGTGCGGCAGGCCGTTCTGGTCGCCAAGGAGATGCCCGGCACGCCGGTCAAGCTGATCTGGTCGCGCGAAGAAGACATGACGCACTGCCAGTACCATCCGATCACCATGGCGAAGCTGACGGGCGGGCTCGACGCGCAGGGCAACCTGGTCGGTCTGCAGATCCGCATCTCGGGTCAGTCGATCCTGGCCTCGCTGCTGCCGCAGAACCTGCAGAACGGCATGGACCCGGTGGTGTTCCAGGGCCTGATGGCAAGCGGCGTGGAGGCCGCCTACGGCTACGACGTGCCGAACCTGCTGATCGACCATGCCATGCGCAACCCGCACATCACCGCGGGCTTCTGGCGCGGCGTGAACGTCAACCAGAATGCGGTCTACATGGAATGCTTCATGGACGAACTGGCGGAGGCCGCCGGACAGGATCCGCTGGCCTTCCGCATGAAGCTGCTGAAGCCCAAGTGGGCGGCGGTGCTGAAGGCCGCCGCCGACAAGGCGGGCTACGGCAAGCCGCTGCCGGCCGGGCACTTCCACGGCATCTCGCAGGTGATGGGCTATGGCAGCTACGTGGCCGGCGTCGCCGAGGTGTCGGTGAGCGCCGACGGCCACCTCAAGACCCACAAGATCACCGCCGCGACCAACCCTGGCCATGTCGTCAACCCGGCGCAGATCGACCGCCAGGTCGCCGGCTCGTTCGTCTACGGCCTGACGGCGGCGCTGTATGGCGAGATCACGGTCAAGGATGGCGCCGTCGAACAGACCAACTTCGACAGCTACAACATGATGCGCATGGACGAGATGCCCGTGGTCGAGACCGTGCTGGTGCCGACCGGGGACTTCTGGGGCGGCGTCGGCGAGCCTACCATCGCGGTGGCGGCGCCTGCGGTACTGAACGCGATCGCCAAGGCGACAGGCAAGCGCGTACGCAACCTTCCGCTCATGCATCACGAGCTGAAGAAGGGAGCCTAGATGGGGCGATCTCTGCTGCCGGTGCTGGCGTCGGCGTTGCTGATGGCCGGCCCGGCGCAGGCGGCAGATGTCTCGCTCAATGGACCGCCGGGGGCGAGCTCGTGCACCGGCTGTCACGCCAGCGCGAAGATCGCCGACTCGGTGATCCCGCGCATTGCCGGCCGCAAGGCCGCGGACATCGTCACCTTCATGCGCGAGTACAAGAGCGGCGCCTGGCCGTCGAGCGTGATGGGGCGCATCGCCAAGGGCTTCGACGACCCGCAGACCGAAGCGATCGCGGCGTGGTTCGCCGCGCAGCCGGAGTAGGCGATGGTATCGCGTCGTGCCTTCCTCAAGCTAGCCGGCGCCGTCGGTCTCGCGACGCCATCGCTCGCTTCGGCGCAGGGCGCGGGCCGCGTCGTTGTCGTGGGGGGCGGCTTCGGTGGCGCCACGGCGGCGCGGACGCTGAAGCAGCTCGATCCCAGGCTCGCCGTCACCCTGGTCGAGCCCAATCCGGTCTACACCTCCTGCCCCTTCAGCAACTCGGTGCTCGCCAACCTGCGCGAGATCTCGCAACAGGAGTTCGGCTACGACGGCATCAAGCGCGCCGGTGTGACCGTGGCTGCAACCAGCGCGACGGCGGTCGACGCAGCGGCCAGGACGGTGGCGCTCGCCGATGGCAACCGGCTCTCCTACGACCGACTGGTGCTCTCGCCCGGCATCGACTTCGACTGGGGCGCGATCCCCGGCTACGACGAGGCGGCGACCCGGAAGATGCCGCACGCCTGGAAGGCCGGCAGCCAGACCGTGCTGCTACGCCAGCAGCTCCAGGACATGAAGGACGGCGGCCTTGTGGTCATGTCGGCGCCGGCCAATCCCTTCCGCTGTCCGCCGGGCCCTTACGAACGCGCCAGTCTGATCGCGTACTGGCTAAAAATCTGGAAGCCGAAGTCCAAGCTGCTGCTGCTCGACTCCAAGGACGCCTTCTCCAAGCAGCGCCTGTTCCAGAATGGGTGGGCGGAACTCTATCCTGGCATGATCGAGTGGGTGCCGCTCAGCAAGGGCGGCAAGGTGACATCGGTCGATCCTGCCACGCTGACGCTGCTGACCGAGTTCGGCCGCCACACGGCCGACGTGGCCAACGTGATCCCGCCGCAGAAGGCCGGCGCCATTGCCGCCAAAGCGGGTGTGGCCGACCGCACGGGCTGGTGCCCGGTCGAGCCGGTGGCGTTCGAGTCGGTCCTGCAACGCGGCATCCATGTGCTGGGCGACGCTGCCATCATGGGCGCGATGCCCAAGTCGGCCTTCGCGGCCAACGCCCAGGCAAAGGTCTGCGCTGCAGCCATCGTCGAGTTGCTGGCCGGGCGGGCGCCGCAACAGCCGCTGCTGATCAACACCTGCTACAGCCTGCTGGCGGCCGACTACGGCATCTCGATCGCCGGCGTCTATCGCCCCGACAAGGGCCTGCTCACGGACGTTCCGGGCGCCGGCGGCGTGAGCGCACTTGATGCGGTGGGCGGCCTGCGCGGCCGGGAAGCGCTCTATGCCGCGAGCTGGTTCCGCGCCATCGCGGCCGAAACCTTCGGCTGACGCCATGATGCGCATGAGTCTGCTCGCCACCGCTTTGGCACTCGCCGGGCCCCCGGCAATGGCCCAGCAGGTCGTCGGCGATGCTATCCCGGCCTCGCTCACCGGCCAGCCGGGCGACCCCGCCCGCGGCCGCGCCATCGTCGCCAGCCGCAGTACGGGGCTTTGCCTGCTGTGCCATGCCGGTCCGATCGCCGAGGAGCGCTTCCAGGGCGATCTGGCGCCGACCCTCGCCGGCGCGGGATCGCGCTGGTCGGAGGGCCAGTTGCGGCTGCGCATCGTCGACGGCTCGCGTCTCAATGCAGACACGATCATGCCGCCCTACTATCGGGCAAGCGGCCTGAATCGGGTCGCCCGCGCCTTCGAGGGCAAGACAATCCTGTCGGCCGGCCAGGTCGAGGATGTCGTGGCCTACCTTGCAACCCTGAAGGATTGAATGGATCGACGTCGTTTCCTTGCCGGTGCCGCGGTGGCCACCATGGTCACCACCGTCTTGCCATGTGGTCCCGCGTCGGCGACGCCCGAAGCCATGGCGGCTGCCATCGCGAAGGTCGTGGGCAACGCTCCGGTCCGCGAGGGGCGCGTCAGCCTCGATCTGCCGCCGCTGGTCGAGAACGGCAACACCGTGCCCCTGGTGGTCTCGGTCGAGAGCCCGATGACCGAGGCCGATTACATCAAGGCGATCCACGTTTTCAACGAGAAGAATCCGCAGCCCGACGTCTTCTCCGTCCGGCTCGGACCGCGCAACGGCCGCGCGGTCGTCGGCACGCGCATCAAGCTGGGCGACAGCCAGAAGATCGTAGCCATCGCCGAGACCTCGGGCGGGCAGTTCTGGAGCGCCAGCGCCGACGTGATCGTGACGCTTGCCGCCTGCCTCGAGGAGGCAACCTGATGGTCAACGTTCTGATCAACGCGCCAAAGACGGCCAAACGCGGCTCGATCGTCGAGATCAAGGCGCTGATCCTGCATCCCATGGAGACCGGCTTCCGGCCCGGCGCGAACGGCCGGATCATCCCGCGCAACATCATCGAGCGTTTCACCGCGACGTGGAACGGAACCGGGATCTTCGACATGGAAATGTCGCCCGCGATCGCCGCCAATCCGTTCGTTTCCTTCTTTGCCGTCGCGAACGAGAGCGGCACGATCGGCCTGCGCTGGACCGGCGACGAAGGCTTCGTCGTCGAGGAGCGGATCGGCATTGCCGTCGAATGACGTTCGTGCGGGGCGTGCTTTGTCTCGTGATCGTCCTCGCCTCGTCCTGGGCGGTCGCGCAGGGCACCGCGGACAAGGGCGGGGCCGATACGCGGCGCTCCGGCTATCAGGACATGGGCGAGGCGCTGCAGAAGATGCAGGCCGACGATACGGCCAATCCTGGCATGTTGTTCGTGCAACTGGGCGGCCAACTTTGGGGGAAGGCCGCGGGTGCGGCCGGGAAGTCCTGCGCCGATTGCCACGGCGGCGTTGCCAGCATGAAGGGAGTCGCCGCGCGCTACCCGGCCATCCCCAAGGGCAGCGACTCGCCGGTAGATCTCGAGGGCCGGATCGATCTCTGCCGCACGGCCAACCAGCAGGCCGATAGACTGCCGTCTGGAAGCCGGGAGCTGCTGGCGCTCGAGGCCTATGTCGCGCACCAGTCGCGGGGATTGCCGGTCTCGCCGCCGGACGATCCGCGCCTCGCGCCGTTCCGTGCCCACGGCAAGGACCTCTGGCAGGCCCGCCAGGGTCAGCTCAACCTGTCCTGCGCGAACTGCCACGACGACAATGCCGGCCGGAAGCTCGCCGGTGTCACAATCCCTCAAGCCCATCCCACGGGCTACCCGATCTACCGGCTCGAATGGCAGACGCTGGGTTCGCTCAAGCGTCGCCTGCGCAATTGCCTTGTCGGCATCCGGGCCGAGCCTTACGCCTACGATGCCCCCGACTATGTCATGCTCGAGCTGTTCCTCATGGACCGTGCGAGGGGCATGCCGCTCGAATCGCCGGCCGTGAGGCCCTAGACTGAAGCCATGGCCCGCTTCGGACGCCGCTCCCTGCTCGCAACCTTGCCCGGACTCGCGTTCGTGAATGCTCCGGCGGGTGCGCAGGAGATGCCCCTCAAGCTGGGCACTGCCACAGCGGGCGGCGGCTTCCCGGTCTATGGCGCGGCCTTCATCGGGGCGCTCAGGATCGCCGACCCGACGCTGGAGATCGATGAGGTCAACACCAAGGGCAGCACCGAGAACGTGCCGCTGCTCGAGGACGGCAAGCTCGACCTTGCCCTGGTGCAAGGCGAAGTGGCACAGGAAGTCTTCTCGGGCGCAGGCCGGCCGCCGACGGCACTCAAGGTCGTCACTGCCATGTACGCCTCGCCCGGCATGTTCGTCGTGCGCGCCGACAGTCGCTACTACAGCATCGCCGACCTCAAGGGCCAACCCGTCGCCTGGGGCGCGCGCGGTTCCGGCCTCGTCATCCTGGGCCGCAACGTGGTGGACGGTATCGGCCTCGATGCCACGAAGGATTTCGAACCGGTCTATCTCGATCGCGCCGGCGACGGTCCGGCGATGGTCATCGATGGCCAGGTGGCCGCCCTGTGGGGCGGCGGCGTCCGCTGGCCGGGCTTCGTTGCCGTCGCCAACAGCCCGGCCGGTGCGCGCTTCCTCGTGCCCGATACCGGCGAGATCGAACGTATCCTGGCCAAGTACGGCTTCCTGAGACGCCTCACGGTGCCGGCGGGTATGTATCGTGGCCAGGGCGAACCGCTAGAGACAGTGGGGTCCTGGAGTTTTGTGCTGGCGCGGCCCGGATTTCCTGACGGCGTCGGTCATCGGCTGGCCGCCGCGCTGATCAAGGTCGAGCGCCTTCGCCTGGAGTCCAAGCAGCTCTCGGAAACGACGGCCAGGAACACGCTGGCGGCTCTGCCGCGGCCCGGGTCTCTGCAGCCGGGGGTCGAGGCGTACTACAGGGAAATCGGCCTGTTGCCGTAGCGGCGACGATCGCTCTCTATGCCTTCGGTGTCGGGCGCGTCTTCGAGGGACGGCTGGCAGACTTTCGGGGGCTCGCGTCGGCCGCCGCCTTGTCTTCGCGCTGCTTGTCGGCTTCGGCCCGCAGTTCGGCCCGGCGGGCCTCGATGAGACGATTGGTCGGTGCCATCGCGACAGATCTCCGCTGGTAGCTGTCCCGGTGGAGCGTAATTCAGCCGGTTCGTGCCGTCATCGCCGGAAGGTGAAAATTCTTCTGGAAGGCTTTGTCAGGGTTTTTTCTCCCATGGAGCCGAACCAAATAGAACGCCGGTTTCATTGCCCGCGCGGCGCGGCGGCCCCTAGACTTGGCTCATGCTCGACCTTGCCAGCACCATCGTTGCCCGCGCGGCCCGCGTGCTGTTTGCCGACCATGACGGGTCGGCCCTCTGGACCATTTCGGTCGGGCCGCGCGTGGTCGGCGCGTTGCGATGCGACGAAGGCGTCTACCGTCTTGTCTGGTTCCATGGCGCCGACCCGCGGCTCGCCGCCCATAGCGGACCGCTGGACCAGGATGTCGATGGGCTGGCAGCCGCGCTCGGCGCCCGGATCGGCCAACCGGTGCACCTCGAATTGCTCACCACCTGAACCCGCTATAGAGAAATATGAACGCCGCGCCGCCAGGGTCCGGTGGCCTGCCACGGATGCATAAGAAATGGATGCGATCGACCGGAAGATCGTGGTGCTCCTCCAGGAGGACGCAAGCCTGTCGCTGGCGCAGATCGCGCATCGCGTAGGGCTGTCGCAAAGCCCTTGCTGGAAGCGTATCCAGCGCCTGGAAAAGACCGGGGTGATCCTCAAGCGCGTGGCGCTGATCTCGCCTGAATCGATCGGCGTGGGTCTCACCGTGTTCGTCTCGATCGAAACCGGAGACCATTCTTCGGCTTGGCTGGCGAAGTTCGCACAGACCGTGACGGCCATGCCCGAGGTCATGGAGTTCCATCGCATGGCAGGCGACATCGACTACATGTTGCGCGTGGCAGTGCCCGACATGCAGGCCTATGACGCATTCTACAAGCGCCTGATCGACACGATGCCCCTCAAGAACGTGACCTCGCGCTTCTCCATGGAGCGCGTCAAATCCACCACGGCCTATCCATTGCCGGCTGAGCCGCGCAGCCCGACGGCGGGCAAGAAGAAGCTCTGACCCTCCGCCACGCGGCCCAAGGGCCTTCCGGCGGGGTCGGTCCGGGGTTACCGTCGGGCGGCAAGTTCCACCCAGGAGCGTTTCCATGACCGTGCACGCCCTCAAGTCCGCAAAAGTTGCCCATCTCGGCTCGCAGGTAACGCCGGAGGAATGGCAGGCCCGTGTCGACCTGGCCGCTTGCTACCGCCTGATCGCGCACTACGGCATGTCCGACCTGATCGCCAACCATATCTCGATGCGCGTCCCGGGCGAGCCCCATGCGTTCCTGATCAACGCCTATGGTCTGCTCTACGAGGAAATCACCGCCTCGAGCCTGCTCAAGATCGATCACGAGGGCAACATCCTCGCCAAGCCGGAGTTCCCCGACGGCCTCGACTACGGCGTCAACCGGGCAGGCTTCGTCATCCACTCCGCGATCCACATGGCCAAGCCCGAGGTCAACTGCATCATCCATACCCACACCTATGCCGGCATGGCGGTTTCGACCCTGGAATGCGGGCTGCTGCCGAACACCCAGACTTCCATGCGCTTCGCCAAGATCAGCTATCACGACTATACCGGCGTGGTGCTCGACACCGCCGAGCGCGAGGCGCTGGCCAGGAGCTTGGGCGACAACAACGCGCTCATCCTGCGCAATCATGGCCTGCTGACCACGGGGGCCACCATTCCCGAGGCGTTCAACGCCATGCACAGGCTCGAACTTTCCTGCAAAACCCAGATCGCCGCCATGTCGTGCAACACGCAGATGCTGCGCGTGCCGGAGAAGGTGGTCGAAGACACCTACACCATGTACCAGCCCAAGACGCGCCGGCCGTTCGGCCTGCTCGACTGGCCGGCGTTGTTGAGGAAGCTCGATCGCATGGATCCGAGCTTCCGCGACTGATCTGGAAGAGCCGCAAAGCCCGGTATTGAGCGGAGACCGAACGGCTCCTTGGCCTGGCGTCTGGAGTCGCGATCGCTTTGCCGCGCACGACGATAGGGCGGGGAGATTCACATTCTGCGCGTCGCGGGGAGGTGACCCGTTCTGCTGGGTGGACGGGCCCTGGACTTCACGCCGCCTTCGGTTTGCCGAGCAGGTGGTCCGAGATGATGCGCTGCTGGATCTCCGATGTGCCTTCGAAGATCTTGGTGAGGCGCGCATCGCGCCAATAGCGTTCGACGGCATGCAGCGTCGTGTAGCCCGCGCCGCCGAACACCTGCAGCGCCTCTGACGTCACGCGCTCGGCCATCTCGGAGGCAAAGAACTTCACCATCGCCGCTTCCTTGTCGCAGCGGCGCTTCTGGTCGATTTCGTCGCAGACGAAGTACATAAGCTGGCGCGCCGCCTCGATCTCGGTTGCCATCCTGGCAAGCCGAAAGCGCGTGTTCTGAAAGTCGCCGATCGCCTGGCCGAACTGCCGGCGCTCCTGGGCGTAGGCAGTGGCGTCTTCCAGCGCGCCGCGGGCAAGGCCGATGGCGCGGGCCGCCGTGTGGGCGCGAGCGCGCTCGAGGCCAGCGGAGATGTAGTAGAAGGCGCGGCCTTCCTCGCCGATCAGGGCGGAGGCGGGCAGGCGGCAATCGTCGAAGGCGAGCTCCCAAGTCTTCCAGCCGAAGTAGCCGATCTTGGGAATGGGCGCGCCCTTCACCCCCTTGGGCAGCTGGCCGCGCGGCTTCTCGATCAGGAACGACGAGAGGCCGACGTGCTTGCGCTTGGGGTCGGGCGCATCGGACGTGCGTGCCACCAGCATGATGTAGTCGGCACCGTCCGCGAAGGTGCACCAGTATTTGTTGCCGTTGACCACCCAGTCGTCGCCGTCCTTGCGCGCCCGGCAGGAGATGCTGCCGAGATCCGACCCCACATTCGGTTCCGACATGGCGGCGGCGCCCAGGAATTCGCCTCGCGCGGCGCGCGGCAGAAACACCTTGCGCTGGGCGTCGGTCATGCCACGGCCGGCGGAGAGGCCGTTGCCGCGGGCGATGATGGAGGCCACGCTCATCCAGGCGCGCGCCAGCTCCTCCGTGATCAGGCAATATTCGAAGACGCCGAGGCCCATGCCGCCGTGCTCCTCGGGGATGACGATGCCGAAATAGCCCATGTCGGCCAGCTTCTGGATCAGCTCGGGCGGGATGTCGCCCTTCTCGGGATCGAGCTTGTTGGCGACCGGCAGCACTTCTTTCATCGCGAAGGCGCGCGCCGTCTCCTGGATCATGCGGCGCTCGTCGGTCATGTAGCCCATGGTATTTCCCCGTTTCTTGCATCAGCATAGTAGCGAATTTGGGAGACCTCGAATGATTAGAAGATTGTCCTGCGCGGCAGTGCTGTTCCTCTCTGCGGCTTCGATCGTCGTGCCCGCCACCGCGCAAGCACAGGCGTCCGATTGGCCATCGCGTCCGATCACCATCGTCATGGGCTTCCCGCCGGGGGCCGGCACCGACGTGGTGGCGCGCGTCCTGCAGCCGCTGCTCGACAAGGCGCTCAACCAGCGCATCGTCATGGACTACAAGGCCGGCGCCGGCGGCAACATCGCGTCCGATTTCGTGGCGAACGCCAAGCCCGACGGCTACACGTTTCTGCTCGGCACCGCGGGCACTCACGGCATCAACGCCGCGCTCTATGGCAAGCTCACCTTCGACGTCGAGAACGACTTCACGCCGGTGTCCACGCTGGTCGACGTCTCCAACGTGCTGATGATCAATCCCAAGGCGATCGACGCAAAGGACCTGAAGGATTTCATCGCCAAGGTGAAGGCGGCGCCAGGCAAGTACAACTACGCTTCGACCGGCAACGGCGCGGGCACGCATCTCGCCTTCGCCGAGTTCAATGCCAAAGCCGGCCTCGACATGGTGCATGTGCCCTACAAGGGCTCGCCCGATGCCGTGCAGTCGGTGTTGAACGGCGACACCTGCTGCCTGTTCGCCCAGGTGCAGATCGCGATCCCGCAGGCCAACGCCGGCAAGGTGAAGCTGCTGGGCGTGTCGACCAAGACCCGCGTGCCTGCGATCCCCGACGTGCCGACGGTCGACGAGGCGGGCCTGCCGGGCTTCGAGAGCTACACCTGGTTCGGCATCTTCGGACCCAAGGGCCTCGATCCCGCCATCGCGCAGAAGATGAACCTCGCGATCAAGACGGCGCTCGCCGATCCCGACGCGCAGAAGAAGCTGATCGAGCTCGGCAACACGCCGCGCTACGAGACGGTCGAGCAGTTCAAAGCGACGGTGAAGGCCAACCGTGCCAAGTGGGCCGAGGTGGTGAAGGCCGTCGGCGCCAAGATCGAGTGACCGACGATCGAAGGTTCTGGACTGTGAGTCAGACGATGTCTGCGTGACAGGCACAAAGCTCCGGGAAGAAAAAATGCAGATACGCGCGATCGATCACTTCGTCCTGGTGGTGCTGAGCATCGAGAAGACGGTGAAGTTCTACAAGCAGGTGCTCGGTCTTGAGGCTCGCGAGATGGCGCCAGGACGCTGGTCGCTGCATTTCGGGAATCAGAAGATCAACCTTCAGCAGCTGCACGTCAGTGTTGATCCGCAGACCCGCCATCCCGCCAGAGGCGCAGGCGACTTCTGCCTGTTGACCGACACGCCGATTGCGGAAGTGGTCCGCCATCTTGCGGCACAAGGTGTGGCTGTCATCTGCGGTCCGATCCGGCGAACCGGCGCCACGGGCCCGCTATTGTCGGTCTATTTCTACGATCCCGACGAGAACCTTGTGGAAGTCAGTAACCTTGTCGACTGACATCGTTTGAGGTGCAGGTCAGGCCAAAGCGTCCTCGCGGATCATCGCCGAGCCCTTCTCGCCGATCATGATGGTAGGCGCGTTGGTGTTGCCGGTGGTGAGCGTCGGCATGACCGAGGCGTCGATGACGCGTAAACCCTCGACGCCGCGCACGCGCAGGCGCGAATCGACCACGGCGCGCGGGTCCTCGCCCATGCGGCAGGTGCCGACGGGATGATAAAGCGTGTTGCCGGCGCGGCGGGCATAGGCCAGCAGGTCGGCATCGCTGGTGACGTCGGGGCCGGGCTGGATCTCCCCTGAGCTGTGCTGGGCCAGCGCCGCGGCGGCAAAGATGCGGCGCACGTGGCGGACGCCGCCCAGCAGTGCCAGCTCGTCTGTATGGGTGCTGAGATAGTTGGGCTTGATCGCCGGCCGCGCGAAGGGATCGGCGGACGCCGCCATGATGGTGCCGCGGCTGTCGGGCTTCACGACGCAGACGACGCAGCTCATGCCGGGCTGCTCGTCGAGCTGGCCGAACTTCAGCGGATGGGTGCTGCCGGGCGTGAACAGGAGCTGCAGATCGGGCGATTCAAGGCCCTCGCGGCTGTCGCAGAAGACCTGCGAGGTGGTGACGCCGAAGGTGAGCGCGCCCTTGCCGGTGAAGAAGAAGCGCAGGATCTCGGGCAGCACGCGCGGGAAGCGGGAGATCTCGTTCACCGTCTCGGCATCGTGCACGCGATGGACAACGCGGACGACATAGTGGTCGATCAGGTTGGCGCCGACTCCGGGCAGGTCGTGCGTCACGGGGATGCCGAGCGACTGCAGGTGCGCGGCAGGGCCGATGCCGGAGATCTGCAGGATGTGCGGTGAGTTGATGGCACCGCCCGAGACGATGACCTCGCGGTTGGCGCGTACCTCGTGGAGCTTGCCGCCGCGCTGGAAGGTAGCGCCGACGCAGCGCTTGCCCTCGAACAGGAGCTTGCCCGCCTGGGCGTTGGTTTCGACGCGCAGATTGGGTCGGCCACCAGGCTCGCGCTGGGCCTCGCGCAGGTAGGTCTGGGCGGTGGAGCCGCGAAAGCGGCCGCGCCGCGTCATCTGGGAGTAGCCGACACCATGGCGTGTGCTGCCGTTAAGGTCGGGATTGAAGGGAAATCCCGCCTGTTGGGCCGCTTCGACGAACCGGTGGGTGAGCGGCAGGATGGTACGGTAGTCCTCGACCTTCAGCGGCCCGCCCTGGCCGCGCACCTCGGGGTCGCCGCCCTGGACATAGTCCTCGGATTTCATGAAGTAGGGCAGCACGTCGTCGTAGCTCCAGCCGCGGCAGCCCATCTGGGCCCAGCCGTCGAAGTCGGCCGGCGCGCCGCGGACATAGAGCATGCCGTTGATCGAACTCGAACCGCCCATGACACGGCCGCGCGGCCACTCGATGCGCCGCTCGCCGGTGCCCTTCTCGGGCTCGGTGGTGAAATTCCAGTTGACCAGTGGGTTGCGGATCAGCGACCGGATTCCGGCGGGAATGTGGATCATGGGATGCCAGTCGGTAGGGCCGGCCTCGAGCAGTACCACCGATGCGCCGGTCTCGCTGAGACGTGCGGCCGCGGTGCAGCCGGCGGAGCCCGCGCCTAAGACGACATAGTCGGCCTGCATCGTGTTCTCCCTAGACGGTGCCGACGCGCTTGTCGCGAGGCACGAAGTAGTCGGTGGGCGCCAGTTCGGGGTCTTCAACGGCGTGCATGTTCTGCACGTGTCGTTCGATATCGGCGGTGAAGAGCGCGTGCGAGAGTGCCTGCACCAGACGCGTTGCGCCGACGAAGAGTCCGGGGATGTCGCCGGCCAGAGCGCCCTGACTCAGGATGCTGCCCCAGTTGAACAGATGGATGTTGCCGAGGCCGGGCGTCCGGCCCGGAATCCTCTCCGCGAGCTCGAATCCGCGGCCGAGATAGGGATAGCGTGCCGCCTCGGCGTTCGCCTTCACCTCGCCGCTGCTCCGCACGTCCGCCCACAGCTTGATGTTCGTGGCGAAGGCCGCGATCTCCCGGACGCGAGACATGTCGACGTCGAAGCCGGTGCCGATCAGCACGGTGTCGAAGCGCTCCGTGCCTTTCGCCGTCTTCACCGTGACGCCGTCCCTGTCGACGATCATGTCGAGCCACGGCTCGGCAAAGCGGAAGGAGAAGCCTTTCAGCTTCTGGCCGCGCAGAACCGACTCGTGCGGGGGCGGAGACGCGGCGGCCAGCATGTAGGTGTAGATCTTCCAGCGCCAGTCATCGTCCAGCATGCCCTGGCCACGCTGGAAGCCGGGAAACGACACGCCCTTGGACTTGTTGACCTGCGGCAGGTGCGGCCTTCGCGCGAAGCACACCGCCTCGGCGGCACCCGCTTCCAGCGCCGTGCAGGCGTTGTCGATCGCGGTCGCCAATACGCCGAGGATGCCGATCCGCCTGCCCACAAGCGTGGTGAAGTCGATGTCCTCCAGTGTGTGGAACACGCGACCGCGGCGAATCGGGTTCCCGGGATCGAACGACGGAAGGGAGGGCCAGCGGAAGCCACCCGACCCGTCGCGGCCGTTGGCCAGCACGATCTTGCGGGCATGCACGGTCTCGCCAGTCGACAGGTCGGCGCGCAACAGATCGCCGGCCGGCTCGACCCTGAGCAGGCCGACGCCGTTCTCGACCTTCAGTCCCACGACCTCCCGCACCCACAGGAGGTACTTCAACCAGTCAAGGCGCGCGATCTTGTAGAGCTTCTCCCAGCCGCCGAGCCCGTGCTGGGCCTCGTACCAGGCGCGGAAGGTAAGGGAGGGCACGCCGAGGTCGGGGCCGGTCAGGTGCTTGGGCGAACGCAGGATCGGCATGCGCGCCGTGGTGTTCCACGGCCCTTCGCGGCCGTGCGTCTCGCGTTCGATCACGCGGATATTGCCGATGCCCTCGCGCAGCAGGCCATAGCCCACCGTTTGGCCGCACATGCCGGCGCCGACCACCAGTACGTCGAGGACACGCTTGGCGTCGGGCCCCGTGCGCTCGGGCACCCAATTGGCGGCTGGATAGTTCAGCCGGGCGAGGTCGTGGCGCGCGATCTTCCGCAGCGCGGCCAAGCCCTCATCATCCTCGACAACACCGACCATGCCGTGCTTCTCACTTTCTACCTGCTCAATAGCAGGGGGATGCCAGGGAGAAAATGCCATGCGCGGTCGTCAGGTCTTCTTCGAAACGCTGCTCAATCACGGCGTCGACCGCATCTTCGGCAATCCCGGCACCACCGAGAGCCCGCTGCTCGACTCGCTGCTCGACTATCCCCAGATAGAATACATCGTGCATCTGCACGAGGGCGTGGCCGCCGGTGCGGCGAACTTCTATGCCCAGGCGAGCGGCAAGACGGCCTTCGTGAACCTCCATGTAGCGCCCGGCCTCGGCAACGCCGTTGGCATGATCTATGGCGCGCTCAAGAACAACTCACCGATGGTGGTGACGGCCGGCCAGCAGGACACGCGGATGCGCCTGCGCGATCCCGTGCTTGGCCACGATCTCGCGGCGATCGCCGCCCCCGTCGTCAAGTGGAGCGTCCAGGTCGAAACGGCCGATGAACTCGGCCCGATCCTCCAGCGCGCCTTCAAGATCGCCAACGAGGCGCCGGCCGGCCCGGTGTTCGTGGCGCTGCCCATCAATGTCATGGAGCAGGAGACGACTATTCCGGCCGGCAAGCCCGGCCATTCCTTTGCGGCGACGCGCCCCGACCCGGCGGGGATCGCCGCCATGACACGGCTGCTGCTGGCGTCGGCCAGCCCGGCCATCGTCGCTGGCGACGATGTCGCGCGGGCCGGTGCCCAGGACACGCTGGTCAAGATCGCGGAGAAGCTGGGCGCCTCGGTGTGGTTCGAGGGCCTGCGTGGCCGGAACTCCTTCCCGACCGACCATGCCTCGGCGCGCGGCACGCTCGCCTTCGACGCCCCCGGCGTGGCCAAGCAGTTCGCCGCGAACGATCTCGTGCTGATGGTGGGCGGTCCGTTCTTCGAGGAGGTCTGGTACGCGCCGGGCTCGCCCTTCCCGGCGGGCTGCAAGGTGCTGCAGATCGAGGCCGCCCCGTCGCGCCTCGCCTACAACTTTGCTCTCGATGCCGGCGTGGTGGCCGATGTGGGCGCGGGCCTCGCCGCACTCGATATCGCCCTGGCGACGGTCGCCAGCCAGGACTTCGACGCCGCCGCCGCCACGCGCAACGCCGCCCTTCAGGCGCTCAAGGAATCGGAGGCTGCCGCGCAAAAGGCTCGGGTCGAGAAAGCCTGGGCGCGCACGCCGACGTCGATGGCTCGCGCCATGGCCGAGATCCGGGCCGGCACGCCCCCGGACGCGATCGTGGCCGACGAGACGATCACGGCCAATCTCGACCTGTTCAAGACCTTCACCTTCTCGGGGCCGGACGACTATTTCAGCGGCCGCGGCGGCGGCATCGGCCAGGGTCTGGCGGGGGCCATCGGCGTGGCGGTCGCGCGGCCCGACCGGCCGGTGCTCTGCCTCTCGGGCGACGGCTCGTCGATGTATTCCATCCAGGCGCTATGGACCGCAGCACACCACGAATTGCCGATCGTGTTCGTGATCCTGGCCAACCGCGAATACCGCGTGCTGAAGCACAATATCGACGCCTATCGCGCGCGCTTCGAGGTGAAGTCGAACAAGCCTTACATGCACATGGACCTTGGCGGCCCAACGATGGGCTTCGTCGACATGGCCCGCGGCATGGGCCTGGCCGGCACCTACGTCGCCAAGGCCGACGACATCAAGGCCGCGGTGGCGGCCGCCTTCAAGACCGGCAAGCCGCACCTTATCGAGATCGAGATCGAGGGGAAGCGGTAGGCTCGACCTCTCCTCCTCCCCCGTATGTCGGGGGAGGAGGAGAAGTTTCTATTTCTGGAACGCGCGCACCTTCGCCTGATGCGCCCGGGCGGCCGCGGTGAGCATCGGCAGGTCGTTGCCGGCCAGGATCAGCTTCATGCCCTTGCCGGTGTAGAGCTTCAGCAGCTCCTCGGTATAGGCGCCGCCCATGCCCGGCCACTTGCCGTGCTTCTTGCAAGCAGCGATCACCTTGTCGACGGCGGCCTGGACCTTGGGATGTCCCGTCTCGCCCGGGATGCCGAGTTCCATCGAGAGGTCGCTGGCGCCGACCAGCAGGCAGTCGATGCCCGGTACCGCCGCGATCGCGGCGGCATTCTTCACCGCCTTGGGTGTCTCGATCATCACCGTGATCAATGTGTTGTCGTCGCTCTGCTTCGTCATCTCGCCCAGCGGCATCGGGGCGTAGTCGAACTGCGCCTGGCCGCCGCCCACCGAGCGATGGCCACGCGGCGGGTAGCGCAGCCGGTCGGCGATTTCCTTGGCCTCCTCGGCCGTGTCGACATGGGGGATGACGATGCCGAGCGCACCGCCGTCGAGGACGCGGGTTGCCATGGCGAGTTCGCCGTAGGGCACCCGCACGATGGGCGCGATGCCCGAATCCTGCGCCGCCACTGAAATTGCACAGGTCGTCTCGATCGACATCGACCCATGTTCGAGGTCGAGAAACAGCCAGTCGAAGCCTGCGGCCTTCATCACCTTGATGATGTCGACGTTGCGCACCAGGCGAACGCCGATCCCGACCGCCAGCTGGTTTTTCTTCAGCCGCGCCTTGGCGGCGTTGATTGCGATGGCCATGATTCCTCCCGTGGCTTTCGCCTTTCTGGACGAGGTAAGCTAGTCGCCATGACTTTCCGTGTCGAACGAATCGACCATGTCGTGCTCCGCGTGCGCGATCTCGCGGCGATGGTCCGCTTCTACGAGCAGGCGCTGGGCTTCCACGAGGAGCGTCGGCTGCAGAAGCTCGGTCTGGTGCAGATGCGTGCCGGCGCCTCGTTGCTCGACCTGATCGCGGGCGAGCGCGCCGACGGTGCACCCAACATGGATCATCTCTGCTTTCGGATAGAGCCGTTTGATCGTGACGCCATCGTCACGCAACTCGCGCGGCTCGGCATATCGGTCGGCGAAACTGTCGAGCGTTACGGCGCGGAAGGGAACGGACCTTCGGTTTATTTCCACGATCCGGAAGGCAACCAGATCGAACTCAAAGGTCCTTCGAGCGAATCCACGCAATAACCCTTGGCCGGTTCACTCGATGTGCTAGCTTCCGGTCACGGGGAAGGAACAACACGCCGTCAACGGCGTGGCCTTGGGAGGATTTTCTGAATGCGCACAGGACTGGCATTTCTTGCCGGAACCGCGGTTGCCTTGATGGTAGCGGTATCGCCGGCTCTCGCCCAGAAGCAGGGCGGAACGCTCCGCATTTCCCATCGCGACAATCCGCCGAGCGCCTCGATCCACGAAGAGGCGACCATCTCGGTGAACCAGCCCTTCATGGCCGTGTTCAACAATCTCGTGTTCTTCGATCCCAAGGAGAAGGTCAACAGCCCCGACAAGATCGTGCCCGATCTGGCGGAAAGCTGGTCGTGGAATCCGGACTTGACCAGGCTCACCTTCAAGCTGCGCCAGGGCGTCAAGTGGCACGACGGCAAGCCGTTCTCGGCCAAGGACGTGAAATGCACCTGGGACGCGCTGATCGGGAAGGGCGACGAGAAGTCCGACCTGATCCGCAAGAATCCGCGCAAGGTCTGGTACGACAACCTCAAGGAAGTGACCGCCGACAGCGACACCGAGGTCACCTTCACGCTTGGCCGGCCGCAGCCGTCCTTCCTGTCCATGCTCGCCGCCGGTTACTCGCCGGTCTATGCCTGCCACGTATCCGGCCGCGACATGCGCTCCAAGCCGATCGGCACGGGCCCCTTCAAGGTCGTCGACTTCAAGCGCAACGAGTCGATCAGGCTGGTGCGCAACCCCGACTACTGGAAGAAGGGGCGTCCCTACCTCGACGCCATCGACTGGAAGATCGTGCCCAACCGCAGCACCCGCATGCTGGGCTTCGCCGCCGGCGAATTCGACATGACGTTCGATTCCGACGTCACCTTCCCCCTGCTGAAGGATATCAAGGCGCAGAAGGCCGACGCGGTGTGCGAGGCGCGGCCGACCAATGTCAGCTCGAACATCCTGATCAACCGCGATTCGCCGCCGTTCGATAAGCCGGAGATCCGCAAGGCGATGGTGATGGCGCTGGACAACAAGGTGTTCTCCGACATCCTGGCCCAGGGCAACGATCTCGATGGCGCCGCCATGCTGCCGCCGCCTGCGGGCTTCTGGGGCATGCCCAAGGAGATGCTGGCGACCATTCCCGGCCACGCCACCGACGTCGAGAAGAGCCGCGCCGAGGCGCGCAAAATCATGGAGGGCCTAGGCTACAGCAAGGACAAGCCGCTCAAGGTCAAGGTGGCGACGCGCAACATCGCCATCTATCGCGACCCGGCGGTACTCCTGATCGACCAGCTCAAGAACATCCACATTGAGGGCGAACTGGAGCCGATCGACACCACGGTCTGGTACACCAAGATCCAGCGTAAGGACTACATGATCGGCATGAACCTGACCGGCGTTGGCGTCGACGACCCCGATGTGAATTTCTACGAGAACTATTTCTCGAAATCCGACCGCAACTACACAGCTTACAACAACCAGGAAGTCGACAAGCTGATCGACCAGCAGTCGGCCGAGCAGGATCGCGAGAAGCGCAGGAAGCTGGTGTGGGAGGTCGAGAAGAACCTCGCCGAGGACGGTGCGCGACCGATCATCGGCCATAACGTCGCCAACACCTGCTGGGATTCGAAGGTGAAGGGCGTCGTGCTTCAGCACAACAGCATCTACAACGGCTGGCGCTTCGAAGACGTCTGGCTGGACAGGTAAGCGCGCGGCCATGGGAGCTTACCTCACCCGGCGCTTCCTGTTGATGGCCCTGACTCTGTTCGGGATGTCGGTGCTGATCTTTGTCATGCTGCGTCTCGTTCCCGGCAACATCGCCGACATCCTCGTCGATGCTGCCGGGATCGCGGATCCCAAGGAAAAGGCCAAGATCATCGCCGAGCTCGGGCTCGACCGCCCGATCGTCGAGCAATATGGCCAGTGGATCGGCGGGCTGGCGCGCGGCGACCTCGGCTTCGCCTACGTCTCGGAAAGGCCCGCGCTTGAGGAGATCGCGCCGCGCATCCCGATCAGCGCCAAGCTGGCGGGCATGGCGCTGGTCCTGTCGGTGCTGATCGGCGTGCCCTTCGGCGTCATCAGCGCAGTGCGTCAGAATACGGCGCTCGACTATGTCCTTCGCGTCATTAGCCTGAGCGGCCTGTCCTTGCCCGCGTTCTGGCTCGGCCTGCTGGTCCTGATGGCGTCCGTGCACTGGTTCGGTACCATTCCCATCTACAGCAACGAGCCGCGAAGTTTCCTGCAGGAGGTCGGGCTGCTGGCGATCCCGGCAGCTGTCGTGGGCTTCCGAAGTTCGGCGCTGGTAATGCGGCTCACGCGATCGTCCATGCTCGAAGTGCTGCGCCAGGACTATATCCGCACCGCCCGCTCCAAAGGCGCGTCGCAGGCGTCGATCAACTACAACCACGCGCTGCGCAACGCCCTCCTGCCGGTAGTCACCATCATCGGCATCGAGGCGGCGTTCCTGGTGGGCGGCCTGATCGTCACCGAGACGGTCTTCAACATCCCCGGTGTCGCCCGCTTCCTGGTCGAGGCGATCCTGTGGCGTGACTATCCGATCGTGCAGAATCTGGTCATGCTCATCGCCTTCGTCGTGATCATGGTGAACTTCCTGGTCGACATGGCCTACATGGCGCTCGATCCTCGCATCAAATACGCGGACTGAGCCATGGCCAACATCGACCACAATGCCGAACTCACCCGCGCCGGTGCCTACGTCACCGGTAGCTGGAGCCAGATCGTCTTCTTCGCCCGCCGCTATCCGCTGGGGGCGGTCGGCGCCCTGATCGTGCTGGCCTTCATCCTGACGGCGGTCTTTGCCAGCGTCATGGCGCCCATCGACCCGACGACGACCAACGCCCGCGCCTCGCTCGCCAAGCCGGGCGGCTTCCATCTTCTGGGCGCCGACTTCATGGGCCGCGACATGTACAGCCGCATCGTTCATGGCGCGCGCATTTCGCTGGCTGTCGGCGTCGGCGCCATGAGCCTGGGCTGCATCCTGGGCATCTCGATCGGGCTGATGAGCGGCTATATTGGCGGCTGGTTCGATCTCGCCACGCAGCGCCTCATGGACATCATGCAGTCGCTGCCGCTTCTGGTCATGGCGATCGTCATGGCGGCCTCGCTTGGACCGTCGCTGCGAAACACCATCATCGCGATTGCCATTCCCCTGGTGCCGAGCGTCGCCCGTGTCGTGCGCTCGAGTACCCTGTCGTTGCGCGAACAACCCTTCGTCGAGGCGGCCCGCGCCGTCGGCATGGGCGAATTCCGTATTGCCGTCCGCCATGTCCTGCCCAATACCCTGGCACCGCTGATCGTGCTGGCGACGGCGCAGCTCGGTTCGGCGATCCTGACCGAGGCGTCGCTTTCATTCCTGGGGCTGGGCATCCCCGAACCGCATCCCTCGTGGGGCCGCATGCTGTCGGAGTCGGCCGCCGAATACGTCCGCTCGGCGCCTTGGCTGGTGATTTTCCCCGGCCTCGCCATCAGCCTCACCGTGTTCGGCACCAATCTGCTGGGCGATGCGCTGCGCGACATTCTCGATCCCAGGGAACGGACATGAGGCGGCGCACGTGAGCGATCTTCTCGAGGTCGAAGGCCTCAGCACCTGGTTCTTTACGCGCCAGGGCATCGTCAAGGCCGTCGACGGCGTCGATTTCAACGTCGCGTCGGGCGAGACACTGGGCATCGTGGGCGAATCCGGCTGCGGCAAGAGCATGACGGCGCTCTCCCTGATGCGCCTGATTCCCGATCCGCCGGGCCGCATCGTTGAAGGCTCGGTGAAGCTCGCCGGCCGCGATCTGCTCAAGATCAGCGAAGAGGAAATGCGCAGCGTTCGCGGTAACGAGATCTCGATGATCTTCCAGGAGCCGATGACGTCGCTCAATCCGGTGATCACCATCGGCCGGCAGATTTCCGAGGCCCTGATCCTGCATCGCGAGATGAATGGCAAGCAGGCGCTGAAGCGCGCGGTCGAGATGCTGGACCTGGTCCGCATTCCCGAGCCCGCGCAGCGCGCCAGGGAATACCCCCATCAGCTCTCGGGCGGCATGCGCCAGCGCGCGATGATCGCCATGGCACTGGCCTGCAATCCCAAGGTGCTGATCGCCGACGAGCCGACGACGGCGCTCGACGTTACCATCCAGGCGCAGATTCTCGAGCTGATCGTCGAGCTGCAGCGGGAGTTCAGCGCCGCCGTGATCCTGATCACCCACGATCTCGGCGTGATCGCCGAGACCGCGCACCGGGTGATCGTGATGTACGCCGGCCGCAAGGTCGAGGAGGCCGCGGTCGGCGAGCTGTTTGCCCGGCCGCTGCATCCCTACACCTCGGGCCTGATGGCCTCGATCCCGCGCCTCGACCTGATGCGCGGCCAGGTCGATCGCAAGACCGACCGCTTGCAGGAGATTCCCGGCATCGTGCCGCCGCTGTTCGACCTGCCCGAGGGTTGTGCCTTCGCACCACGCTGCAGCAAGGCCGACGATCACTGCCGCCGCGAGCGGCCGGCCTACGAACAAAAGCGGACAGGCCACTGGGCGGCCTGCTGGCACAGCAATGGCTAACCCAAGCGCACCCGTCCTGTCGGTCCGGGATCTCAAGAAGCATTTCCCGGTGAAGAAGGGCCTGCTGCGGCGCACGGTCGGCCAAGTCTATGCCGTCGACGGCATCAGCTTCTCGATCGGCGTCGGCGAGACACTGGGGTTGGTAGGCGAGAGCGGTTGCGGCAAGACCACCGCCGGACGGGCCGTCCTGCGGCTCACCGAACCCACCTCCGGTACCATCGAGGTGGGCGGCACAGACATCACCCATCTGTCCAAGGGCGATCTGCGCCCCTACCGCCGGCAGATGCAGATCATCTTCCAGGACCCGTTCTCCTCGCTCAATCCGCGCATGTTCGCGGGCGATATCGTGGGCGAGCCGCTGCTGGTGCATGGCGTGTCGTCCAGAAAGGAGCGCCAGGAGCAGGTGGCGGCGCTGTTTGCGCGGGTGGGCTTGCGGCCGGCGCAGATGCTCAACTATCCGCACCAGTTCTCGGGCGGCCAGCGCCAGCGCATCGGTATCGCCCGCGCGTTGGCGCTTGGGCCGAAACTGATCGTCGGTGACGAACCTGTGTCGGCGCTGGATGTGTCGATCCAGGCCCAGGTGATCAACCTGCTTCAGGACCTCCAGCGCGAGCGGCAGCTTTCCTACCTCTTCATTTCGCACAACCTTGCAGTGGTCGAGCACATCAGCCACCACATCGCCGTAATGTATCTCGGCCGCATCGTCGAATATGCCGATACGCGCTCGATCTTCATGCGGGCCCAGCACCCCTACACCGAAGCCCTGCTGTCGGCCGTGCCGGTGCCGGACCCCGCCATCAAGCGCCAGAAGCGCGTGCTGCAAGGCGACGTGCCGAGTCCGGTCAAGCCGCCCTCGGGCTGCCATTTCCACACCCGCTGCCCCTACGCCGTGGCCCGCTGCAAGATCGAGGCACCCCCGCTGCGCGAAATCGCGCCGGGGCATCACGTTTCCTGCCATTTGCGCTAGAGTTGGTGCATTCATTCTCCTCTCCCCGCGAGGGGGGCAGGACGGGTGAGGGCGTGACGCACGTCGTCTGTACGCCTCATCTGAGGGCGAAGGTTGCTTCGCCCGGCTCTCCCCCGGGCGGCGGAGAGGAACAAGACGGAGGGAGTGGGTCATGGCTGAATGGGATTACATCGTCGTCGGCGGCGGCTCGGCGGGCTGCGTTCTGGCCAACCGGCTGAGCGAGGACGCGGGCGTCAAGGTGCTGCTGCTCGAAGCGGGCCCGCCCGACAAGTCGATGTGGATCGACATCCCGGCCGGCTTCACCAAGCTCCTGAACCACGACAAGTTCAACTGGAACTTCGAGATGGAAGCGGAGGAGGGCATGGCCGGACGCCGCATCCCCTGTCCGCGCGGTCGCGCGCTCGGCGGCTCGAGCTCGATCAACGGCATGCTCTATGTCCGCGGCCAGCCGCTCGACTACGACACCTGGGGTCAGCTCGGCAATCGCGGCTGGTCCTACGAGCAGGTGCTGCCCTACTTCAAGAAGTCGGAGCATTTCGAGCCCGGCGGCGACAGCAGCCGCGGCAAGGGCGGGCCGCTAAACGTGGCCGAGATGCGCGAGACGCATCCGCTCTGCGACGCCTTCATCGACGCCGCCGAAGCGAGCGGCTTCCCGAAGAACAAGGATTACAACAACGGCACCCAGGAAGGTTTCGGCTACTACCAGGTGACGATGAAGGACGGCAAACGCTGGTCGACGGCGCGGGCCTTCCTCGACCCGGCCCGCAACCGGCCCAACCTGAAAATCGAAACCGACGCGCTGGTGGCCAACGTGATCCTCGAGGGCAAGCGCTGCGTCGGCGTCGCCTACTCGGTGCACGGCCAGAAGCGCGAGGCGCGGGTCAACCGCGAGGTCATCGTGTCGTGCGGCTCGGTCCAGTCGCCGGGCGTGCTGGAACATTCCGGCATCGGCCAGCCCGAGCTGCTGCGCCAGCACGGCATCGAGGTGAAGCACGAGTTGAAGGGCGTCGGCGAGAATTACGGCGACCACTTCGCGCCGCGCATGAACTGGCGCGTCAAGGACATCAGGACGCTGAACGAGCAGACGCGCGGCCTCAGCCTGGTGAAGGAAGTTTTGAAATACTACGCCACGGGAAAGGGCGCGCTTAGCCTCACCGCCGGCGTTGTCTATGGCTTCGTCCGTACGCGGCCTGGCCTCGAATCGCCCGACATGCAGTTCCACATGGCACATGCCAGCTACGATTCGGCGCAGAAGCGCATGCTGGAGAAGGATCCCGGCATGACCGTGGTGATCGGCCAGTGCCGGCCAGATTCCCGCGGCTCGATCCACATCAAGTCGGGCACGCCGGGTGCCGCCCCCGCCATCCGGCCGAACTTCCTGTCGGCCCAGACCGACCGCGACGCCACGGTGGCGGGCATGCAGATCGCCCGCAGGATCGTGCAGAATTCGAAAATCGCCCGCTTCATCGCCTTCGAGAACAATCCCGGCGACAAGGTGCAGAGCTACGACGAATGGCTCGACTTCGCCCGGCGCACCGGCCAGACGACCTACCACGTCGTCGGCACCTGCAAGATGGGCAGCGATCCGATGGCCGTGGTCGACGACCGGCTGCGGGTCCACGGCATCGCCGGCCTGCGCGTGATCGACGCCTCGATCATGCCGACCGTGACCTCGGGCAACACCAACGCCCCCACCATCATGATCGCCGAAAAAGGGTCGGACATGATCAAGGAAGATGCCAAGATGGGGCTGAAGGCCGCCGCCTGAAGCGCGAGGAGGTTTTGATGAAGCTGTTCGGATCCACTTTCGCCGTTCTGGGGACGTGCCTGGCCGTGGCCGCCTGCATGCCGGCGCCGCCGCCGACCGTGAGCAAGGAAAGCATGCTGTCGTCGGCCGGCTTCAAGACGATCACGCTGAAGACGCCGGGGCAGGTGGCGGCGTTCCAGGCGCTGCCGGCGCAGCAACTCTCGCGCAAGACCTACAAGGGCCGGAACGTCTGGGTCTACCCCGACCAGACCGTCTGCGGCTGCCTCTATATCGGCAGCCAGGACGCCTACAACGCCTACATCAAGGCGGCCAGCGCCCGGATGATGTCCGACGCGATCCGGGCCAACGATTCCGACGACCCTTATAGCCCGACGGGTTCCGTCAACGCCCTGGACAGCGACTGGGCCAACGATCCCGAGGCCTACGGCGTGTATACCGACTGGTAGGGGCCGGCGCGGCAACTTCATGCTTGCGGTCCAAAGGACCTTGAGGGCGCGCGTCGCTGTGAGGGTCTGCTAACCCTGCGTCGCGGGCACGCCCAGCGACAGCATCAGCCGGTTGGCCCAGTTGAAGAACGAGGCGGCGCCGATCAGGTCGGCGATCGCCGCATCGTCGAGCCCGGCCTTGCGCAGCCGCTCGATGTGCGGCGGGCCGAAGGTGATTGGCAGTGCCGTGAGCGCCACCGAGGCCGCCACGATGGCGTCCCAGCGCTCGTCGAGCCTGGCGCCGACGCCCTCGTCGAGCAGGCGCTGGACGTCGTCGGTGCGCTTGGAATAGGTGGCGGCGAAGCGCGCATGGACCGAGGCGCAGTAGATGCAGCCGTTCAGCCGCGAGGTCGCGGCGGCGGCCAGTTCGCGCTCCGCCCGTGGCAGGCCGGCCTCGGGATTGTAGAAGATGTCCTTGTCGGTCCGGGTGCGGGCTTCCAGCACGTCGGGATCGCGCGCCAGCAACCTGAAATAGGGCGATTTTACGCGCGAGGCATCGACCAGGCTGGCGAGATGCCGCTCGGTCATGTCCTGCTCGGCCATGGGCTCGATCCAGGGCAGCCAGTCGAGCATGTCGCGGGTGAAGACCACCGGCTCGGTGTGCGGCGGCGGGGTGAGGGTCTTCTCGGTCGCAGTCTTCTGGCTCATAGGGTGCTCGCAAGCGTGGTGAGGCCGGCAACGACCCGGATCTGGTAGGCGAGGAAGGAGACGAGCTGCGAGACCGTCACGATGTCGGTCGTCGACCAACCGGCATCTAGCAGCGCCTGCAGGGCAGGTGCGGCGGCATCGCGCGGATGGAACACCAGCATGTGCGTGTGCTCGAACGCCGCCGCCAGCCGCGCGCCCAGCGCCTGGCGGCCGGCCTCGCTCATCTTCCAGGTCGGGCCGGGCGCATCCTCCGTGCTGAGCGGTCCCTTGGGGAAGTGGCCGTAGGGGCCCTTGCTGCTGGCCGCGGCCACTTCGGCCGCGACGGTGGCGCGCAGGTTTGTCGGCAGCCTGGCGGCATAAAAGGCAATCGTCCTGGGTTCGCCATGCAGGCCCGCGACGAAGGCGGCGATGGCATTGCGCTCGTAGGCAGCGACACCGCCCACCTCGCGCGGCTCGAACAGCGACGCATAGCTCGCCTGGGCGTGCTTGCGCGCCTCGCTGCGGTTGGCGCGGATCGCGTCGAGCTTCGAGCCCGGGGCGATGCCCACCAGCGTGTCGATGACGTCTCTCGCCGATGCCATCCTCAGCCGCCCAGCAGGGCGGGTGAGGCCTTGAGTTGCTGCCGCTCCACCTTCTTCACGATCTCGGTCAGCTTGGTGTGGGTGGGGGCGGCGACACCGATGTAGTCGCCGCGCTCTGCGATATAGCCGTTCATGAATTCGATCTCGGTGCGGCGTCCCTTGCGGATGTCCTGGGCCATCGACGGGCGCTGGATGTCGGCGCGTGGGTTGGGGTTGGTGTTCGAGCCCGGCCGCAGGATTGCTTCGACCTCGTCGAGGGCGGCCTTGTCGCCTTCGGCCGCCCGGGCGAGTTGCTCGGGTTCGAACTTGCCGATCTTCTCGATGTGGTAGCCCAGCGCCTGGCCCACGCGCACCGCCTCGCCGCCGAGCTTGATCGAGAAGCGGCGGATGGCGTCGTTGCGGTCGCAGTCGGCGCCGGTGAGGCCGGTCGCGGCCGAGACGCCGTTCTTCATGCCGTTCTGGCAGAGCTTGGACCAGCGCTCGCCCCACAGGTTGGTCGTGGTCTTGGCGCTGTCGATGCGGGCCACCATCTCGCGCAGTTCCTCGACGCGCTTGGTGATGCGGCCATGGACCTCGCCGACGCGGAACACCGTGTGCTTGTCGCCGCCCTTGGCGACGGTCCGGCGGATGCGGGCGGGCTCGTACATGTCGACCGAGATCAGCGAGGCCACCATGCCGACGGTCTTGCCCCAGCCGACGACGCCCGCGATGCGCTCCTCGTTCAGGCAGTTCTGCAGCGACACGATATAGCCATCGGGCGCCAGGTACTGCTTGATCAGCGCCGTCGCCCATTCGGTGTCGTAGGACTTCATCGAGACAAAGGCGATGTCGATCGGCTTCTGCCGAGAGAGCGCCTCTACCTCGGTGAGATGCATGGTCTTGGCCTCGGTGACCGTGAACTTCTCTTCCGGCGTGACGCCATCGAGTTCGAGGCCGCGCTTGCGGATGGTCTCGATGTTCTCGGGCCAGAAGTCGATCAGGGTTACGTCCTCGCCCGCCTTGGCGAGGTAGCCGCCGACATATCCGCCCAATGCGCCGACACCGACGACCGCAATCCGCTTGCCCATTGTCCGTACTCCTTAAGCTGCCGGCAGTTTGGCGAGGAAGGCCTCGACCGCCTGATTGAATAGTGCGGGCTGATGCAGGTTGGCTGCATGGCCGGCGTCGGGGATCACCGCCTTGGCGGCGCGCTTGATCTTGGCTGCCATGTAGTCGGTGGCGGCGAGGAAATTTGTGTCGTTGGCGCCGACCAGCACGAGCGTAGGCACGGCGACCTCGTCGAGCGACTGGATCACCCGGTCGTTCTGCTGAGCCAGCATGCCGCGCGCCGCACCGGCCAGTCCCTTGGCATCGCGGTGGCGGGTCAACCTGACCTCGTCGCTGGCATTGAGGGCGGCGAGGCCACGCGCTTCGAGGTCGGCGGCACGCTTGTGGGCGGTCTCGTTCCACTTGGCCCGCGCCTCGTCCTTCTTGAAGCCCGGTCCGGTGTCGAACAGCATCAGGGCGCGCACCCGGTCGGGATGGCTGGCGTTGAAGGCGAGCGACATGTAGCCGCCCAGCGACAGGCCGGCGACGATCGCCTTCCGGGCGCCCACGGCGTCGAGCAAGGCACGCATGTCGCCCACCGTCAGCGCCTCGGAGTAGAGGCCGGGATCGGTGGGATAATCCGACTCGCCGTGGCCGCGAAAATCCCAGACGACCACCTGGTAGCGATCTTTCAGGGCTGCAATCTGGCCGTCCCACATGCGGCAGGTCGAGCTGTAGCCGTGGCTGAGCAGAAGCGTCGGACCGCTGCCATGGACCTCGTAGTGTATTTTGACGCCGTTGCGATCGAGCCTGGCCACTCAGGATCTCCTTCAGGGCGCGACGCGCGGTTCACGCCGCGCGCGCTCGACATACGTCTCGGCATCCTCGGGCAGGATCAACCGGTCGGCGAGTAGCGCCGCGACGACGGCCTGTACCTTCGCGACATAGTCGGCGCCGCTCTTGTAGCGCTCGGCGATGGAGAGCCGCGGATCGCCCGACGCCTCGCGCGCGGCCTTGTCCGGTGCGAAGGGCAGGCAGCTTCCGTCGCGGTCGGCGATCTCGCCCGCCGGGTAGGGCGGCTTGTATTCGTTCCAGCCGGTGTAGGTGGCGAGCGGCACGGCGACGTCGGGAAGGCGGACGCCGTCCGCCTCGTTGCCGTCGGCATCGACCCGGCAGACCAGCGTGCGATAGGCCTGGGCCGCGGGCTTGGGGTGCACCCAGTCGCCGGGCGGCGTTACGCGGTTGGTGAAACGAACGATGGCGGCGCCCGGCACGGCCGGGAAGCCGACCTTGTCCGCCTCGACGAGCGTGCGCTCGGCCAGAGTGGGCACGCGGCTGGGCGGCGGGACCTTACCCGAGACGACCCAGTCGTCGAGCGCCACCAGCAGGGCGCGAACCGCCGGCATCGGATTGTGCGGGTTGCGCGGATTGAGGTTGGGCCCGGGATCGGTCGTGGCGCCGGCGCGACCGCCATGCTGGGTGCCGGCAATCATGTAGACGCGGGAGTTTTCCGGCAGGGCGACGTCCCTGATGCCCAACGGATCGGTGTGCAGCAGCGATGCTCCCTTCTGCCAGTACTCGGTCGAGGTATTTGTCTCGATCAGCAGCGGATCGGACCCGTCACCGCGGAACAGCGTACCGGTCTTGCCGGTCAACGGGTCGGAGAGTTTGGCCGTCGAGAACGGAAACTCGTTCTCGGGATAGTCATGGTCCTCGTGCTGAGTGCCGGTGCGCGCCGGTTGGGCGAAGGGCGCGTTGAAGAACACGCGGCCGACGCCGGCGATATGCGAATGAATGCCGTCGAAGACCTTGCGGCCCTGCTCGTCGCGGTTGAAGCCCTCGGAGATGTGGTTGCGGAGATAGCGGCCGGCCTGGGAGAAGCCGATGGCAAGCGCATGTGTAATCGACCGGCCGGTCACCTCGCCAGCCTTCGGGTCGTTCTTCAGCCAGCTCACGAAGTCTCGGGTCGCGGCGAAGCCCAGTCCCTGCACCTTCGGGTTGGTGCCCCGGTAGGTGAATTCGTAGACGTATCCGGGCTTCGGCTTGCCCTCGGCAAGCTTGACCGACCTGGCGTCAATCGACGCCCATGCGACTTCCTGCGGTGGATCTGTCTGGCGTGCGCGTACGGTGAGCTTCGCGCCGTCCTGCGAGGCCATTTCGTACGAAAGCCTGAAAGCCTCGAGGGCTCCGCCGCGCGTGCCCGAGACGAATTCGTCCCGTACCCATTGGACGATGGGTTGGCCATTCTCAGTAGCCACGGGCGCGATCAGGCCCAGTCCCTTGTTGGCGCGGGGCGCGTCGGGGTCCCAGCCGGACCAGACGATCACGTAGCCCCTTCGCAGCGGGAAGCTGTTGCCGACGTCGGCCAGGGTCTTGGGATCGTTCACGCCCTGCGGGCCGTCGGCGATGTTGCCGAACAGCATCTTGCGGCCGCGGTTGTTCACTTCGTAGAGGATGCGGCCGTTGCCCCGTGCGGGGTCGTCCGGGCGCAGCACGAAGAAGTCCGTCGTGTACTCGACCATGCCGCGCGCATTGCGTGGCGCTTTATCGATCAGCGCGATGCCCTTGTTGGCGGGGGCCGCCGGATCGACCTCGCCCTTCGCGGTGCCGATGACGCGCTCATAGGCACCGGCCGCACCGAAGGTGGCACCGTCGGCCAATGGCTCGACGGCCTGGACGTCGATCGAGCGGAGCACGCCGCTACTTGGTGCCGGGCGGCGGGAAATTGATCTCCACGCCAACGCCGTCGGGATCGTAGAGGAAGATCTGCTGGCCGCCGGTGCGCGGGATGGTCTGCTCGCGGAACTTGACCTTCTTGGCCTTGAGCTTCTTGCGCACGCCGGCAATGTCGGTGCCTGAGAAGGCGATATGGTCGAAGCGACCGGTGTCCTTGAACTTCTTTTTGGTGCCGCGCACGACGATGCCCTCGCGCGGCTTGCGCGGTCCCAGCAGGTGGACGGTGGCGACGCCGCCGGAATAGAGCCAGTTGCCGGGGAAGCCCAGGGGCGGACGTTCGCCGTCCTTGAGGCCCAGCACTTCGCAATAGAACTTCACGGTCTTCTTCAGGTTGGACGGCTCGATCGTGTAATGTTGCAGGGCGCCCAGTGGCATCGTTCAGTCTCCTGTGTTGGGTCAGACAAAGGTGAGGTCGGCGTCGGCTCCCAGCATCCAGGCACCAACGGTTTCGAAATGGGACAACCGCCCCTGCAGTTGCTGGGTGACGGTGTGGATGTCGCGAAAGCGCCGCTCCAGTGGATGGCTGCCGAAAATCGCGCTGGCGCCGGCGGCATTGTAGGCGAAGTCGACCGCTTCGCGTGCCTTGTGAATGGCGTGGGTCGAGGCCATGCGGATGGTGATGCGCTGATCGACCGTCAGCTTGCCGCCTGGTTGGGCGACGGTGTGCCAGATGTCGGCGACCGCCTGCAGCAGGAAGGCGCGCGCCGCGCGGACGTTGACCTCGGCCTGGGCGGCATGGGATTGGACCACGGCATTGTCCCGGATCGGGCTCTTCATGCCGCGCGGCACCTTGTTGCGGGCGACGTCGACGAAGGCATCGAGCGCGGCGCGCGCGATCCCGAGGGCTACGCCGGAGAAGCCCACCTCGTAGCAGGTCATCGCCGACATCCGGTAGAGCGGCCCGGGCTCGCGGCATTCCTTTTCGAAGTCGCGTGTGATCGAATGGTCGGCGCGCACGAAATGGTCGGTGAGGGCGAACTGGTCGCTGGCCGTGCCGCGCAGGCCCACGGTGTCCCAGATGTCGGTCCACGCCACGTCGGCGGTCGGCACCAGCATGGTGCGCTCGACCTGCCGGCCGTCCGGGCCGATCAGGGGCGTGCCGTCGGCCTTGAAGACCGGACAATGCGCGCCGAGCCACGTCGCGTGCCGGCCGCCCGACGCGAAGGCCCACACGCCGGTGACGCGATAGCCGCCGTCGGTCTCGATCGCCTTGACCCGGGGGCCAGGACCCCACGCCAGGACGGCGCGGGGATCCCGGCCGAAGATCTCCTGGGCCACGGGCAGGTCGAGATAGGCCGCCGACATGGCGCAGCCGCCGGCCTGGCTCACGCACCAGGCGGTGGAGGCGTCGCCGCGGGCGATCGTCTCGATCACGTGGAAGAAGGTGATGGGATCGGTCTCGAGCCCGTTCGACGAGCGCGGCATCAGCAGGCGGAACAGCCGCGCCTCGTGCAATCTGTCGAGGAGCGCCGGCGGCAGCCGGCGCCCCTTCTCGATGTCGCTCGAAGCGGCCTCGATCGCCGGCCGCAAGGCCTCGGCGCGCGCGATGACGGCCGGGTCGCCGGCAAGGCTGGCGGCAGACGGGATCAGCGTATCCAAGGCCAACTTCTCCGAACAGTGTTACTCATCAGGCTACGCCCAGTTCCTTGTCGATCTGGTCGATCGACTTGCTCTTGGTCTCGATCCCGAAGAAATAATAGACCACGCCGGCCATCAGGAACCAGCAGCCAAGATAAAGAAAGGCCGTAGGGATCTGCGGCAGCGGCACATCTGGTTTCAGGTAGTTGCCGGAACCGACGATCAGCGCCAATCCGAGCGGGCCGATGATCTTGCCGATGCCGCCGAAGCCGTAGGCCGATCCCATGCCGGTGGTGCGCAGGTGCGACGGCCAGACCTCGGCGGCATAGGGCCCGACGATGGCGAAGCCGCCGTCGGCGAAGAACATCGACGCCGCCAGGATCAGCCAGAAGGCGGAAAGCCCGAACAGCGTGGCATTGTAGTTGTAGCCGGCCAGGATGATGAGGGCACCGGCGCCGAAGCCCAACAGGCCACCCGAGTTGCGCCGCCCGATCGCCTCGGAGAGGAACGAGAAGGCGAGGCGACCGAAGAAGCCGACCACGGTCAGCAGGATCATCATCTTCGAGGCTTCCTGTGGCGTCACCTTGAGCAGCAGGACGAACAGCGACGGTGCCCACAGCACGACGCCGTAGACGCCGGTCTGGGCGCCGGCGTTGCCCAGCCACGACACCAACAGGCTTCGCGGGTATTTGAAGAGTTCGAACCAGCTGGCTTTCACCGGTATTGGTGCGCTGGCTGCGTTCGGCAGGGGAAGTTTGGACGGCTCCATCTGCAGCGCCCATGCCAGCGATTTCCGGGCTTCCTCGTAGCGACCCTGGCGCACCAGCCACCACGGCGACTCGGGGACCCAGATGCGGATCAACAGGACGATTAGTGCCGGCAGCACGCCGATTGCGAACAGGAGACGCCACTGGTCGGCGCCCATGAAGGCACCGAGCACGGCGCCCATGCCGACGCCAAGCGGGATGACGCAGGTCACGAGCCCGCCGACCCAGCCACGTTTGGACGAGGGCATGAACTCCTGCACCAGCGGCAGGTCCACGCAGTAGAGGCCGCCGACGCCGACGCCAACGAAGAAGCGCATGATGGTCAGGTAGACCCAGCCGTTGTCCGGCGTGAAGTAGAGCAGGCCGGTGGCGATCGAGAAGTTCAACACCGTGCCGATGAACACCTTGCGGCGCCCGATGCGGTCGGCGAGCCAGCCCCAGACATAGGCGCCGATGATTGCGCCGACACCCGACGACATCAGCACGATGGCGGACTGGCCGAAGGTGAGCTTCCACGGGCCGATGACAAAGGCCAGCACGAAGCCGATCAGGAAGTAGTCGAAGAATTCGAGCGCGTCGCCGATCACCGCCGCCGAAATGATCTTTATCTGATTGCCGGTCAGACGAGTCTGCCGGTCGAGAACGTCGAACATGGCATTTCCCCCTGGCGCATGTTCTTCTTTAGGCGAACGTCGCGCCTTCGTTCCGCCAATGCTAAGAACGCTACGCTTCTGCAAGCCAAGACTGCAAGTCACGGTGGCACGGCCCGGTTTGCCCGTCGAAATTGGAGATTGCCATGCATTGGACTGACCGCCGCCAGCGCTTCCGGGCGCTCCTCGCCGGAGATCGTTGCTACCATCCGGGGTCGGTCTTCGATCCGATCTCCGCCCGCATCGCCGAGGATCTGGGCTTCGAGATCGGCATGTTCGCGGGCTCGGTCGCCTCGATGACGGTGCTGGGGGCGCCCGACCTGATCGTGCTCACGCTCTCGGAATTCGCGGCCCAGGCCTACCGTATCAATCGGGCGGGTAACCTGCCGCTGATGGTCGATGCCGATCACGGGTACGGCAATGCGCTCAACGTCAAGCGCACGGTCGAGGAGCTGGAGACGGCCGGCGTCAGCGGCATGAGCATCGAGGACACCGAGCTGCCGACGCCGCATGGCACGACCAAGCCGCGGCTCGTCTCCATTGCCGAGGGCGTCGGCAAGATGAAGGCAGCCCTCGCCGGCCGCCAGGATCCGGCGCTCTGCATCGCCGGCCGTACCAGTGCGATCACCATCACAGGGCTCGACGACGCGATCGTTCGCGGCAAGGCATACGAGGCAGTGGGCGTCGATGCGCTGTTCTTTGTCGGCATCAAGACACGAGCCGAACTCGACGCCATCTCGGCCGCGACCCGCCTGCCGCTGATCATGGGCGGCGTATCGGGTGAGCTCACCGACCGCGACTATCTCGCCGCCCGTCGCGTGCGAATCGCCCTGCAGGGCCACCAGCCTTTCGCCGCTGGCGTGAAGGCGGTCCATGACACGTTGAAAGCCTTGAGAGAAGGCACCGCGCCATCGAAGCTGCCGGGCATCGCCGACGCCGAGCTGATGAAGCGCGTCACCCGCGAGGGCGACTATGGGCAGTGGACCAAGGATTTCCTCGGCGGCTGACAATCAGCCGTTCGGCACCAGGGTGACTGCGACGCTGTAGGTGTGGGAGTCGCCACCCAGGATCACGCCGCGCAGCGGGCTCACATCGGCGAAGTCCCGGCCCCAGGCGACAGCTACGTGGTCCTCGCGGGCCACCAGGTCGTTGGTCGGATCGAGGTGGACCCAGCCCGCCGCCTCACCGCACCACACCGCCACCCAGGCGTGGCTTGCGTCGGCGCCGCGCAAAGCGAGTTCGCTGCGTGAGTGGACCGTACGGATGTAGCCCGAGACGTATCCGGCAGCGAGACCGTGGGCGCGCAGCGCCGCGATCTCGACGTGGGCAAAATCCTGGCAGACGCCGCTCTTGCCGGCGAAGACTTCGGCCAGCGGCGTGCTGATGTCGGTGGCGCCTGGCTGATAGGTAAAGTCGGCCTTGATGCGTGAGGTAAGTTCACGCGCCGCCTCGAGAATTGGCCGGCCTGCCGTGAACGACTGCGCGCCGTAGTCCCGCAGTACCTCTACCGTTGGCACCAGCGCCGATTCGTAGACGAATTCGCTCGCCTCAACCGGCACGGGAAAGCCGTCGCCATTCAGGGCGGCGCGAACCTCTTCCCAGCGCGGCGTCGACGCGGCGGGCGGTGGATCGGGGAAGCGGACGTCGATCGCGGCACGCACTTCGATGTCGAAGCGCTGATGCGGCTTGTCGATGCGATAGATGTCGATGTGGTTGCCGAAGTGATCGAGATGCTGAACTGCAAGGGCCGGATCCGGGCTGGTCTCGAGATCGATCGAGATCACTTTCTGTCCGGGAAATTCCCTGGCCCTCAGGTGCGCGATGTGGTGCGCCGAGTCGACGCTGCTGGCATAGCTGTAAGTCGTGCGATGAGTGAGCAGGTATCGCATTGCCCGATCTTCCTCAGCTGCCCGAGGTGCCGACGGCCTGCGACGCCGGCACGTGGCTGAAATAGGCGCGCGTGATCGCGCCCGAGAGCGCCTCGAGTCTCTCGTCGGTGTCTGTCGTCACGTCGCGCAGCATGGCGAGTGCCAGTCCCTCGTGCCGCCAGGCCTTCTCGTCGCCGCCGAACTGCCGGACCACCGCAGCGAGATCCAAGTCCAGAGAGTCGGGGAGTTTGGGCACCTGGACGCCCGAGGCCTTGGTGAGGAAGTCGAGATGGACGTCGATGGCGCGCAACTGGAAGGCAAGCGCGCGCGGATTGCTGTCGTCGAGCATGACGAGATCGAGGACCGGCGCCGGCTGGAGCTGGCCCAGATAGCGCGTGCGATAGGTGATCGTGCTGTCGCAGAGTTCCAGCGCCAGACGCATCGCCGCATCCCAGTCAATCGGCGATTGGGTAAAGGAGCTGAGCGCCCCGGTCAGGATGAACTGCGCGCGCTCGAGACGCCGCCCCAGATCGAGGAAGCGCCAGCCCGTGCCGCGGGTCATGTTCTCCTGCGCAAGCCCCGAAAGCGTCGCCACGAAACGTACGATCTCGTCGAGAGCGGCGAGCAGGGGATCGAGGTTGCCGCGCGCCATCAGCAGGCGGTGGCGTACCTCGGCGATCAACGGGCCGACGGCGATGGTCATGTCGGCGGAGAAACGATCGCGGAGCGTACCGGCCAAGCGCTGGATGGCGTCGAGGACGGTGGCGAGGCCGCGTTCGTCGGAGGCGACGCCTTCGAGGCCCTGCTGGAAGGCGGCGCTCTCCGGCGCCGCGAGTGCCGAAGCCTGCTCCATCAGGTTCGCCTGTGCGAGCAGCTTGCCGAGGAGGCGCAGTTCGATGGAATCACGGGGTCCCATGGCGCCTTGGGCGATCCTGGTGACAGTGGTGCGCAGCAGGCGGGAGTCGTTGTCCAGGCGCTCGATATAGCGACCGAGCCAGAACAGGTTGTCGGCGACACGGCTTTGCAGATCGGCACCGCCACGCTCGACGGAAAGCTGATGGAAGCGCCGGGTTGCCGGCAACTCCACGTCGGCGGCATCCTCGGCCAGCACCCAGACGTCTTTCAGCGTCCCATTCAGCCTACTCAGCGAACGCAAGGCGGTGTCGCCTGCGGGCTCACGCGCGAGCCCGCCGGGCAGCACGCGATAGCCATCGCCCTCGGCACTCACGAAGACCCGCATCACGACAGCCGCCGGCGCCAGCCCCTTGCCGTCCCAGCGCGGACTGAGCGAGGGCGTGAAGGGATGCTGGGCCACGAACTGGCCGGGCTGGGCGCGCAAGCGGTCTTCAAGCGCCTTGCGCTCGGCCACCTCCAGCATACCGACCACGACCGGTTCGCGGTCGGTGCCGAGGCAGGGGCGCACGATCATCTCATCGAGGTTGGCCATCACGAAGGCCGCGGCAGCAGGCTCGCCCAGCCACCAAACGTCGAGCGACGGCAGGGCGAGCGGCTGGCCGAGCAGGCGTTCGCACAGGCGCTCGAGGAACGGCATCAGGGCGGGCGTTTCGACGACACCCGAGCCCAGGGCGTTTGCGAGCGCGATGCGGCCATTGCGCGTCGCTTCGACCAGGCCGGTCACGCCGAGGGCCGAATCGGCGCGCAGTTCCAGGGGGTCGACGAAGGCGCTGTCGAGACGGCGCAGCAGCATGTGCACTGGCCGCAAGCCCGCCAGGGTCTTGAGCGACACCTGGCCGTCGCGCGCCACCAGGTCGCCGCCTTCGACCAGGGGGACGCCCAACGCGCGGGCAAGATAGACGTGCTCGAAGTAGGTTGCCGACAGCGATCCCGGCGTCAGAACGGCCATGTTCGGATGGGCGATGTCGCCGGGTGACATCGCCAGCAGCGAATCGTGCCAGCGGTCGACGAAGGGCCTGAGGTGGCGCACCGGAATGGAGCGGAAGGCTTCGGGCAGGCTGCGCGCCAGCACGCGACGCATTTCCAGTGCATATCCGATGCCGGCCGGTACTTCGGTGTGGTCGGCGAGGACGTGCCACCGGCCATCGCCCAGCCGCACGAGATCGACGGCGTAGTGGGCAAGGTAGCGGGTCGGCGCCACCCCATCGGTGACCCGGCAGGGGCGGTGGAAATGCCGATTGGCATGGACCAGCATCGGCGGCAGCCGCCGCTCCTTCAGGAGGGTCTGGGGGCCGTAGACGTCGGCCAGGATGGCGTCGAGCAGGCGGGCGCGCTGGATCAGGCCGGTCTCGAGCGCCGCCCATTCGTCGGGTGCCACGACGAAAGGCAGGGGGTCGAACGTCCAGCGCGGTGCCGCGCGGTCGTCCAGCAGGTTGACGGTGGCGCCCGATTCCTCGAGCTGGCGTTGTGCGCTTTCGACGCGCTCGCCCAAGCCGCCCGGCAGCGCGCGGATGACGCTAAGGATGCCCTGCCAGTGGTAGCGGATCGACTTCTGGCCGGTGACCAGTTCGTCGTACGCGCTTGCCGGCGAAGAGAGAAGGCCGCGCAACGACTCCATGGGCCCGCTGAAAGAAGGAATTGGAAGGGTTAGAATCGCATGCGGCAGGGGCGAGGTCTACCTCACGCCCGTCGCAGATCCAGCGTCAGGGGGTGCTCGGGATTCTCCATCCGGCGGGGCTCGGGGCTGTCGCCTGGCGTGTGGCCGATCGGGAAGAAGCGGGCGCGACGGCGTGCCTCGGCCTCGTTGGCGTTGACGGGGACGCGGTCGTAGTTGCGTCCCCCGGGGTGGGCGACATGGTAGCTGCAGCCGCCCAGAGATCGTCCGCTCCAGCTGTCGTGGATGTCGAAGGTGAGCGGGGCATGGATACCGATGGTCGGATGCAGCGCATTGGCCGGCTGCCAGGCGCGGTAGCGCACGCCGGCCACGTATTCGCCGGCCGTACCGGTGGCGCGCAGCGGCAGGCGCCAGCCGTTGCAGGCGATCACATGGCGGGCATCGTTCAGTCCTTCGACCTTCACCTGCAGGCGTTCGACCGAGGAATCGACATAGCGGACCGCGCCGCCGCCGCCTGGCTCCTCGCCCAGCACGTGCCACGGTTCCAGCGCATGGCGCAGTTCGAGCCCGATGCCACGTTGGGAAATCTCGCCCAGCCGCGGAAAGCGGAACTCGAAATGTGGCGCGAACCATTCCGGCTCGAACCGGTAGCCCGCCTCGGCGAGATCGGCGAGAACGTCGCCAAAGTCCTGCCAGACGAAGTGCGGCAACATGAAATCGTCGTGCAGGCGCGTACCCCAGCGGCTGAGCGGCCGTTCGTAGGGCCGGTCCCAGAACTTCGCGACCAGGCCGCGCAGCAACGCCTGCTGGGCCACGCTCATGCGCCAGTGCGGCGGCATCTCGAAGGCACGCAGTTCGAGGAGTCCGCGCCGGCCTGCGGCGCTGTCCGGCGTGAAGAGCTTGTCGATGCAGAACTCGGTGCGATGCGCGTTGCCGGTGGCGTCGACCAGCAGGTTGCGGAAGATACGGTCGACCAGCCATGGCGGCGTCTGCTGGCCGCCATTTTTTGAGGAGGCAGCGATCTGGCGGAAGGCGATCTCCAACTCGTGCAGTGAATCGTTGCGCGCCTCGTCGACCCGGGGATGCTGGCTGGTCGGGCCGATGAACAGGCCGGAGAAGAGGTACGAGAGCGAGGGATGGTTGATCCAGTAGCCCAGCAGGCTCTTCAGCAGGTCTGGTCGGCGCAGCAGCGGCGAGTCGGGTGCCGACGGGCCGCCCAGCACGAAGTGATTGCCGCCACCGGTGCCGGTATACCGGCCGTCGATCATGAATTTCTGCGCGCCGAGCCTGGTCGTGCGGGCTTCCTCGTAGACGATCTCGGTGCGCTCGACGAGTTCGGGCCAGCTTGCCGCGGGGTGGATATTGACCTCGATCACGCCGGGGTCGGGGGTGACGCTAAAGTTCAGCAGCCGTGAATCGCCGCCCGGCGGTGGATAGCCTTCGATGAAGACCGGCTGGCCAAGTTCCTCGGCCGTGTCCTCGACCGCCGCCACGAGGTCGAGATAGTCCTCGGTGCGCTCGACTGGCGGCATGAAGACATAGAGGTGTCCGTCGCGCGGCTCGAACGACATTGCCGTACGCACGATGGAGCCGGCCGAGGCGCCGATGCCGGGCCGGCCCGCAAGGTCGGGCGCCAGCGCGCGGCGCCAGGCTTCGCGGCGTGCATCGCCGTCCCCCGTGGTGTCGAGGGGGATTCCGCGCTCCTGACGGCGCAGCACCGGGGCCCGGCGGAAGGTGTCGAGCGGCGGCAGGTCGGGATAGGCAATCATCGGATCGGGATCGGCGATGAAGTCGGCATCCGCCGGCGCCGCCCAGGGCAGGGAATCGAGTGGCAGGCGGTAGCCGAGCGCCGAGTCGCCGGGAATCAGGTAGCATTTCTCGGAGCGCAGGAACCACGGCCCGCTGCGCCAGCGGCCCCCATGTCCATTCCCGTGTCCCTGTCCGTTCGTCCGTCCGCTGCGCTCGCGCGCGATCGGCAACACGTAGCCCGCGACACTTTCGAGGCCCTTCTCGAAGACGCGCGCAAGCCGTTCCCGCTCCAGCGGGTCCTTCACCTTTGCAGCATCGACCTCGACGTTGCTCGGAAGCCGCCGTTCGCGCCACAGATAGTACCAGGTGTCCTCGAAGGCCGGGAAGAGGTAGCCGGGATTGAGCTGCAGTCGCTCGGCGAGAGCCAGCGCAAAGCGCTGCGCCGCCTCCTGCGTGGTGCCGACCGGCCTGGATTCGACGGCGGTGAGGTGCGGATCGCGCCAGATCGGCTGGCCGTCCTTGCGCCAGTGGCAAGAGAGTGCCCAGCGCGGCAGCTGTTCGCCGGGATACCATTTACCCTGGCCGAAGTGCAGGAGAGGCTTCTTGGCGAAGCGGTCGGCGAGCTTGCGGAACAGCACGCCCGCCAGCCGCCGCTTCTCCGGGCCCAGCGCCAGCGTGTTCCATTCCGCGCCGTCCATGTCGTCGACCGACACGAAGGTGGGCTCGCCGCCCATGGTGAGCCGGACGTCGCCCTTGGCGATATCGCCTTCGATCGTCTCGCCGACTTTGAGCAGCGTCGCCCATTGTGCGTCCGTGTAGGGCTTGGTCGTGCGCGGCGTCTCGCGCACGCGCCGCACGGTCATCTCGTGCGCAAACTCGACCTCGCACTTCTCGACTGCACCTTCGATCGGTGCCGCGCTCGATGGTTCCGGCGTGCAGGCAAGCGGTATGTGGCCTTCGCCCGTCAGCAGCCCCGACGTGGGATCGAGGCCGATCCATCCCGCACCCGGCAGATAGACCTCGCACCAGGCGTGAAGGTCGGTGAAGTCGTCGGTCGGGCCTTCGGGTCCGTCGAGCGGCTTCTCGTCGGGCTTGAGCTGGATCAGGTAGCCCGAGGCGAAGCGCGCGGCGAACCCCAGGTGGCGCATGATGGTGACCAGCAACCAGCCGGTGTCGCGGCACGAACCCTTGGCGAGGGCCAGCGTCTGCTCGCAGGTCTGCACGCCCGGCTCCAGCCGGACGATGTAACCGATGTCCTTCTGCAGTCGCGCATTGAGGCCGACGATGAAGTCGACGGTCCGGACCTTCGTGCGATCGACCTTGGCGAGCCAGGCCTTGAGCAGAGGGCCGGGCGGTTCCAGTTTGCGGAACGGCGCAATCTCCTCGGCCAGTGACGGGTCGTAGGCGAAGGGCCAGGTCTCGGCTTCGGGCTCCAGAAAGAAATCGAAGGGGTTGTTGACCGACATGTCGGCCACGAGATCGACCACGATCTCGAACCTGTCGGTCTTCTCCGGGAACACCAGCCGGGCCAGGTGATTGCCCTGCGGGTCCTGCTGCCAGTTGATGAAGTGCTCGGCCGGCGTGACTTTCAGCGAATAGGACAGCACGGGTGTGCGCGAGTGCGGCGCCGGACGCAGGCGTACCACCTGTGGCCCAAGGGCCACCGGACGGTCGTAGAGATAGGTCGTTCGATGATGCAGCGCGACGTGGATGCTCATAACGACCGTCTTGTTTCGTTCCCCAGCAGTTTAAGCAAGGCACATGCCAGCCGCCAGTATGCCTCGGCTGCTACGATCCCGACATGAAATCGTCATCACGCCATGATTGATGCCGCAGGGAAATAGTCCCGGAGGGTCTTTTGGTGACGGCCACGAAGGAATTTCTCGAGACGACAGCATTGCCGATGGCGGTGCGGCCGTCGGTGGAAAGCGACGTGCCGGCCATGCTGGCCATCTACGAGCATCATGTCCGCCACGGCCAGTCGGAGCTCGATGCCGAGTTCATGGCCCCCGATCCCTTGCGCGACGACGACATCAAGCGCCGCCGCAAGAACATGTTGCGCCGCCGCCTGCCTCATCTCGTCGCCGAACGCGGCGGTGCTGTCGTGGGTTACGCCTATGCCGTGCCCTTCCGAAAGAGGCCGGCCTACCGGTATGCCGTGAAGCATTCGATCTACGTCCATCCCGGCCATCTGCATTCGGGGATCGGCCGGGCCCTGCTGCCGGCGCTCATCGAATCCTGCACCCAGGAAGGCTTCCGCCAGATGTTCGCCTACATCGATGCCAGCAATATGGCATCCCGTAATCTTCACGAGGCGTTCGGCTTCCGGCTGGTCGGCGTTCTCGAAGGTGTCGGACTGAAGTACGGGCAATGGACCGATACCGTGCTGATGCAACGCCCACTTGGGCCGGGCGCCAGTGAACCACCGGCCTATTCGCGCACCACGTAGGTATAGAACCGGATGGTGCCGTCCTTGCCGGTCTCGCGATAGATGCCCTGGATCTCAACGTCGAAACCGGGAAACAGGTTGGCGCTCCGCTCGAACATTTTCAGATAGTCGAGCATCGGTCGCGCCCGCTCGTCGAGTCGCTCGCCCGGCACGATGCTGGCGATGCCGGGCGGGTAGACGACGAACAGGGTGGTGGCGATCCGGCCATGCGCCTCGTCGATCGGCACATAGTCCACGTCGTTGCGTACCAGCAGGTGCACCGCTTCGTGCGGCGCCATCGCCGGTTCCGGAAGATGCTCGGGCGCGAACTGCGCGCGCTGCAGGCTGCTGACTGCGCTGTCGCGGAAGAAGGCATGCATCTCCGAGCAGAGGTCGCGGAGCCGCAGGCCGGCGTAGCGTGCCGGCCGCCTTCGCACAAACTCGCCGATCATGTCGTCGAGGCGCGCATTGTCGTCGTGCAGCTTCTTGAAGGCGACCAGCGCGCTCAAGAGTGTGCCGGCCTTGCTTGATTCCACGCCCGGCGTCAGCAGGAACAGGAGAGAATTGAGGTCGTTCTTCTCCGGGACGACCTGGTTCTCGCGCAGATACTGCGCCACCACCGGCGCCGGGATGCCGTGGTCGGCATAGGCTCCCGTCTCGCGATCGAAGCCGGGCGTGAGCACGATCAGCTTGTTGGGATCGGTGATGGCATAGCCCGGCGCGAGGTGATGGAAGCCGTGCCAGCGCGCGTCGGGAGTCAATTCCCAGTGCCGGACATCCCGCGCCAGCTCGTCGGTCGGCACGTCCTCCCAGGCCACGTCTCGCTCGCCCGAGAGGGTGCGGTCGGCGACGAAAGGCTCGAAGAACCAGCGCCGCGCCGAATCGCTCTCCTTGTCCTCGAACTCGCGCCGGATGGCGCGCATCTTCTTGCGGATCTCGATTCCCAGGCGGATGGTGTCGTCCCACAGAACCTCGCCGGATTTGCCTTTCATCATCTGCGCGCCGACGTCCAGCGAGGCGAACAGCGGATAGAAGGGCGAGGTCGAGGCGTGCAGCATGAAGAACTCGTTGAAGCGCCGGTGTTCGATGCGCCGCCGCTGGCCCGCAATATGGCTGTCCCGGACATGGATCTGGGAGGCCTGGCTGAAGCTCGCCAGCTGCTTGTGCGCCGACTGCGTGGCGAAGATGCCCGGGCTGTCGGGCCCCAGTCCCTCGAGGCCCATGGCGAAACGGCCGGCATAGAGCGGGTGGAATTTCATGAAGCCCGCCCATGCCTCGTCGAACAGGATGTAGTCGCAGAGATGGCCGATCTTCTCGATGATGGCGCGCGCGTCGTGGATCGTGCGTCGTAGGTGCACTGCTCGATCACCGCGACGCGGAAGGGCCGTTCGCGCTTCCACGCCTCCTTGTCATCGATCAGCGGATGGGTCCGGATCTTCTCGCGAATGCGCGCTTCGTCGAACGCCTCGTGGAAGATGGGCCCGATCAGCCCATGCGCATTGCGGTCGGTTTCGAGGTAAACTGGCGTGCCGCGGCCCAGGAACAGCGCGCCATGGTGGGCGGCCTTGTGGTTGTTGCGGTCGAACAGGACGAGGTCGCCTTCGGCCACCAGCGCCTGCAGGACGATCTTGTTGGACGAAGACGTGCCGTTCAGCACGAAGTAGGTCTTCTCCGCGCCGAAGATCTGCGCCGCCTCCTGCTGGGCTTTTAGCGCCGGGCCCTCGTGGACCAGCAGGTCGCCGAGGTCGAGGACCGAGTTGTCGAGGTCGTCGCGGAACACCGCCTCGCCTAGATGTTCCACGAAGATCCGGCCGATCGGGCTTCTGTTGTAGAAGATGCCGCCGTTGTGGCCCGGACAGGTCCAGAGCTGGTTGCCCTCCTCGGCATAGTCGACCAGTGCGCCGAAGAACGGTGTCTTCAGCGTTTCGGCGTACTGCTTCAGGCGGCTCACTAGGTTGCGGGCGATGAAATCCGGTGTCTCCTCGGAGAGGAAGATGTAGCCGTCGATGTAATCCATCACTTCGACCGGAATGTCCTCCAGCCGCTTGCGGCGGACCAGGATGACGATCGGCATTTCCAGCCCGCGGCGGCGCATCAGATTGATCAGCGCTGCGGACTTGCCGTCGAGACCCTTTTTGCCCCAATCGACCACCATGCAGCCGATGGCCGCGTCCGTCTGCACCACGATCTCTGCATCCTCGACGCGTCGCGCCCGCACGACCTGGAAGCCGAGCCGCTCGATGGCCGTCGTTATCTCGCCCAGCCGATGGCCTTCGAGATCGTCGGCGTCGAAGGCCGGGGCGCAGATCAGAATGGTAAAGCGTCTAAAGAAATCCATTGCATGGCCTTGTCTCAAAAGATTTTGGGAACGTTCAGCTCGGCTGGCACCGGCCTTCGCGCATAGTCCGGCATGTGCTCGCGGGCGGGCAAGGCGATAGGCGCGTGTTCGACCTCACCGTAAGGTATCTGCTGCAACAGATGATGGATGCAATTGAGGCGTGCCCGCTTCTTGTCGTTGCCTTCCACCACCCACCAAGGCGCCTCGGGAATATGCGTCCGCTCCAGCATCTCTTCCTTGGCCTTGGTGTATTCCTCCCAGCGGCGCCGGGATTCGAGGTCCATCGGCGACAGTTTCCATTGCTTCAGCGGATCGTGGATGCGCATCAGGAACCTGAGGTTCTGCTGCGCGTCGGTGATCGAGAACCAGTATTTGAGGAGGATGATTCCCGATCGCACCAGCATGCGCTCGAATTCGGGCACGGAGCGAAAGAACTCCTGCACGTCGGCCTCGTTGCAGAAACCCATCACGCGCTCGACGCCGGCGCGATTGTACCAGCTGCGGTCGAACAGGACGATTTCGCCGGCGCCCGGCAGGTGTGGCACGTAGCGCTGGAAATACCACTGGCTGCGCTCGCGTTCGGTAGGAGCCGACAGCGCGACGGTGCGGCAGATGCGCGGGTTGAGCCGCTGCGCCATCCGCTTGATGACGCCGCCCTTGCCGGCGGCATCGCGGCCCTCGAATAGGATCACGACCTTGAGTCCCCTGTAGACCACCCAGTCCTGCAGCTTCACCAGTTCGCGCTGCAGGCGCAGCAGCTCCGAGAAGTAGCGCCGTCGGTCCATGCCCGGGCCGGCGTCGGCTGCGAGTATCTCGTCGGCCACGCCGGCAGGCAGGCGGGGAAGCAGATCGTCGTCGATCTCGAGTTCCAGTTCCTCATCGATGCCGTCGATCATCTCGTCATGGAGCAGGCCCTGGAGGCTCTGGCGATCTGGTCCGGCGGCCATCTTGTTCTCCTTCATGCGGTGCAGGCGTTCGAAAGTGGGGCGAGCGTGTGACAAACGTGCGACAGTGAACGAATCGGCCGCGGCGGGCAGTCTTCAGTTCGGCTGCCCAGCCGCTTCCTCGCCGCTCGCGCCCTCGTCGCTGGAAACCTCCGAGCAATTGTTCGACCGCATCGCGTCGCTGAACTTCAAGGCGGCGTCGGCCAAATGTCGCTGGTCGGCAGCCGCATGGCAAAGCGCGGAGGCGGGTCGATCGTCAATGTTTCCAGCGTCGGCGCGCTGCGGTCTCGGCCGCAGATCGTTCCCTATGCCGGCCCCTAGGCGGCGCTCAACGCCGTCAACGGGGCTTTCGCCTTCGAGTACGGGCAAGGGTACGTGTGAACACCATCTTGCCCGGCGTGACATTGAGCGAATAGGACAGCATCGGCGGGCGGGCATGTGGCGCCGGCCGCAGGCGGCCGACCTGTGGCCCGAGGGCGACGGGCCGGTCGTACAGGTAGGTCGTTCGACGATGCAGCGCGACGTGGATGCTCTGAAGGCCTCTTGCTGAAGGTTACGACGCAAGTCACGTGCCGCGGCGCAAGCGGCCGGCGCACATTCTCCAGTCCGATCTCGTGCAATAGGAAATAAATCGGATACGGCCATTGGCGAAAGCTTGTCGAAAACCCATATCGCGCAGGCGGCCGAAAGAGCCGTCAACGAACATGCCGCTGGGAGGCAAGACGTGATGATCTACACAAATCGGCGCCGTTTTATGTCGGGTGCGACCGCGCTGGGCGTCGGCGGGCTTGCCATGTCCTCGGGTGCCGGGGCGACGCAGAACTGGCCCAACAAGCCGGTCACCATCGTGGTGAACTTCCCGCCTGGCGGGCTGACCGACGCCATCGCCCGGACCTTTTCGCAGTACGCGGCCCAGAAGACGGGGCAGCAGTTTATAATCGAGAACAAGGCGGGCGCCGGCGGCAACATCGGCGCGGCGCAGGTCGCCAAGGAGCCGGCCGACGGCTACACCTTCCTGCACACCGTCTCAAGCACGCTGGTGCAGGGCCGGGTGCTCTACAACAATCTGGGTTTCGACCCGGACAAGGATTTCACCCTGGTCGCCGGCACGAATTCGGGCGCCCTGCCGCTCGTAGTCCACAAGTCGGTGCCGGCTACAAACGTCAAGGAATTCATCGCCTGGGCGAAGACCAACAAGGTGAGTTTCGGCACCTGGGCGGCGGGCTCGGCCGCGCACATCGTCTGCCAGCAGCTCAACAAGCTCTACGATCTCAAGATGGAGCCGGTCCACTACCGCGGCGAAGGGCCGATGTGGCAGGACATGAACGCGGGCTCGCTGCAGATCGCCATGGGCAGCTACCAGGCGCTGCGGCCGCTGCTCGAGAAGGATGTCATCCGGCCGATCGCCATTCCCGGCCCGGCCCGCGCGCCGCTGCTGCCCAATGTGCCGACCATGGTCGAACAGGGCTACGATCAGCCAGCGTTCCGAATCTACGGCTACCTGGTGTTGGCGGCGCCGGCCGGCACGCCCAAGGACATCGTGGCCAAGCTGTCCACGCTATGGATCGAGGCGGCGCAGTCCGAGGGCGGCCGCAAGATGATGGAGAGCTTTGGCCTGCGCGATCTGCCGCTCGGCCATGTCGAGATCTCGGCCGACTACGAAAATCTCAAGAAGCAGCTCATCCCGCTGGTCCAGGAGCTGGGGGTCAAGCTCGAGTAGCGGGCGGCCCTTTCGCATGGCGCGATCCGGCGCCCGGCCCTCCTCGCCTTCGGCGGGCGGCTGTGGTGGGATTGCGCCATGAGCACCAATTACTTCGATCTCACCGGCAAGGTCGCCCTCGTCACCGGGGGCAGCCGTGGTCTGGGCTATCAGATGGTGAAGGCCTTCGCCGCCCACGGCGCCGATGTCTTCATCGCCAGCCGCAAGCTGGAGGCCTGCGACAAGGTTGCCGCCGAGGTCCGCGCGCTCGGCCGCAAGGCTGCGACCCATGCCTGCAACGTGGCCAACTGGCAGGAGCTGGAGGGCCTCGTCGACGCGGCCTATGCCGCCTTCGGCAAGATCGATATCCTGGTGAACAACGCTGGCTCCTCGCCGCTGGCGCCCTCGTCGCTGGAAACCTCCGAGCAGCTGTTCGACCGCATCGTGTCGCTCAACTTCAAGGCGCCGTTCCGGCTGATGTCGCTGGTCGGCAGCCGGATGGCCAAGGGCGACGGCGGCTCGATCATCAACGTTTCCAGTGCCGGCGCGCTGCGTCCGCGGCCGCAGATCGCGCCCTATGCCGGCGCCAAGGCCGCGCTCAATGCGCTGACCGAGGCCTTCGCCTTCGAGTACGGACCCAAGGTGCGCGTGAACACCATCTCGCCCGGCCGTTTCCTCACCGACGTCTCGAAGGCCTGGCCCGAGGAGCACAAAAAGAATGCGACGGCGGCGCTCAGGCGCAGCGGCAGTCCGGAGGAAATCGTGACGGCGGCGCTCTATCTCGCCTCGAGCAAGTCGAGTTTCACCACCGGATCGCTGGTCCGGGTCGACGGCGGAATAGCCTAGGTCTTCCGGAACACGTGCCTCATGAGCGCGCGGGTCGCGCGCGGTCCGGAAGAGTGAGCCAAATCTGTCTTGGGAGGAACTATCTGATGAAAATGAAAGCCGGCGTTCTCACCACCTGCGGCGCGCCGCGGCCCTTCGCCAAGTCCAAGCCCATCCATGTCCTGGAAGTCGATCTCGATCCGCCCGGCGAGGGCGAGGTGCTGGTCAAGGTAGGTGGCGCCGGCCTCTGCCATTCCGACCTGTCGCTGATCAACGGCGATCGGCCGCGCCCGGTGCCCATCGTGCTGGGCCACGAGGGTGCGGGCGAGATCGTCGAGCTGGGCAAGGGCGTGCACGACGTGAAGGTGGGCGATCATGTCTGCTTCACCTTCAACGTGAGCTGCGGCCGCTGCCGGCGCTGCCTCGAAGGCCGGCCCTATATCTGCGAGCGTTCGGTCACGCCACGCTCCGCGGGCCAGCTCCTCTCCGGCAATCATCGCCTGCATATGGACGGCAAGCCGGTGAACCATCAGTCCGGCGTCTCCTGCTACGCCGAGTACGCCGTGGTCGACCGCGGCTCGATCGTGGTGATCGACAGGAGCCTGCCGCTCGATGTCGCGGCCCTGTTCGGCTGCGCCGTGGTGACGGGCGTGGGCGCGGTGGTGAACACCGCGCAAATCCAGCCCGGCAGCTCGGTGGCCATCGTCGGCCTGGGCGGAGTGGGCCTCAGTGGCCTGATGGGCGCAGTGCTCGCGGGAGCGGGCCGCATCGTCGCCATCGATCTTTCGGACGATAAGCTCGGCCTCGCTCGCCAGCTCGGCGCCACCGACACCGTGAACGCCAAGGACGCCGACCATGTCACCCAGGTGCGCGACCTCACAGGCGGCGGCGTGGACTATGCTTTCGACCTTGCCGGCACCATCAAGGCGATGGAGACGGCCTACCTGGTGACGCGCTGGGGCGGCACGACGGTGTCGGCTGGCCTTTCGCCGATCACGGCAGACTTCTCCTTCAAGCAGAGCCAGCTCGTGAGCGAGGAGAAGACCATCAAAGGCTCCTACATGGGAAGCTGCGTGCCGGTGCGCGACATCCCGCGCTTCATCGCGCTCTACCAGCAGGGCAAGCTGCCGGTCGACCGCATGGTGAGCCAGCGCATCGGCTTCGACGAGCTGAACGTGGGCTTCGACCGGCTGCAGGACGTGGCCACGGTGCGGCAGATTTTGGTGCCGCACGGATAGTGCACGGATGGACGGCGGGCATCTCTGCCCGCCGCCTATTGCGTTGCAGCGTTACTGGATGCGGATAATGAAACCCGGCGTATTGTCGTAAATTACCGGCGGTGGCTGATAGCCGTAGTTGTAGGGCGTGCCGTAGACGACCGGTGGCTCACGGTAGTGGTAGCCGTAATACCGGTTGTTCCAGTCGTCGTTGTTTCTGTTGTTGTTATTGTCGTTGTTGTTCCAGCGGTTGTCCTGATGCCACTGGCCATCCTTGCCCCACCAGGCGGCGCTGGCGGGAGCAGCGACGGCGGTGAAGGCAAGAGCACCCAGCACGAGACTGGCGGCCAGGCCGATACGGCTTCTGCTCATCATGGTGGACCTCCTAGCCCTGGGTCGGTGTCGACGGGCTGTACTTCTCGAACACCATGTCGGCGTTCTTCTTCTGCTCGGCAGGCATCGAATCGTAGAGCGACTTGAAGGAGGAGTTCAGGTTCTTCAGCCCGTCGAGCCGGACCTGGGTGAACTCCTGATAGGTCTTCAGGTCGTCGACCGCCGTCGTCTTCTCCGGCGGGATGGTCCGCTTGGTTGCCACCAACTTCTCCATCTCGCTGGCGCTGTCGCGCATCGCCTGGGAGACGGCGGTCCACTTGACCTCCTGATCGGGCGTGATCTTGAGTGCCGTCTTGAGCGTGGCGATACGCTGGTCGAGGGTTTCGGGCTTGGTGCTGGTGGCGGCGGCCGCCGCCGGGGGTTGGGCGTTGGACTGCGCCATTACAGGGGCGAACGAGCCGGTCAGCAGGGCGCCTGCCGCCAACGATGTGAGGGCGAACGACCGCGCGAACGGTGTAAACCGAGTATGGGTCATGCTAATTCCTTCAAGGCTATGGCCACGCCTCGCTGCCCTGATGTGTCGGGATAGCCGGCCGCCACTCAAGAGAACGAGTTGCGGGAGACGTTGGTTCCGGGGGCGGCAAAACAAAGCAGCGTGGATAGGGTTTCGGCCCTGTTTTGGACACGACTCAGGAGGCGACGACCTCGATCGACCAGCAATGGAAAAGGCAATGGCCGACCATCGAATGAGCTTCGACAAATTCAGCATCGCAATCGAGACGTCCTTGCAGGACGAAGTTCGCTCGCTCGTCGCCGAACTGAATGCCGTCCTGCTCGAACTGACGCCGCCCGAGCATTGCCACCATCTGACGGTGGAGCAGATGGCTGATGCCAGCACGACCGTCTTTGTCGCCCGCGACCGCGGCCAGGCGGTGGCGTGCGGAGCGCTCAAGCGCCACGCGGATGGTATCGGCGAGGTGAAGCGCATGTATACGCGGCCCTCGCACCGGGGCCAAAAGATCGGCGAGCAGATCGTGGCGCGCATCGAGGCGTTGGCGCGATCCGAGGGACTGAAGCGCCTGGTTCTGGAGACCGGCGACCGGCACCATGCCGCCTGGAAAGTCTACGAGCGCTCGGGTTTTGCGCGCTGCGGGCCGGTGCTCGATTATCCCGACGTCTCGTGGTCGGTGTTTTATGACAAGCGCCTCGACGGCTGACGGGCTTTGACGTCAACCAGGCTGGCGCTTGCCGCGCCTGCCATTTCGCGATTTCCGGACAGACGCGAAAGTGACAGACCTGCGTCCTCTTTCGGGCGCGCTACTTGATCTCGAAACCGAGCTTCTTCAGCGAGGCGCGGATGGTCTCGCGGCCGTTCATGGCCTTGAGCGGCCCGAGGCGGTTCAGCACGCGCTGGGTCCAGGTCGCGGCCTGCAGCTCGTGGCGGGCGGAAAAACGGCCCATCTCCGCATCGTAGATGGCGCGCTGGGCGGCCTCGTGGGTGGCGTCGTAGCGCTCGTGGTGCAGGATGACGGACTGCGGCAGGCGCGGCTTCACCTCGCCGGCCGCCTTGCTGTCGGCGGCGTAGCCGACGCAGAGGCCGAACACGACGAAGGCCTGCGGCGGCAGACCCAGCAACTCGGCGACGCGGACCGGGTCGTTGCGCATGGCGCCGATATAGACCGTGCCGAGACCGATCGACTGCGCGGCCACGACGGCGTTCTGCGCGGCCAGGGCTGCATCGATACAGGCGACCATGAAGGTTTCGAGCCAGGGCATGGTCTCGAACTCGGTCTTTGTGGCGTCCGAAATGCGCTGGTTGCGCGCCATGTCGGCCACCCAGCAGATGAACAGCGGGCACTGCTCGATGTGCTTCTGGCCGCCGGCGATCTCGGCCAGCACCTTCTTCCTGGCTGGGTCGGTGACGGCGACGGCCGACCACCACTGCATGTTGGAGCTGGTGGCCGCCGACTGGGCCGCGGCGATCAGGGTTTCGAGCGTACCGGGCGGCAGGGCGTCGGGCTTGTAGCCGCGCACCGAGCGGTGGTCGAGCATCGTGGCGATGACTTCGTTCCACGGCCCCGCGGCCGGGATCGCCTCGGCGCCGTAGCGCCTGGCCAGCGCGTCGGTCTTCTTGTCGGTGGTTGGCGTTAGCGAGTCCATGAGGCAGTTCCTTGAGGTTTGGCGCGGGTGATCGCGGTCACCAGCGCGAGAAGGATGAATCCGACGACGATCATGAAGATGGCGCGCGGTTCGCCGCGGTCCATCAGCCAGCCGTAGAGCAAGGGGGCCACCATGCCGCCCAGGTTGAAGCCGGTGCTGACGAAGCCGAACACCTTGCCGAACGAGCCGGGTGGCGTGACGGCCCGCACCATCATGTCGCGCGAGGGCTGGATCATGCCGTTGAGCAATCCGCCCAGCGACATCACGCCGATCAGCACGGCCGCGGGCATGTTCACCCAGGCCATCAGGATCGCCATCGTAGAGGTGAACGCAAAGCCCACGGCCGCGACGCGCTCGTGGTGGACCGTACGGTCGGCGATGACGCCGCCCAGCAGCACGCCGCCCGCACTCATCAGCAGGAAACCGGACAAGGCAATGTTGGCGGCCGAGAACGTCGTGCCGTGAATGGCTTCCATGCCGACGACGGTGAAGGTCTGGATGCCGCCATTGGCCATGGCAAGGCAGAAGAAGAACAGCAGGTTGCGCAGGATCGGCGCGCTCAGCAACAGGCCTAGCCCAACCTTGGCTTCACTTCCCTTGGATGCGTCGAGGGCGGGCGATGGGCCGGGCTTGTGCACGACGCGCGGCAGGATGCTGCCGGCCACGATCACCAGGATCGCGACGGCGAAAGAGAGGCCCGCGGCAAACAGGAAGGCACCGCGCCAGCCCCAGATCGCGGCCGAGGCCAGCACCAGCGCGGGCGTGACGCCGGAGCCCAGGTAACCCGCGAAAGTATGAATCGAGAAGGCCTTGCCGATCCGCTTGGGATCGACGGTGGCCGACAGGATTGTGTAGTCGGCCGGATGATAGACAGTGTTGGCGACGCCCAGGAAAGCGTAGGAGATGACGAAGAACCAGTAGCCCGGCAGCAGCGCGGCGGCGGCGATAGCGGCAGCGCCCAGCAGCAGCCCGCCGGTCAACATGATCCGCGGGCCGATGCGGTCGACCAGGAAGCCGGCCGGCGTCTGCAAGAGTGCCGAGGCGACGTTGAAGGCCGTCAGTGCCAGGCCGATCTGGATATAGCTGACGCCGAAGGCCTCACGCACTTCGCCGAACAGCGGCGGAAGCAGCATGATGTGCACGTGGCTGATGAAATGTGCCACGGCGATCAGCGCGATCACCTTGGTCTCACGGCTCCACTTCGTACCGGAGGCTTTATCGGCCGGCAGGTCGAGCGGTTCACTCGTCGATGACATTGACGCCCAACGTGCCGATGCCTGAAATCTCGACCTCGACCTTGTCGCCGCCCCTCATCCAGAGCGGAGGCTTGCGGCCCGCACCGACGCCGTCGGGCGTGCCGGTGGCGATGATGTCGCCGGGCTCGAGCCAGGTCACGGTCGACAGGTATTCGATGATGGTGGCGACATCGAAGATCATGTGATCGGTAGTGTCGTGCTGTACGGTCTTGCCGTTCAGCCGCGTCTCGAGTTTCAGCCGCTGCGGATCAGGGATTTCGTCGGTCGTGACCATCCAGGGTCCGAGTGGGCCAGTCGCCGGAAAGTTCTTGCCTGCGGTCACCGAGTGCTTCTGGAAGTCACGTACGCTGCCGTCGAGGAAGCAGGTGTAGCCCGCGACGACGGAGAGGGCGCTGGCGCGCGAGACGTGGCGGCATCGCGTGCCGATCACGATCGCGAGCTCGCCCTCGAAGTCGAAGTCGATCGAGGCGCGCGGCCGGACGATGTCGCCGCCGTGCGCCACCAGGGTGTTGTGCAGGCGCGAGAACACACTGGGCACCGTCGGCAACTGGCGGCCGACCTCACCGACATGGCTGGCGTAGTTCAGCCCGATGCAGAGGACCTTGTCGGGATCTGGAACCACCGGCAGCAGCGCCACCTCGTCCATCTTGAAGTCGGCCACTGCGCCCTTGGTCGTGACGGCGAGTTCGCCCAGCGCCTTGGCGGCAAGGACGGCGCGCAGGCTTGCCCAGCGGTTACCGCTGCGCGCCGACAGATCGACGATACCGCCATCGACGGCCGCACCGATCTTGTGTGCGCCCGCATGGCGAAAGCTGACCAACCGCATGGCCGGGAGCCTAGGGTTATCCGAGCAGCTTTGCGAGGGCCTTGGTGAGGCCGATGCTCTCGACCGGCGCCGGCCGGGCGAGCGAGCCGCGGGTGGCCTTGGCCGGTTGCCGCAGGGCCAACGCCTCGGCCATGGAGATGGCGCAAGCAACCCCGTCGAGCAGGGGAACTTCGACCTTGGCTTTCAGCCTGTCAGCCAATCCGGCAAGGCCGGCGCCGCCCAGGATGACCACGTCGGCGCCATCCTCGCGCACACAGGCGGTACAGCCTTTGGCGAGCAGCGCCATCGCGGCTTTGGGATTGCGCGCGATGGCAGCACCCGTCGGCGCCACGGTGCGTACGGAGGCGAGCCGCGAGGAAAGCCCATGGCTTGCCACGAATTCCTCAAGCATGGATTTCCAGCGTTCTCCGCCCGTCACGATCGAGAAGCGCTGTCCGATCGCACAGGCCTGCAGGATCGACGCATCGGCCATGCCGACAACGGGCACGGCGCTCACTTCCTTGAGCGCGGCGAGGCCTGGGTCACCGAAGCAGGCGAGCACCACCGCATCCTTGGTGCCCCTGTCGTTCGCCAGTGCGTCGAGCGCGGCATGACCGGCGACGGCGTAGGCCGCGCGTGAGGCGACGTAACGTGCCCCGAAGGCACCGGTGACGGCGCGCAACCTCGTGTCCGGACGGGCGAATCCGCGGGCTGTCCTGAGGACGAGCTCGGTCATCGATACGGTGGTGTTGGGGTTGATCAGCAGGATGTTGGTCATTGGCGTGCTACTCCTGCATCGTTTCCTTGAGGCGGTCGGCATCGTGGTTCTCGCCGATCGACAGCGCGCAGATACGCGAGATGTGGGTGAGCGGCAGGCCGCTCTCCGCCGCCCATTCGTTGAGCTGTGCCTGCGCCAGCCTGAGATCCTTCTTCGACGTGCCCTTTTCGCTGATCGGCACGCCGGCATCGCGCAGGCAGAGCATCAGATCATTGGTAAGGATGAAGGAGTCGCGGCCAAGGAAGCGCAACAGGTACTGGCAGGTGTTGCCGCCCAACCGCGCACCGCGCTTGGCGAGAATCTCCATCAGGCCGATCTGATCGTCGGCGGGCCATGTGGCGAGAAACTTCCCGAAGCTGCCATGCTCGGTCGCAACATCGCTCACGAACCTGGCGTTGTCGCGCACCGACCGGATCTTCTGCGGATTGCGCACGATCCGTTTGTCCGAGGCAAGATCGTGCCAGAACTCGGCGGGCTGAAACAGGAGCCGCTTGGGGTTGAAGCCCAGGAAAGCCTCCTCGAAGCCCGGCCACTTCTGGTCGATCACGCGCCACACGAAGCCGGCTGAGAACACGCGCCGCGCCATCTCGGCCAGGACGCGATCATCGCCGAGTTTCGCGAGTTCTTTGTTGTTTCGCTTCTTCGGCAAGAGCGAGGCCAGGACCTTCTCGCCCCCCTTGCGCTTGGCGGCGCGCTCTCGGATGCGCTTGAAGGGCACTCTCGCCATAGGACTAGTCCAGCCAGCCGTCGAAGAAATCGAACACTCGCGGGTGAGCGCGACGCGGGCACCGCGCGAGCAGGCCGCGAGCGCCAGCCGGTCTTCCTTCTGTTCGTCGGCGAAGTGGCGGAAGCTTTTCAGCATCGGATCGGCGATGGAGTCGGGCGACTGGGCCTCCATGGCTTCGGCCATGGCGCCTTCGTCACGTGGTGGCTCGAACATCCGGGCGCCGACGCCGGCCACGACGAGATGGTCGATGCGCCCACCATCCAGCAGCGCCGCGGTCAGCGAGATGTGCGCGCCCATCGAAAACCCCAGCAGGTGGGCGCGGTCGACACTGGCGTGATCCAGCAGGGCAAAGACGTCGCGCGCCATCGCCTCGCGGCCGTACCGGGCGGGATCGTGCGGCTTGGCGCTCTCGCCGTGACCGCGATTGTCGAGGGCGAAACCACGCAGGCCCTTGGCGGCGATGGCATCGTACCAGCCCATGCGCTTCCAGTTTTCGTACCGGTTGGCGGAGAAGCCATGAACCAGCACGATCGCCTTTTTTGCGTCGCGGGGACCGAATTCGTCGTAGGCCAGCGAGAGCCCGTCTGAAGTAAACTGAGCCATGACTTTCCCTAACCCGGGCCATGAATTGCGACAAGGTTGATCGACGGGGGCAAGTATCGGACAACCGCCCTAACGAAAGGGAAACGCATGACAGGCCAGGGACCCGGCAAGACCGTCCAGGAGTCACAGCCCCATTGGCCGGAGGCGCCGAAGCGGCCGAAAGGCGCGCCCAATATCCTGGTCATCCTGTTCGACGACGTCGGTTTTTCCGACTTCGGCTGCTATGGCTCGCCGATCGCCACGCCCGCCATCGATGCCATTGCCGGCCGCGGCCTGCGCTACACCGGCTTTCATACCACCGCGATGTGTTCGACCACCCGCGCAGCGCTGCTGACGGGGCGCAACCATCATTCGGTCGGCGTCGGCTGCCTCGCCAACTTTGATTCGGGCTATCCCGGCTATCGCGGCAAGATCGCGCGCGAGGCCGGTACCATCGCCGAGATGCTACGCCCGCACGGCTATCGCAACTACATGTTGGGCAAGTGGCACGTGACGCCACTTACCGAGTCGGGTGCCACCGGCCCGTTCGATGGCTGGCCGCTCGGCCGTGGCTTCGACCGCTACTACGGCTTCATGGACGCCGAGACGGACCAGTATGCGCCCGAGCTGGTGCGCGACAACACGCCGGTCGATCCGCCGGGCACATTCGCCACGGGCTATCACCTCACGCCCGACCTCGTCGATCAGGGGATCCGCTATATCGCCGACCATGTCGCCGACAATCCCGAAGTACCCTGGCTGACCTGGCTCGCCTTCGGCGCCTGCCACGCGCCGCACCAGGCGCCGTTCAACCTGGTCGCCAAGTACGATGCGATTTTCGCGGAAGGCTGGGACGTCGAGCGCGAGCGCCGACTCGCCCGGCAGATCGAACTCGGCATCGTTCCCAAGGGCACGCGCCTGCCGCCGCGCAACGATATCGTGCGGCCGTGGGCAGAGGTGCCGGAAGGCGAGCGGCGTCTGTTCGCGCGCCTGCAGGCGGCTTATGCCGCCATGCTCGATCATGCGGACGAGCACATCGCTCGCCTCATGGCGTTCCTCGAGCGGGCAGGCCAGCTCGACGACACGCTGGTGATCGTCATGTCGGACAATGGCGCCAGCCAGGAGGGCGGGCCTTTCGGCATGATCAACGCGATGGGCCCCTACAACATGCGTCGCGAGCCGCTCGAGGAGAAGATCGCGCGCATCGAGGACATTGGTGGACCCGACACGCATTCCAATTTCCCGCTGGGCTGGGCGATGGCCGCCAACACGCCCCTCAGGCGCTACAAGCAGAACACCCACGGCGGCGGCATACGCGATCCGCTGGTGCTGGCCTGGAACAAGGGGATCGGTGCGAGGGGCGAGCTGCGTCACCAGTTCTGCCACGCCAGCGACCTTGTGCCGACGCTGCTCGATGTGGTCGGCGTCAAGCCGCCCCGGATGATCAACGGCATCAAGCAGATGCCGATCGAGGGCACCAGCTTCGCCAGGAGCCTCAAGAACAGGAAGGCGAAATCCAAGTCCAAGCCGCAGTACTTCGAGATGTTCGGCCATCGAGGTCTGGTTCAGGACGGCTGGAAGGCCGTGTCGTTCCATCCGCCGGGCAGCGACTTCGCCGACGACAAGTGGGAACTCTATCACCTCGAGAAGGACTTCAACGAGATCGACGATCTCGCCGAGCGCGAGCCCGAGCGGTTGGCGGCGATGATCGCCGAATGGTGGGGCCAGGCCGAGGCGCATAAGGTCTTGCCGCTCGACGACCGCTTCGGGCCACGCTTCGCCGACAACGCCAAGCGCTTCCATGGGCCGCGCAACCGCTTCGTATTCCATGCCGGCATGGGCCATCTACCGACCGATGTGGCGCCCGATGTGCGCAACCGCACCTATACGATCGAGGCCGACGCGGATGTCGATGGGCCGACGACCGAGGGCGTGCTGATCGCGCATGGCGACGCCACGACCGGCTATTCGCTCTACATGAAGGACGGCAAGCTTCACTACGACATGAATATCGGCGGTGAGCATCATCTGATCGTCTCTGACCGGCCAGTGGCGGCGGGCAATCGGCGGCTTGGCATCCGTATGCGGCGCAAACAGGGCCGCAACCTCGCGACGCTGCTGATCGACGGCGAATCCGTGGGCAACTTCGACACCCAGAATGGTTTCGTGGCGTTCATTTCCTGGTCGGGCCTCGACATCGGCCGCGACAGGTCGAGCCCGGTGTCGCATTACGAAGCGCCGTTTGCCTTCACGGGCAAGCTGCGCAAGGTGACCGTGCTGATGGACGACGACCAGGTGCTCGACGCCAAGGCCGCTGCTGACGCCGCCCTCGCGCGCGAATGACCGCTGTCGTCCAGCGTCCGGGAGTCGACAGCGCCTACGCTTGGCGGCTGGCGTTCGTCTCGATGCTTTGCATCACGTTGGGCGGTGGCGCTCTCTACCTGCCGGTGGTCGCGCTCAAGGAGATGGCCGCTGAGTTCGGCGACCGCCGTGCCGTGCCGTCGTTCGCCTACATGGTGGGCTTCCTTGCGATGGGCATCGGCGGCGTCTTCATGGGCTGGCTGGCCGACCGCACCAGCCCGCGCGTGCCGCTGTTTATTGCCGGCGTCTCGATCCTGGCCGGTGGCTGGCTGGCGAGCAGCGGCGACGTCCTGGCGCTCTACCTAGGCTATGCTATTCCGCTTGGCTTCCTCGGCAATTCGGCCACCTTCACGCCGGCCATGAACAACATCCAGGGCTGGTTCGACCGACGCCGCAGCACGGCGGTATCTCTCATCTCGGTGGGCCCCGCGATCTCGGGTTTCGTCTGGCCGCAAGTCTACCGCTGGCTGGTGCCCGAGGTCGGCTGGCGCGAGACGCTGGTGATCTACGGCGTGACCGCAGGCGTGCTGATCTTCCTCTGCGCCTTCTACATCAGGCCCTCGCCGACGGCGCGCAGCAAGGCGGCACGGCCGGCCGAGGATCATTCGGCGCTGCCGATGTCGTCGCGCTCGCTCATGGTGATCCTCTCGGCCGCGGGCTTCTGCTGCTGCGTCGCCATGGCCGTGCCGTTCGTGCATATGGTGGCCTTCTGCGGCGACCTCGGCTTTTCGCCGGCGCGCGGTTCGGAGGCGATTGCACTGGTCCTGCTCACGGCCGTCGCCGCGACCTTCGCCATGGGCCGGCTCTCCGACTACATCGGGCCGATCAAGGTGAGCCTGCTCTGCGCCCTCATCCAGATCGCCTCGTTGCTGGGGTTCGTCTTCGTCGAGAGCCTGTCGGGCATCTACACGCTCTCGGTGATCCACGGCATTCCCTACATCGCCATCGTGCAGGGCTATGCGCTGATCCTGCGCTACTCATACGGTCCCAACATCGGCGGCTGGCGCCTGGGCGTGGTCATGCTTTTTGCGATGGCGGGCATGGCCGTGGGCGGCTGGCTGGGCGGCGCGATCTTCGACACCACGCTGTCCTACCGCTCGGCCTTCCAGGCAGCCCTTGCCTTCAACCTCCTGAACCTGATGCTGCTGGGCGCGCTCTACATGGCCCAGCGCCGGCGCATTGGTTTCCTCACTCCGCCTTGATGCCGGAGGCGGCGATCGTCTTGCCCCAGCGCGCGTATTCGGCCCTGAGAAACGTGTCGAACTCGGCCGTCGTGCTGGGCCTGGGCAGGGTGCCGACCGCCATGAACTTTTGCTGGATGGCCGGCGTGCGGACGATCTTGTTCAGCGCAACCGCCAGTCGCTCCACGGTCTCGCGCGGCGTGCCGGCCGGCAGCAACATGCCCAACCAGGCATTGGCCTCGAAGCCGGCAAGACCCTGCTCGGCGATGGTGGGCGTGTCGGGAAAGAACGGCAGGCGTTCGAGGCTGCCCACGGCGATCAGGCGCAGGCGTCCGGCCTCGATGTGCGGCCGCGTCACGGCCGCGGTATCAAGCGCCACCTGGACATTACCCGCGATCAGGTCGTTCATCGCCGCGGCGCTGCCCTGATAGGGCACGTGCAGGATCTTCATGCCGGTGGCGTGCTTCAGCTCCTCCATGGCGACATGGCTCACCGTGCTGTTGCCCGACGAGGAGTGGCTGAGCTTGTCCGGATTGGCCTTGGCGTAGGCGACCAGCTCCGGCAGCGTCTTCACGGGCACCGACGGATTGACCACCAGCACCAGCGGCAGGTCGCCGACGCGGCCGACTGGCGCGAAGCTCTTCAGCGTGTCGTAGGTCACGTTCTTGTAGAGGTGCGGCGCGATCACCAGCGCCGCCATCGCCGAGATCAGCAGAGTAGAGCCGTCGGGCGCCGCCCGCGCCACCTGGCCGAGGGCGATGCTGCCGCCCTGACCGGGCTTGTTCTCGACGATCACCGTCTCACCGAGTTCGTCCTTCAGCGCCTCGGCCACGACGCGCGACACGAGGTCGATGCCCTGGCCGGCGGGAAAACCCACCACGAGCTTGGCGACCTTGCCGCCTTGTGCCGCTGCGGGCAGGGGGCAGAGTGCCGCCAGCCACAGGGCGGCGAAGTGGCGTCTCAGCATGACGGTCCTCCCTAGATGACCTTGCGCGCCCTGAGGGCCGCGATCTCCGTCGCGGACAACCCCAGGGCGCCGTAGATTTCGTCGTTGTGCTCGCCGATGGTCGGCCCGGCGCGCCAGACTTGGCCGGGCGTCTCGGAGAAGCGCGGCACCACGCCCTGCATGCGAACGGAGCCGAGCTCGCTGTCGGGCACGGACACGATCGCCTCGCGCGCCTGAATCTGGGGGTCGTCGAACACGTCGGCGATGTCGTAGATCGGCGAGAAGCCCACTTCATGGCGCGCGAAGGTCTCGCGCAGATCGGCGAGGGTGAGCTTGCCAAGTGCTGTGCCCACGATCTCGTCGAGAGCGCGATGGTTCGCCACCCGCGCCGGATTGGTGGCGAAGCGCGGATCTTGAAGCAAGTACTGAAGGTCCAGCGCAGTGCAGAGTCGGGCAAAAATGCTTTGCGTCGAGGCCGCGATCGACGCCCACTTGCCGTCGGCCGTCCGGTAGACGTTGCCGGGGGCGGCATACTGGCTGCGATTGCCCGAGCGTGTGCGCACGGCACCCAGCTGATCGTATTCGATGGCGAGGAACTCCAGCGTGCGCAGCATCGCCTCGGTGGCCGAGCAGTCGATCTCCTGGCCGCGCCGTTCCGGGTTGCGCGCGAGATCGTGCAGGGCCGCGAGAATGCCCAGCGCGCCGAACAGGCCGGCCACGGCATCGGAGATCGGATAGCCGAGATGCAGCGGTCGGCCGTCCTCCTCGCCGCAGATCTGGGTAAAGCCGCTCATCGCCTCGAAGATGCGCGCGAAGCCCGGCCGGTCGCGATAGGGCCCGTCCTGGCCGAAGCCGGTGACACGCAGGATGGTGAGCCGCGGATTGATCTCCTGCAGCCATGCCCGGGTGATGCCCCAGCCGTCGAGCGTGCCCGGCCGGAAGTTCTCGACCAGAACGTCGGCATCTGCGATCAGCCTGCCGAACAGGTCGCGGCCGGCGGCCTGCCGGAGATCCAGCGTGATGCCTCTCTTGTTGCGATTGGTGACCTTCCACCACAGCGGCTTGCCGTCCTTGTGCGGCGCCAGCGCGCGCAGCGAATCGCCCGCGCCCGGCATCTCCACCTTGACTACCTCGGCGCCATAGTCGCCCAGCAGACCGGCAGCGAAAGGCCCGGCGACCACGGTGGAGATGTCGACGATTTTCAACCCACGAAGCGGGCCGGTAGCTTTGTCTGTCATTCTGGTGTTTCCTCGAAGGTAGTGTCGCATATGCAATAATTGCATGTCTGGCAAAGTTGGTTTGCCGAAAGAGGATGGATGCCATGAGCAGCGAGATTTGGAGGATGACCGCCGTCGAGGCCGTGGGTCGGCTGAAGAAGAAGGAGATCTCGCCGCTCGACCTGGTCGAGGCATCGGCCAGGCGCATCGCCGAGGTGGAGCCCGCGGTGAATGCGATGCCGACTCTCTGTCTCGACCGCGCGCGCGATCATGCCAGGCGCATCATGGCGGGCGGTGAGGCCTGCGCAGCCGCGGGCGAAGCAGGCTGGCTCGCCGGTCTTCCGGTCTCGATCAAGGACCTGACCGACGTCGCAGGCGTGCGCACGACCTACGGCTCGCCGATCTACGCCAATCATGTGCCGGCGAAGTCCAACCCCCTGGTCGAGCGCATCGAGCGCAAGGGCGGTGTCGTGATGGGCAAGTCGAACACGCCGGAGTTCGGCGCGGGCGGCAGCACCTTCAACGAGGTGTTCGGCCGCACGCGCAATCCCTGGAACACGTCGCTCACCTGCGGGGGCTCGACCGGCGGCGGCTCGGTGTCGGTGGCGACCGGCGAGGTCTGGCTGGCGCACGGTTCCGACCACGGCGGCTCGCTGCGCCGGCCCGGCACTTACTGTTCGACCGTCGGCATCCGGCCCTCGCCGGGGCGCGTGACGCGCGGCACCTCCAACAATATGTGGTCGCCGCAGTCGGTTCAGGGGCCGATGGCGCGCAACGTGGCCGACCTCGCGCTCTTCCTCGACACCATGGCGGGCTTCTGCATGCAGGACCCGATGACCTTCGATGCGCCGGCGCAGTCGTTCAGTGCGGCGGTCGCGAGCCCGGTCGCGCCCAAGCGGGTTGCCTGGACGGCAGACTTCGGTGGCCGCTTCGAACTCGACAAGGATATCCGCGAGATCTGCGCCAAAGCCGCGCGGCGCTTCGAAGAGCTGGGCTGCATCGTCGAGGAGGTCTCGCCCGATTTCGGCCCGGTCGACGAGATCTTCATGGCCTTTCGCAGCCAGCAGTTCCTCGTCGATCGCGAGCTGCAGATCCAGGAGCATCGCGACAAGTTCAAGCCGGACATCATCTGGAACACCGAGCTTGGCCTGAAGCAGACCACCAGCCGGCTCGCCTGGGCCGAGCGCGAGCGCGCGGCGCTGTACCGGCGCATGGCCGAGTTCTTCCAGACCTACGACCTCCTGGTGACTCCGGGTGCGCCGACGGCCGCCTTCGATGTCGAGCTGCGCGCGCCGGCGACCATCGCCGGCAAGAAACTCGACAACTACATGTCCGGCTCGACGCTCAATTCGGCCATCACCGTCACCGGCAGCCCCGCTATCG
>RGPT01000002.1 GCA_010032545.1 Alphaproteobacteria bacterium
GCCGCCGATAGTCGATGCGGCCCTTGGCCCGCTTCAGGAGATCGCCCAGTCGCTTCAGGTCGGCGAGCTGCCAGGCCACATCCTGCTGCGGGCGACACGGCAGGATGTGGCCGGGCTCGTGCTGACGCAGCGTGTCGTAGATCAGGTCGGAACTGAACGTCACCTGGCGGCGCGACTTCTCCTCGCCGGGGAAGCGGCGCTCGATCAGGCCTGCGATCACCGCGACGTTACGGAACGAACGCCGCAGCATGGTCGACTCGTCCATCCAGGCTTCGAGATCGTCGCCCAGCATGTCCTCGTCGAAGAGCTGGTCGAGCTGCGCCTTCGTGGGTGGCCGGAGGCCCCACAGCCCCAGCACGTAGTCGGTGGCGACGAAGCCCAACGGCTTCAGCCCCATGCGTTCCATGCGCCGCGTCAGCAGCATGCCCAGCGTCTGGTGGGCATTCCGGCCCTCGAAGCAGTAGGCCACGATGAATTGCTTGCCGCCCCTCGGGAATCCCTCGATCAGCAGTTGGTCAGCCTGGGGCAGGCCAGAGCGCCAGCGCTGGATATCGAGCCACTGGCGTACCTCGGCCGGCAACTTGGGGTGTCGCGACGGGTCCTGCAGGATGCCGCGGACCCGGTCGGCCAGGAAGGTCGAGAGCGGCAGGCGGCCGCCGCCGTAGGCCGGCACCTTGGGGTCGCCCCCACCGGTCGCCAGCGAGCATTGCGCCATCAGCTCCTTCACACCCTCGAAGCGCAGCAGTCGTCCCGCGAAGGTGAAAGTCCAGCGGCGAGGCCAGCATCCAGCGCCCGCCCGGCAATTCCTTCAGCCGGTGCCAGCGGTCGTAGGCCGCCAGCGCGTAACCACCGGTCGCCACGAAGTCGAACGTGTCGTCAAAATCCTGGCGCGGCAGGTCGCGGTAGGGCTGCGCGCGCCGCACCTCGTGAAAGAACGCCTCGCGATCGATCGGCTGGGCACAGGCGGTGCCCACGATGTGCTGCGCCAGCACATCGAGACAGGCCGGCCGCTGCGGATCGCCGTCGAGTTCGCGCGCCTCGACGGCCTCCAGCGCCGCCAGCGATTCCAGAACCTCGAAGCGGTTGGCCGGCGCGATCATGGCGCGGCTGGGCTCGTCGAGCCGATGGTTGGCGCGGCCGATCCGCTGCATCAGACGGCTCACGCCCTTGGGTGCGCCCATCTGGATCACGAGATCGACGTCGCCCCAATCGATGCCGAGGTCGAGCGACGAAGTCGCCACCACGGCGCGCAGCTTGCCCGCCGCCATCGCCGCCTCGACCTTGCGACGCTGCTCGACGGCGAGCGACCCGTGGTGGAGTCCGATGGGGAGATTGTCTTCGTTGATCCGCCACAGGCCGTCGAAGGCGAGTTCGGCCTGGGCGCGCGTGTTGACGAAGATGATCGAGGTCTTGTGCTGGCGGATGATGTTGTAGATCTCCGGCACCGCATGGCGACCCATATGGCCGCCCCACGGGATGCGCTCCTGGGCATCGATGATCGTCACCACGGGCTGCGCACCCGGCTCGCCCCGCACGATCTCGACCGGCTCGTCGCGCAGCCGCAGGTAATCGGCGAGCGCCGGCGGATCGGCCACCGTGGCCGAGAGGCCGACGAATCGCGCCTGCGGCGCCAGCGCCGCCACCCGGGCCAGGCAAAGCGCCAGGTGATGGCCGCGCTTGGTGGTGGCGAAGGCGTGCAGCTCGTCGATGATGACGCACTTCAGGCTGGCAAAGAAATTCGCGGCATCGAGATAGCTCAGCAGCAGCGCCAGCGACTCAGGAGTCGTCATCAGGAAGTCGGGCGGCCGTTCGCGCTGGCGGAGACGCCGGCTCTGCGGCGTATCGCCGGTCCGGCTCTCAGCCCTCACCGGCAACTTCATCTCCGCGATCGGCAGCTCGAGGTTGCGCCTTATGTCGGTGGCCAGTGCCTTCAGCGGCGAGATGTAGAGCGTGTGCAACTCGCCCTTGCCCTTGGCGTGCGCCAGATCCACCCCCTTGCGGCGGCGCTCCGTCAACTCGATCAGCGACGGCAGGAAGCCCGCCAGGGTCTTGCCGCCACCGGTCGGCGCGATCAGAAGAGCGCTCGTGCCCTGGGCGGCCAAGTCGACCAGCGCAAGCTGGTGCGGCCGGGGCGTCCAGCCGCGACTCTCGAACCAGCGTGTAAACAGATCGGGAAGGCCCATATTGCTTGGGTAGGATGCACCACCTTCAATGGCAACCGGCACCTTGAATCCCCGTTCCTGGCTCTACCCCACGCCGCGCGGCCTCTACTGCGAACCCGGCGACTTTTATGTCGATCCGGCGGTGGCGGTGAATCGCGCAGTGATCACGCATGGACATGGTGACCACGCCCGGCCGGGCCATCGCGCGGCGCTGGCCACGCCCGAAACCCTGGCGATCATGCGTGCCCGTTTCGAGGACATGCCCAACACCGCGCAACAGCCGCTGGCCTATGGCGAAAGTGTCCGCCTGGGCGAGGTCGACGTCCGTCTCGCACCGGCGGGCCATATCCTGGGATCGGCGCAGGCCGTACTCACGTTCCAGGGCCAGCGCATCGTCGTGTCGGGCGACTTCAAGCGCCGACCCGACCCGACCTGCCCGCCCTTCGAGCCAGTGCCGTGCGACGTGTTCATCACCGAGGCGACCTTCGCCCTGCCCGTGTTCCATCATCCGCCCGACATGGGCGAGATCGGCAAGCTGCTGCGCTCCGTCGCCACCTTTCCCGAACGCACGCATCTGGTGGGTGTCTATGCGCTCGGCAAGTGCCAGCGCGTGATCAAGCTCCTGCGCGCGGCGGGCTACGACAAGCGGATCTGGCTGCATGGCTCCCTGCTCGCCCTGTGCAAGCTCTACGAGGATCATGGAATCGACCTTGGCGACGTGGCGCCGGTCTCCGACGCCATTCTCGAAACCTTCAGGGCCGCCATCGTGCTCTGTCCACCCTCGGCCATGGCCGACCGCTGGTCGCGCCGCTTCGCCGATCCGGTCGCCGCACTCTGCTCCGGTTGGATGGGCGTGCGCGCCCGCGCCCGCCAGCGCGGCGCCGAACTGCCGCTGGTGATCTCCGACCATGCCGACTGGCCCGAGTTGACGCAGACCCTGAAGGACGTGAGCGCCCCCAAGGTCTGGGTGACTCACGGTCGTGAGGAAGCTCTGGTCCATTATGCCCACTCGATCGGCATCGATGCCGAAGCGCTGCATCTTGCCGGCCGCGAGGAAGAAGGCGCCTGAGCCATGCAGGCCTTTGCCCGGCTCCTCGATTCGCTGTCCTTCGAGGCGGCGCGCAACGCCAAGCTGCGGCTGATCGAGACCTATCTGCGGCTGGATGCACTCGATTCGACGGGCCGCTGGGCGTTGCTGAAGCTGCTGACCGGGGCCTTGCGGGTCGGTGTCTCGGCGCGGCTCGCCAAGCAGGCCGTGGCGAACATCGGCAACCAACCCGTCGACGCCGTGGAAGAAATCTGGCACGGCCTCGCGCCGCCCTACCGGCCGCTGTTCGATTGGCTGCTGCAGGGCGCGCCGCCACCCCGCAGCAATGCGGGAGGCGCCTTCCTCCCGCCGATGCTGGCCAACCCTGTCGACCGCGCCGAGCTCGACACGTTCGATCCAGCCCATTTTCGTGCCGAATGGAAATGGGACGGCATCCGCGTCCAGGTCGCCGCCTCCAGCGGCGTCAAGCGACTCTATAGCCGCGCCGGCGACGATATCTCCAAGGCTTTTCCCGACATCGTCGAAGCGATCGATTTCGATGGCACCTTCGACGGCGAGCTGCTGGTGCGCCGCGAGGACGCCGTGGCGCCGTTCAACGATCTGCAGCAGCGGCTGAACCGCAAGAGCGTGACGCCCAGGATGCTCAAGGAGCATCCGGCCCATGTCCGCCTCTACGACGTCTTGCAACTCGAGGGAGAGGACCTGCGTGGCCTGCCCTTCGACCAGCGCCGCGCCCGCCTCGAAGCCTGGATGACACGGACCCCGCGGGCACGCTTCGACCTCTCGCCGCTCGTGAGCTTCCGCGACTGGGCCCATCTTGCCGAATTGCGCGAGGCCATGAAGAGCGACGGTATCGAAGGGCTGATCCTGAAGCGCGCCGACAGCGCCTACGTCGCCGGCCGACCCAGAGGGCCGTGGTTCAAATGGAAGCGCGATCCCATGCTGGCCGACTGCGTGCTGATGTATGCCCAGCGCGGCCACGGCAAGCGCAGCTCGTTCTACTCCGACTTCACCTTCGGCTGCTGGCGCGAGGTCGAGGGCCGGCGCGAGCTCGCGCCGGTGGGTAAGGCCTATTCCGGCTTCTCCGACGAGGAGCTGCGCTGGCTCGACAAATGGGTGCGCGACCACACCACCGACCGCTTTGGTCCGGTACGCGAGGTGACGCAGGACCTGGTGCTGGAAGTGGCATTCGACGGCATCGCCCGGTCCAGCCGCCACAAATCGGGCGTTGCCCTGCGCTTTCCCCGTATCCATCGTGTCCGTAGGGACAAGCCGGCGGTCGAGGCCGACACCGTCGACGACCTTCTGCGGCTCTTGCCGGAGCCGACCCGCAACACCATTATCGGGTCGACATGATCGACCCATTCGGCCGCCACATTTCCTACCTCCGCGTTTCGGTGACGGATCGCTGCGATTTTCGCTGCGTCTACTGCATGGCCGAGGACATGACCTTCCTGCCCAAGGCCGAGGTCCTGTCGCTCGAGGAGCTGGAGCGGTTGTGCACCGCCTTCGTGCGTCGTGGCGTGAAGAAGCTGCGGATGACTGGCGGCGAACCGCTGGTGCGCAAGAACGTGATGTCGCTGTTCCGCGGCCTCGGCCGCCACCTCGACAGTGGCGCTCTCGAGGAATTGACCCTCACCACCAACGGCAGCCAGCTCGCGAAATACGCCAAGGAGCTGGCGGCCATCGGTGTTCGCCGCGTGAATGTTTCGATGGACACACTCGATCCCGACAAGTTCCGCGAACTCACACGCTGGGGTGACCTCGACCAGGTGATGCACGGCCTCGATGCCGCCCAGCAGGCCGGCCTGCACGTAAAGATCAATGCCGTGGCGCTGCGCGGCGTGAACGACATGGAATTCGAGAAGCTGATCCGCTTCAGCCACGGCCGCGGCATGGATCTTGTCCTGATCGAGGTCATGCCCATGGGAGAGATCGGCGACCAGGCGCGGCTTGACCAGTATCTGCCGCTGTCGCTGGCACGGACCGAGATCGCCAGGCACTTCACGCTCACCGAGACCGACTACCGTACCGGTGGACCCGCCCGTTACTTCAAGGTCGAGGAGACCGGCGGACGGCTGGGCTTCATCACGCCGCTCACCCACAATTTCTGCGAAAGCTGCAATCGCGTTCGGCTGACCTGCACCGGCACGCTCTACATGTGCCTCGGCCAGGAGGACGCCGCCGACCTGCGTGGCCCGCTCCGCGCTTCCGACAGCGACGAGGTCCTCGACCAGGCGATCACCGCGGCGATCGCACGCAAGCCTAAGGGCCACGACTTCATCATCGACCGTCGCCACACCGGCCCTGCCGTCCCCCGCCACATGAGTGTCACCGGCGGCTAGGTCCGGCAGGCTTCAAGGAGCGGGCTGGGTCGGCGCGCTCTTGACCTTGGCCCGGCGCACTGCCTCGCGGTGGGAAATGTAGAGCGCGCTGGAGAAGATCACCGCGGCCCCAACGAAGGTCCAGATGTCGGGCTGCTGGAAGAACAGGAAGTAGCCCAGCAGCGTATTGTAGATCAGGGACAGAAAGCCGATCGGCTGCAACAGCGTGATGTCGGCGAGCTGGTAGCCGCGTTGCTGGCAAAGGTGCCCGAGCGTTCCGGCAAGACCGGCCGCGATGAACCAAAGCAGGTCGACGCCGCTCGGAGTCTGCCAGAACCAGACGGCAACCGGCGCCGCGCAGATCACGATCACGATGTTCTGCCAGATCACGATCGTGTTGGCCGAATCGGTACGGGCCAGCGCCTTGGACATCAGGTTCGACGCCGAGAAGATCGGCGTAGAGATCAGGATGCAGATCACGCCCAGATGGATGTCGCCGAAGCCTGGCCGGATGATGATCATGGCCCCGGCGAAGCCAACGAAGACGGCGATCCAGCGCCTGAGGCGCACGTCCTCGGCGAGGAACAGGGCCGCGCCGATAGTGACGAAGATCGGCCCTGTGAAGCCCAGGGCCGTGATCTCGGCCAGGCTTGTGAGAGGCAGTGCCACGAACCACAGCATCATGCCGACCGTGTGGATGGCGCCACGCGAAACATGCAGCCCGAGGCGATTGGTGTGCAGCGAGCGGTAGAGACCGAGCCGGAACACAACGGGCAAAAGGATCAGCGCGCCGAAGAAATAGCGCAGGAACGCCATGACGTAGGGATTGAGATGCTGCGCCGGGATCAGCGTGAAAACGTTCAGAAGTGCGAACAGAATCCCCGACAGGGCGACCCAGAGGATGCCGCGCAGGTTGGGCGGCAGCGCAAGCCATCGGACGACGAAAGGGGACACGCCGAGACTATGTCACACGATGTGCAATGACGCACGCGTGGGCGAGGCGACGGTTCTGGCGCGCCGCCTAGGCTTCGCCGGCGAGTTCCGCGGCGGCTGGCGCGGACGCCCCGGCGGCGTCGCCACGCAGGGTGGCGACCCGTTCCATCAGGTCCTCAATGTAGGGGTCGTGGATGCCGAGCGAGCGTGTATGCTCGGCGGTGTTGAAGAGATAGTCGCGGCAGGCGCCGCGGCGGCCCTCGGCAAAGGCGATGTGGTGGGCGGCGCGTTCCATGGACAGGTCGCCGCAATACTGGCAATGGGCCGTGTCGACGACGAAGGTGACCGCCGTCACCGTGCGCCCATCGCGCAACTGGGTCGGCACCCACCGCGCCTGATAGACGTTCGACAGCATTTCGCGGTTCCACAGGATTGCCAGTTCGCTGCTGACCTGATGCGGCGCCAGACGATAGGCAATGCCCTCGTAGGCGAAGACCCAAGCCTCCTCGCCGGGCTGGTAGCGCTGCAAGGCCGCGGCGAGGCTGGCCGCGCGCTGCTCGGACGTCAGGAAGAAATCGTAGCCTGCCTTGTGTGCATCGGCGACGATCTGATCGATACGCTCTGAGGTCAGGTCCTCGCGTGTCAGCAAGTCAGCTTCCCCCTGCGCACGCTGGTCGCCGCCCCCGTGTCAGATGCCGTAGACGATGGACATGGTTTCGGCGACGCAGGCCGGGCGCTCCTGACCCTCGATTTCGATCGTGACCTGGTTGGTGAGGCGCACGCCCCCCTTGTCCATCGGATCGGCCGCGATCAGCTTGGCCCGCGCGCGCACCCGCGACCCCGCCGGCACCGGGCTGGTGAAGCGGACCTTGTTGCAGCCGTAGTTGATACCGTTGCGCACGTTGTTGATGTGCGAGATCTGATGATTGAGCATCGGAATCAGGGACAGCGTCAGGAAGCCATGGGCGATGGTCTTGCCGCCCGGCATATCCTTCTTGGCGCGTTCGACGTCGACATGGATCCATTGGTGGTCGCCGGTTGCTTCGGCGAACTGGTTGATGCGCTCCTGCGAGACATCGACCCAGTCGCTGACACCGATTTCCTGGCCCACGTACTTGTGCATTTCGTTGGGATGGGAGAATTCTCGCTTGGCCATTTCCTACCTCGATCGTGCTTTCTTCTTGGTCGCCGATGAATACCACGAGATCGCCCGTTCTTGGTCAAGTCCGAAGGAAAGGCATTACTTGCCGCGCATCGTCTCATTTGTATCGTCGCCGAGTTTTGCCCATCATGCGAGCAACAAAAATGCACAGGAGGAGCCCCGGTAATGGCTTACGAAACCGTGCTCTATGACGTCGCGGAGCGCATCTGCACCATCACGCTGAACCGGCCGGACAGGCTGAACGCCTGGACCCGTCAGATGCACCTCGACCTCAAGGACGCCATGCATACGGCTGGCGCCGACCCGGAGGTGCGGGCGATCGTCCTGACGGGTGCAGGGCGGGGTTTCTGCGCCGGGGCCGACATGGGCGGCCTGCAGGCGATCGGCGCCGGTGCCGCCGCCGACCGCTCGAGCAAGGCCCAGGAAGGCCTCCCCGGCGGCAGCACGCTGGCCGAATTCAAGATGAACTACTCGTACTTTCCGTCGATCCCGAAGTTCATCATTGCTGCCATCAACGGCCCCTGCGCCGGTCTCGGCCTTGTCATCCCGCTTTACGCCGACCTGCGCTTCGCTTCCGAATCGGCGGTGTTCACCACCGCTTTCGCTCAGCGAGGGCTGATCGCCGAACACGGCGTGAGCTGGCTTTTGCCGCGCCTGATCGGGTTGCCCGCAGCCATGGATCTGCTGTGCTCGGCCCGCAAATTCCGTGCTCCTGAAGCGTTGGCCCTGGGCCTGGTAAGTCGGGTGATCGCCGACGACAGGCTGATGGCCGAGACACGCGCCTACGCTCGGCTGATGGCTGACACGGTCTCGCCGCGTTCGGTGGCGGTGATGAAGCGCCAGCTCTGGGAGGCCGAATTCCAGACCCTGGCTGAAGCCACGGTCCAGGCCAACCATGAGATGGATCTCTCGTTCCAGACCGCCGACTTCAAGGAAGGCGTCGCCCACTACCTGGAGAAGCGGGCGGCCCGGTTCACGGGGCGGTAGGCTCCCCGGAGCCTATTCGTCAGGGCCCTATTTGAAGGTTCGCTCCTGCCACCACGGGAAGTAAGAGGGCATGCCGTCGCTCACCTTCATGGGAAACTTCGCCGGACGCTTCTCCAGGAACGCCACCACACCCTCCTTCACGTCGGCCGACTTGCCGCGGGCATAGATGCCCTTGGAATCGACCTTGTGTGCCTCCATCGGGTGGTCGGCGCCCAGCATCTTCCAGATCATGTGGCGGTTGAGCGCCACCGAAACAGGCGCGGTATTGTCGGCGATCTCGCGTGCCAGCGCATAGGCCGCCGGCAGCAGGGCCTCGGGCTTGTGGATCGAGCGCACGAGGCGGCCGGCCAGCGCCTCCTCGGCGGAAAAGACGCGGCCGGTCATCACCCACTCCAGCGCCTGCTGCGGCCCCACGAGGCGCGGCAGAAACCAGCTCGAGCAGGCCTCCATGACGATGGCGCGGCGGGTGAACACGAAGCCGTACCGCGCCACCTCGGAAGCGAGGCGAATGTCCATCGCGAGCTGCATGGTGATGCCAACGCCCACCGCCGGGCCGTTGCAGGCCGCGATCGTGGGCTTCAGCGATTCGTAGGCCCTGAGGGTGAAGAGCCCGCCGCCGTCGCGGTGGCCGTCGAGGCCGGGATCGACCGGCCCACGGTTCTCGGCGTTGAAGGTGTTGGCACCGCCCGACAGATCGGCGCCGGCACAAAATCCGCGCCCGGCGCCGGTGAAGACGATCGCTCGGACGTCGTCATCGCGATCCGCGCGATCCATCGCATCTAGCAGCTCCGACAGCATCCGGCCGGTGAAGGCATTGAGCTTGTCGGGCCGATTGAGCGTGATGGTGAGGATGCCGTCCGCGGTCTCGTATTTGATCTGCTCGTAGTTCACGCTGGAGTCCTCACGGCTGGTTGATGAGAACGACGCCGCCCATGATCAGCGCAAGGCCGCCAATCTGTTTGAGGCCGAACGGCTCGCCGAATATGAAGTGCCCGAGGATCGCCACCAGGGCATACGACACCGACACACTGGGAAAGGCCACGGACACCGGGATCTTGCGCAGCGCCACGATGTAGAGGAATGCCGCCGATCCATAGAGCGCCAGCCCGCATAGTGTCGACGGCCGCAGGACCTGGCTGACGAAATCCGGTGCATCGGCGCCGGCCTTCAGAAGGATCTGCCCGCCGATGCCGGCCAGGATGCCTATTCCAAGAGCCACGTAGTAGATGGTCATCTATCAGGACTCCGATCCGGAATGCTCTCGGTGGGGCTGCCCTCCCGCACGGGTGTCGACCTTGGGCCGCTCAACGTCCAGCCCCGTTCCGCCGCGGCGGAAAACCTCGCGCACGAGATACTGCGGCTTGCGGTTCAGGGTCAGGAACGTGCGCCCGAGATACTCGCCGATCAGCCCCGCCAGCACGAGTTGCACACCGGCCAGCACCAGCACGGCAACCATCAGGGACGCCCAGCCTTGCGGCGGCTGGTCGGAGATGATGGCCTCGACGATGGTGATGGTGGCAGCAATCGCCCCCAGGGCACCGAACGCCAATCCGAACAGGGTGGCGAGCCTGAGCGGCATTACCGAAAAATTCAGGAACATCGCCAGCCACAGCCTGATCAGCCGGCGCATCGTGTAGTTGGACGCACCCTCGTTGCGTGGCAGATGATGAACTTGCAGGCGGCCGACGTTCTGCGTCACCTGAAACACCAGGCCGTCAATATAGGGAAAGGGGCCCTCGTAACTCGCCACGACGCGCTCGCGTACGAAGGCCGAGAGGCAGCGGAAGCTCGAGAGATAGAGGCCGGCGGGCTTGTCGAGCAGCCGGTCGGCGCACCAGTTGGTGAAGCGGCTTCCCAAGTTACGCCAGGGCGCGTGCTTCTTTTCGGCATAGTAGGTGTAGACCGCATCGTAGCCGCCGTCGCGCGCATGCTCGAACAGGCGGCCGACCTCGCCGGGCGGATTTTGCAGATCGTCGTCCATGGTGATGGTGAAGGCGCCGCGAGCGCGGGCGAGCCCCGCCATCACGGCGTTGTGTTCGCCGAAATTGCGGCTGAGGCTGAGCAGCGTGATCGGGGCGCCCGGCAGGGTGACAAGTTGCTTGCAGACATCGAGGCTGTTGTCCGGGCTGCCGTCGACCACCAGCACGATCTCGAGGCCACCGTCTATCTCGAGCGCCCGCAGGGCGGCAACCAGTTCGCCGACCGGCTCGGCGCCGAGGTAGACCGGCACGACGACGGAGAGTGCCGGCGCGGAGGCGTCATTCATCGCGCGCCGCCACGATGGCCGGGCCTGTACCGGCGGTCGGACTGGAAATGACGATGGAGCGGTGTCAGAGGAGGCAAAGGCGTGTTCCGTAGGCTTGATCTGGAGGCGTGGCGCCCGCGGTCCCCGGGCAAGGCAACAGACCGACGGCAGGTGCCGGCGCGGGCATTGTGCACGCTTCTGTCATGTTTCGACAACTGCCGGCAGCCTACCCGTTCCACACCCGCTCTCCTGCGCCAAATCCCGGCGCGACGCCCAAGCCCCAGCCTCGTGTTCCTGTCTGCTTATGTTATCTTCGTCCCGCCTTGCCAACAGTTCCGATCAAACCCCCAACGATCTCACCGCGTATCGAGCGATTGCTGCTGGTGCCGCTGTTCGCGCTGCCGGTGCTTTGGCTCGCCGGCTACTTCTTCCCGCCAATCAATCATGACGTGGCAGCCATCCTCGACGTTTCAGCGCGCTGGGTCGGTGGCGAAAAGCTGTATGTCGAGATAATCGACGAGAACCTGCCGCTCACCTTCGTCGTCCACGCCCTGCCGGTGCTGACCGCCAAGTGGCTGCCGGGTGGTGCCGCCTTCTGGTTCACGGCCTGGGTCGTGGCCGGCATTTTTGCCTCCTTCGTGGCCTGCCGGCGGCTGGTCAGACTCGTTCCATCGGCCGACCACGCGCTGACCGAGGCGCTGCTGCCACCGGTCTTGCTTTTCCTGTTCTCGGTCCTGCCGAACGAACATTTCGGACAGCGCGAGCACATCATGTTCGTGGCCTGCGCGCCCTACCTCGTCGCTTCGATGGCCCGCGCAGAGGGCATTGCCATCGGGCGTGGCGCCGCGCTGGCGATCGGCCTGGTGGCCGGCGTGGCCTTTGCCCTCAAGCCGCACTATCTCGCCATACCGGCCGCGGTCGAGTTCTACCTTCTGAGCCGTCGCGGCTGGCGTGCGACCTTCTTCGACTTGATCCCCTGGTCGATCGGACTGGTCGCCATCGCGCATCTCGTGGCCATGTACACGGTGTTCGCCGATTTCGGTCTCGTCGTGATGCCGCTCGCCGTAGAAGCATATGCCCCGATCGGCGACGCCGGATGGCGCAATGTGCTGGGCAGCGACGTGCTTGCCCCGACCCTGGTCGCCCTGGCCATCTTCGGCGTCATCGCCATCGTCTTCACAAAGACCATGTCCGCCCGCGTGCTCGTCGTGTTCGGGGTCGGCGCGGCGCTTTCGGCGGTCGCCCAGGCGAAAGGCTGGCCCTACCATGTGCTGCCGGCGCTTTCAGCGGCGATCCTGCTGGCGGCTCTCACCGTCTCGCAAACCGTCGACCGCTATCTGCCGATCAGCCGCACCGGCCACCACCTGCCAGTGGCGGTGATCTCGGCGACCCTGATGGTACTGCTTTACTTCCAGGCCGCGCTCTATACGCCGCCGTTCTACAAGCAGCGCCAGTTTGCCGATTCGATCGGCGGACGGCTGCAGCACATCATCGAGCAGAACGCACCCCATCGCACTTTCCTCGCCCTGTCTCCCGGCATCTATCCGCTGTGGCCGATGATCAACTACCTCGATGGCAGAATGACCATGCGGTTTCTCACCATGTGGGTGCTGCAGGGAGTCTATGCGACCTGCGACGACTTTCCGGCTCTCTACAACCCGCCCGACACGATGGGCGAGTCGGAAAAGTACTTCTTTGACGCCGTCAGCGACGATTTCGCGCGCGAGCACCCCGACCTTCTGATCGTCGACCGCATCGCCGGTATCCCGCGTTGCCAGGGCAAGGAATTCGACTACCTCGAGTACTTCCTCCAGAACCGCACCTTCGCCGACGCCTTCGAGGGCTACGAGCACCTCATGGACTTCGACCGCTACCGGATCTACCGGCGAAAGAAGTCGTAGCTACGTCTTCCAAGGCGGCGCGAGCGCTGCGGCGCGAGCCTGTTCGGGGATCTTGTCCACATCCGGCACCTTGAACACACCGGACGACACCAGAACGATCTCCCCGCCGCAGATCAGATCGCAGCTGCAGAAGCAGAAGTTCACCGTGCGGCGGGCGACGCGTGCCTTGCCTTCGAGCCACTGGCCGAGCCTGGCGCCATGGACGAACTCGCTGCCGAGCGAGATGGTGGGGTGCGGCCAGAAGATTCCGGTGGCAAAGCCCGAGCCCACGCCCATGGCCATGTCGGCGACGGTGACCAGCAGGCCGCCATGCGCCCAGCCCATGGGATTGCCGTGCTTCTTCTCCAGCGGCAGGCCGATGCGCAGGCCGTCGGCCTCGGCCTTGAACCACAGCGGCCCGGCGAGGCGGATGAATTCGTCGGGGACATCGAGCTTGCGAAAGCCATCGGGAATGAGAGCACCGGTCATGTCGGCAATCCATCGTGGGAAGAAGCAAGGCGATCGAGCATGTCGCGCACCGCCGGATCGAACGGCGTGCTGCGGTGGGTCTCCTCGTTCAGCGACACCATGGTGACGCGCTGGATGGCGGTGCAGTTGCCCTCGCCATCGAACAGGCCCTGCCCGATGACGCACTTGCGTTCGTGCGCCTCGATCAGCCGGGCGCAGGCGGTGGCGCTGCCGGGGTAGAACATCTGACGCTTGAAGTCGGCTTCGATGCGACCGATGACCAGGCGAAAGCGCGGCAGGCCGGAGCGCACGATCTGGCGCAGGTAGGAGACGCGCGCACTCTCTAGCAGTTCGATGAACGCGCCATTGTTGACGTGGCCGTTGGCATCGAGGTCGGCGAACCGGAGGGTTTCGGAGGTCGAGAAGCCGTAGATGCCGCGATCGGCAAGGTCGAACGCCATGAAGATCAACGCTCCGTGAATTCCAGGGTGAGGTGGGCGGCCTCGCCGGGCGGCACGATCAGCCGGCCGGCGTCGGGCTTCAGGACGGCAACGCCGTTCTTCTTCAGGAGAGCCTCGCAATCGGCAAGGCTGTCGACCCGCACCGAGAGCAGCGCCGGATGATCGCCCGGCCGCACCGGCACGACGCCGGGATAGCGCGCCGCGTAATCCTTGCGGGTGAGATAGCGGATCGGCTGCGTGCCGGTGTTCACCACCAGCCCCTCGCCGTCGCGCCGGACCGAGCCTGCACCGAAATACTTCTCGAGTTCGGCAATCCACTTGGCCGGCTGCTCTGCGATCACGGTGACGCCCAAAATGCCGCGTGCGCCGTTGGCGTGCTTCGCCCATTCCGGGCGATAGACGAACTCGGGCGTCTGATGTTCGCAGACGAAGAAGCCGACCACTGGCATGTGCGTCTTGGGAATGCGCACGGTACGGAACTTCGCATGCTCCGTCTTGCCCGCGATCTCGACAGCGCGGTCGAAGAACAGCGGCGCGTCGGGCTGCAGGCCCGCCTGCTTGAAAGCATCGAAGGCGAGGTCGGCACCATCGGTGGCCAGCGCCACGTTGGCGAGGCCGCCGCCATCCCTCAGCCATTCGCGGCGCTCGGCATTGAACTCGGTATCCTCAACGATCCCCAGAATCTCGAAATAGTCCTTGTCGAAGATCATCAGGTGGTTGGCCGTTCCAAGCTTCCTGTGGAAGCCGCGTGGCTGAACCTGGAACCCGAGGCGGCGGTAGGCGGCCTCCGCGGCGTCGATGCCGTCGACCATGACCACGACGTGGTCGAGCCCTTTCACCGCGCGTCTCATGCCGGCCTCCTCCGCACCATGTTGATGCCCTTCATCGTCACCACCAGATCGCCCTTCTGGTTGGTGGCGCCCCAATGCTCGTGGATGACGCCGAGATCGGGCTTGCTGCGGGACGGCACCTTCGATGCGCACTCGACCCAGGCGGTCAGCGTGTCGCCTGGCCGCACCGGCTTCAGCCAGCGCACCTCATCGAGGCCGGGCGAGCCCAATGCCGTGCGCGTATCGATGTAGTTGTCGACGAACAGCCGCATCAGCTTGGAGGTGACGTGCCAACCCGAGGCGATCAGCCCCCCGAACAGTGACTCTCGAGCGGCCTCGGCATCGACGTGGAAGCTCTGCGGATCGTATAGCCGGGCGAAGTCGACGATCTCCTGCTCGGTGAAGGTGGTCGAGCCCAGCGGGTACTTCCGGCCCAGTTCGTGGTCTTCCCAATAGCGCGGGGCATCCGATTGCATGGCTTCGGTCTTCGCAGAGCATGGCCGGTCATGCAAGCGCGGCCTATGGCACGCGCCCCGGCGGTGGGTTAGCCTGCCCCGGGGGAGCGAATTCCAATGAACGAGCCTAGCCCGGTCAGGCGTCTCACGACGATCCTCGCGATCGACGTCGTTGGCTTCAGCACCATGTCGGCGCGCAACGAGGAGCACGCGCTCGGCCTGTTGAACGCCCGTCTGGCGATTGCCGAGACATACATCAAGCAGCACCGCGGTCGCGTGTTCAAGATGACAGGGGATGGCCTGCTGGCGGAGTTCGCAAGCCCCGTGGAGTCTGTCCGTGCCGCAGTCGAAATCCAGGAGGCGATGCGCACCACCAATGCGCTGGCAGCCGAAGGCGATCGCCTCAGCCTGCGAATCGGCGCCAATCTCGGCGATGTCGTCGAAAACGGCGACGACCTGATGGGCGATGCCGTCAATGTCGCTGTGCGCCTCGAGTCGATCGCGCCGGTGGGCGGCATCTGCGTGTCGGCAAACGTCTACGAGCAGATCGTCGGCAAGCTGACGCTCGGCGCCGAAGACATGGGCAAGCAGCAGGTCAAGAACATCCCGCGGCCCATTCACGCCTACCGACTGACTGCCGAGGGCGCACCGCCAGCCGCCCCGGCGCCAGTTCCACCCCGGCCTGCTTCGCGCCGAAAGACGCTGGCCGCGTTGGGGGTCGCGGCCCTTCTTGTCGCCGCCGGCGCCGGTTTGGCGGGAAGCTGGCTGATGGTCGGGACGTCGGTGCCACCCGTGGAAATCGCCGCGCCGGCATCGGTCGCGGCAACGCCGTCGCCCCCCGCGGCCGCCACACCTGCCGCAGCACGTGTCTTCGTCGCGGCGGATGTCCCCTTCCTGCCCGACCGGGCGCGCCGCGAGTTGGAGACCTATGCCGCAGCCGACGGCGTCAAGGCGCTGGCCATCAACATCCGGGGCGCTTTCTCCTTCGCCAGCCGCCGGGTCGACGAGCCGACGGCGCGCAAGATCGCGCTCGATCAATGCAACGCCGTGGTCCAGAAGACGATGGCCGCCGCGCGTGAGGTCGATCGCTGCGCGATCTATGCGATCGGCGACAAGGTCGTCTGGTCGTTCCGGCCGCCAGCACTGCCGCCACCACCTTATGTTCCCAACGCACGCCCGACACCGGCGATCCCGCTTGATGCCGCCGCCGTGCCGCTGATCGGCGATGCCGCGCGTACAGGTGTCACCGAGCGCTACATGAAGGCCGAGCGCAACCGTGCCTACGCCATCGGCCGCAACAAGATCGAGACCTGGTCTACCGGCGACTCCGACGCCGAAGCGATCCGGCGTGCGCTCCAAACCTGCGGCCACCTCGCGGGGCGCCCGTGCGTGATCTATGCAGTGGGTGATCAGGTCGTGGTGCGCGTGCCGCGGACATACCGGCTCGTCGACGTCTTCACACCGCAGGACCTGCCGGATCTCGAGCCGGCACAGCGCGAAGCGGTCGAGCGCTACCTGGTGGCGGACGACTGGCGGGCCATCGCCGTCGGCCGCAATGGCCGCATCGGCATCGCCACCGTCCGTGCCAACGAGGAGGCCGCCGTCGAAGCCGCATTGCGCGAATGCGCCCGCGTCGGTGGCACCGAATGCGCGGTATCGGCGGTCGGGCCCTTCCTCGTCACGCGCAACTGAGCCCGGTCTCAAATCCCATGTCGCGCGACAAACGCCTGCAGGACCGGTCGATCTATCCGCATTGGTGCACCGACACGGTGCGCTTCTCCGACCAGGACGCGGCCGGCCACGTCAACAACGTGGCGCTTTGCGCCTATCTGGAGACCGCCCGCCTCACCTTCATCCGCGATATGGGAATGATGGCCCGCAGCGAGGACGGCGTGCGCGGCATCTCGGCCGGCATGAACGTGAGCTTCCTGGCCGAATCCCATTGGCCGGGTAAGGTCGAGCTCGGCACCGGCGTCATCGCCATCGGCACCAGCTCGGTCACCGTCGGATCGGCGGCCTTCAAGGACGGGGCCTGCATCGTCGCGGCCGAGATGACCGTGGTCCGGCTCAAGGGGAAAACGCCTCACCCGATCGGCGCGGAGCTGCGGGCGGCCTTGGAAAAGTACCGCTTGAAGGGCTTTCAGGCCGCTTGACCAGATCGGGGGCGGTCAGTATTTTTGCGTCTGATAATAAGTCGCAACTGTGAAAAACGGTCGCCACCACATGTATCTCTGCATCTGTCAGGCCATTCGGGAACGCGACGTCGACGCCGCCATACGGGCGGGCGCGCGCAAGCCGTCCGATGTCTTCCGCGCCTGCGGCAAGAACCCTCAATGTGGCAGCTGCGCCTGCGATCTCCGCCAGCGCATCGCCCAGACAATGGCGCATGAAGAGGCCCGCCCGCCCTCGTTGATGGCGGCCGATTAGCTCGAGGCTTCGCCCTCGCCGATCTGGCTCTGCAGATAGTTCTGCTCGCCGACCTTCTCCAGGAGACCGATCTCGGTTTCGAGGAAATCGATATGCTCTTCGGCATCCTCAAGGATGTCGACGACGATCTCGCGGCTGACGTAGTCCTTCGCCGTCTCGCAATGGGTCACGGAGGCGACCAGCGCGGTGCGCGCCGCGGTCTCGAGCTTGAGGTCGGCGGCCAAGCATTCGGGAACCGTCTCGCCGATCGCCAGCTTGCCGAGGTCCTGGAGGTTGGGCAGGCCGTCCAACAGCAGGATGCGCTTGATCAGCTTGTCGGCGTGCTTCATCTCGCCGATCGATTCCTCGTAGATCTTCTTGCCAAGCCGCTCGAAACCCCAGTGATTCATCATTCGGGCGTGCAGGAAGTACTGGTTGATGGCCGTCAGCTCGTTCTTCAGGAGTTTGTTGAGTTCGGCGATGATCTGCGGGTTGCCCTTCACGATACGTCTCCTGGGTGATGGTGTGCCCATAAATAGGCGCGAATGTGTCCGAAGCAACCGCCGAGTGCTCGACTGAGCGCCGTTCGCCGGGAATCCTGTGCACGCCCGCCCACACCTGTGAAAATGAGACGCAACAAAAACCTAGCACTGGCGTTGCATAGTGCAGGCGAGCGCATATTCCAGGAGCACAGAGCATGCATTTCGACAAAGCCAAAGCCCCCTTCTCTCTCCCGAAGCTGCCCTATGCCGATGACGCCCTGGCGCCGGTCGTGTCGGCCAACACCATTTCCTTCCACCACGGCAAGCATCACGCGACGTACATCAAGGTGCTGAACGAATTGATCGCCGGCACACCCGACGAAGCGCTGACGCTGGCCGAGATCGTCGCTAGGAGCGCCGCCGACAAGAGTCCGACCGCCCGGAAGATCTTCAACAACGCCGCCCAGGCCTGGAACCACTCGTTCTACTGGCACAGCATGACGCCGAAGGGTTCGGTGCCGGCCGGCAAGCTCAAAGACGCACTGGACAAGAGCTTCGGTGGCGTCGACGGCTTCAAGAAAGCCTTCACCGCCGCCGCAGTCGGCCATTTCGGCAGCGGCTGGGCCTGGCTGGTAAAGGGCAAGGACGGCGCGCTGGTGATCGAGACGACGGCGAACGCCGACACGCCGATCGCCCACGGCGGCACGCCCCTGCTGGTCGCCGACGTCTGGGAACACGCCTACTACCTCGACTTCCAGAACCGTCGCCCGGATCACATCGCAGCCTGGCTCGACAAGCTGGTGAACTGGTCGTTCGCCGAAGAAAACCTGGGCTGACGGCAGGCCTGAAGAAGAGCCTATCTTTCGTTGGCGGGCGCCGACGCATTCCACAGTTGCGCCCGCCAGCGCACGGCGATCAGGAGCGTGAAGCCGATCCCCAGCAGGCTGTAAACCGAGCCTGTGATCGCGAAGCTGGCGTGCTCGACCAGCGGTCCCGACAGCAGCAACCCGACCGGCAAGCCGTAGACGGCCAGCATGCGGACCCCCATGACGCGGCCGCGGAAGGCGGGTTCGGTGACTCTCAGAAGAATGACGGCCATAGGCACCATGCAGAAGCTCTGGACCAGACCGGCCGCGAACAGGATCGCCTCGCCCAAATGGGCCTGCTCGACCCAGGAAAAAGCGAAGTTGAAGGAAAACCAGGCAAGCGTGCACGCGATCATGGTCCGCGCCGGCCGGATTCGCGCGCCGTGGGTCGACACCGCGATCGAACCGAGCAGGGCGCCGGCGGCGAAGCTCGCGATCAGCCAGCCCAGGCCGGTCTGGCCAAGCCCGTAGATGTCGCGCGCAACGTAGGCGAGGAGCGAGCCGACAAGCGGATAGGCCGCAAAGTTGACGAGAAAGGCCAGCAGCATCACGGCGCGCACGACCGGCGTCGACCAGACATAGACAAAGCCTTCCTTGAGCGATTGCAGCGGCGAGCCGTGCGCCGGCGCTTCGCCGAGCAGCCTGACGCGCTTGATGCCGACGCCGAATGTCAGCACGAGACTTGTCGCGTACACGGCGCACACCGCCACGTAGGCAACGCCCGAACCCAGGGCGGCGACGAGTGTCGCGCCCGAGAGTGCCCCCACGATGCGCGCCGAGTCGGCGGTGGTGCGCGATACCGCCATGGCACGCATCAGGTAGTCGGCCGGCATGGTCTCGCCGACCAGCAGGTTGCGCAGCGTGATATCGGAGGGGCGCACAAGTCCGATCACCGTGGCGAGGATGAACACCGGCACCGGTCCGGCAAGTCCGGTGAGAAAGAGCACCATCAGCGCCAGTGCGACCGCGACATAAGTCGCCCGCATCAGGCAGAGCAGGTTGCGGTAGCCGATGCGGTCGCCCACCATGCCGTAGGCCGGTGAAATAAGCGTCCCCAGGAACTGCAGCGAGCCAAAGACCGCCAGCGCCAGGACCGACCCGGTCTCCACCAGCACGAACCAGCCCAGGATGACGCCTTCCATCTCGAACGCCCAAGAGGCAAGCAGGTCGGCCGGCCACTGATACCGGAAGCTCCTGATGCGAAACGGCGCCAAGGCCGGCACGCGTGTAATGAGACTCACGTCTTGGTCGTTCCCCCTCCCCGCGGGCATCTTGTCGAGGGTGCGCCTCCGGGAAAGGCGAACTTGCCCGCTCAGGATAGAGGCGGCAATGATCTCCTTCCCGCAAAGCCGCGTATAGAGGATGAGTAAACAGGTCGAAAACCCTACAAATTGTGCCTCTTTTGATGCCTCCCCCCTTCAAATCGCCTTCTCTCGCACTTGCGTTGACAGGCCGCTCAGCGCAATGTGGCCGGGACATGCCTTCAGGCGGTGGAAAGTCAAGATTGGGGCCGCACGCGGGTTAGTAATGTTGGAGAAATCCGTGATGGCCGCTGCGGCAAAGCGAACGACGTTCCATTTGGTGCTGATAAAGCCGACGCACTACGACGACGACGGCTATCCGATCACCTGGTTCCGCTCCCACATTCCTTCCAATACGCTCGCTGCCCTCTACGGTCTGGGCGAGGATTGTCGCCAGCGCCAGGTGCTGGGCTCCGATGTGGATATCGTCATCAAGCCGTTCGATGAGACCAATGCCCGCGTCCGGCCGGACAAGATCATGGCCGATATCAAGCGGGCGGGCGGCAAGGCCCTGATCTGCCTGGTCGGCGTCCAATCCAACCAGTTCCCGCACGCCGTCGATCTGGCGCGTCACTTCCTCAAGGCGGGCCTGCCGGTCGCCATGGGCGGCTTCCATGCCGCCGGCTGCCTGTCGATGCTGCCGGTCGTGCCGCCCGAAATCCAGGCGGCGATGGACATGGGCATCTCGATCTACGCGGGCGAAGCCGAGGAAAGCCGGCTCGACGAGGTTCTGCTCGACGCCTGGCACCACAGGCTGAAGCCGCTTTACAACTATATGGACGACCTGCCGGGCATCGAGGGCGCGCCGACGCCGCGTCTGCCGCCGGCAGCGCTTGCCCGCAACGAGGGCCACAAGTCGAGCTTCGACCTCGGCCGCGGCTGCCCGTTCCAGTGCTCGTTCTGCACTATCATCAACGTCCAGGGCCGCAAGAGCCGGTTCCGCACCGCCGACGATCTCGAAGCAATCATTCGGGAGAACTACAAACAGGGCATCACGTCGTTCTTCATCACTGACGACAACATGGCCCGCAACAAGCACTGGGAAGATTTCTACGACCGGCTGATCGAACTGCGCGAGAACGAGGACATCAAGGTGTCCCTGATCATCCAGGTCGACACCCAATGCCATCGCATCCCGAATTTTATCCACAAGTCGCGCTGGGCCGGCGTCTATCGCGTCTTCATCGGACTCGAGAACGTCAACCCGGACAATCTGCTGGCCGCCAAGAAGCGCCAGAACAAGATCACTGAATACCGCAAGATGCTTCAGGCGTGGCACACCAGCGGCGCCTCGACCTGGGCCGGCTATATCCTGGGCTTCCCGGGCGACACGCGCGAATCGATCCTGCGCGACATGGAAATCATCAAGAAGGAACTGCCGCTCGACATTCTCGAGCTCTTCATGCTGACGCCGCTGCCCGGGTCCGAGGACCATCAGAAGCTCTGGAAGCAGGGCGTGTGGATGGACCCTGACCTCAACAAGTACGACCTTCATCATCGCGTCGTGCACCATCCGAAGATGAGCGACGCCGAGTACGAGCAAACCTACCGCGACGCCTGGCGCGCCTATTACACGCCCGAACATATCGAGACCGTGGCGAAGCGCCATGGCTCGATCCCCGGCCGCAATCCGGCCGAGCCGGCGCAGTTCATGACCATGTTCAAGATCATGTTCGAAGCCGAGGGTGTCCACCCGCTGGAAGGCGGCATCGTCCGCCTGAAGTATCGGCGCGACCGTCGCTACGGCATGCCGATCGAGCCGATCGGTGTGTTCCACTGGAAGCTGGCGCTCGAGACCTGGCGCAAGCTCAAGATCTACGGGCGCCTTGCCTGGCAGGGCTGGCGCATCGGCCAAAAGGTCCGGTTCGATCCCAAGCGACACGAATACACTGACCTCGCCCTGCAGCCAGTGGTCGACGACGACATGGACAAGCTCTCGCTGTTCGCCGACACGGCGGGCGGCGGCGCTGCGGTCAACAAGAAGCGCGGCGAGGATGTCGCCCGCGCCAAGGTGGCCGCGGCCCACAACCTGCAGCGCCTCGAAGCAGCGGAATAGTTCGCAGCCCGGCGCTCCGGCCTTGGAGCGCGTTCTGTCGGGACAGTGTCATTCCCGTAGCTGGGCGCGCAGCCCAGCCTAGTGCAGGACGGGCGGCTTAACCTCGTTCAGGCCGTCGGCCACGGTGGCGGAAACCGTCGTCCGCACCATCGAGCGTTCCTTCGCATAGTCCCACGGCCGGCCGCGGTGAAGCATGGCACGGTTGTCCCACATCACCGCGTCGCCCGTGCGCCACTTGTGGGTGTAGACGAACTCGCGCCGCGTCGCCTCGTCGAGCAGTTGCGCCAGCATCTGGCGCGCATCGCGGTCGTCCATGCCGTCGATCGCATAGGCGTGGCTCGCAACATAGAGCGCGCGCCGGTCGTTGGTCGGGTTACGCCAGTTGAGCCGCCAGCGCACCGGCGGCAGCGCCTTGCGCTCCTCGGCATTGGCGAGGTCGGGATGGATCTGGTCGCGGCTGTTGGCATAGGAGTGGGTCGCGACCGCACTCTTGAGGCGCTCCTGCAGGTCGGCCGGCAGGCGCTCCCAGGCGAGCCGCGTCGAAGTGAATTCGGTGTCGCCGTCCTCGCCCGGCAGCACGCGCGCGGTCAGCACGGAGGCCAGCGCCGGCGTCTTCTTGAACGACGAATCGGTGTGCCAGAGCGCATTGGCCTTGGCGACCAGCACCTGGCGGTCGGTCGGCGGCACGATCTCGCCGTTCCGCCCGACATTGGTCAGGCGCGAATAGAAGCTGTTCTCGCCCAGCGACGCCGCCTTGGTGAGTTCGAGTGGTCCGAAGGCGCGGCTGAAGGCGACCTGGATGTCGTCGGCGATCGGTTGGTCGCGGAACACCAGCAGCGAATGGGTCTCGAAGGCCTCGCGCACGGCCTTGTAGGCCTCGGCGTCGGTGGCGACATCGAGCATGGTGACGCCCTTCACTTGGACGCCAAACCCAGGTCCCAGCGGAACCAGTTCCATCGCGTTCCTCCTTACGGTTCTTATTTGATGGGGAATTTATCGCAAGGCGGCACCATCCGGCTATAGTGTGGTTCTTGCATAGAAGGCATTACAGCATCCCGATGGCCGACTCCCACACGCCTAAGCTCGCATTCGTCGCGGCCGCCACGCCGACGGCACGGGCCGCGCGCGCGCGCCTGGAGAAGCGCTACGGCGCCGTTCAGCCGGCCGAGGCCGACATCATCGTAGCCCTGGGCGGAGACGGGTTGATGCTGCAGACGCTGCACCGCCACATGAGACGCCAGATACCGATCTACGGCATGAACCTCGGCACCGTCGGCTTCCTGCTGAACACTTTCAGGGAAACCGGCCTGCTGCAGCGGCTCAAGCGCGCCCGCAAGGTGAGCCTGACACCGCTGCGCATGATCGCCACCAACACGAGAGGCCAGACCTTCGAGGTCATGGCGATCAACGAGGTATCGCTGTTGCGGTCGAGCCGGCAGACCGCCCGCCTCGCCGTCTCGGTCGACGGCCAGAAGCGTCTGGCCGAGCTCTCCTGCGATGGCGCCCTGGTTGCCACGCCGGCCGGCTCCACCGCGTACAACCTCTCTGCCCACGGCCCGATCCTCCCGCTGGGCGCTGGCCTTCTGGCGCTGACGCCGATCAACGCCTTCCGGCCCCGGCGGTGGCGCGGCGCCCTGCTGCCGCGGGCGTCCCGCGTCGATCTCACCATCCTCGACTCGCGCAAGCGGCCGGTGGCGGCGGCGGCCGACTCGGTCGAGATCCCCAACGTGGCAAAGGTGACGGTGACCGAAGCCAACGACGTGGAACTCACGCTGCTGTTCGATCCCGAGCACGACCTCGAGGAGCGCATCCTCAAGGAGCAGTTCGCGCCTTGAGCGGCAAAGCGGCCCCTCTCAAGATCGAGAAAAAGCGCATCATCGGTCACGACGGCTGGGGCCCGCTCGCCCTGGCGCTGCTGATCGGCACGATCGGCGGATTCGTCTTCAACTGGCTCCGCATGCCGCTGGCCTGGATGCTGGGCGCCTGCGTCTTCTCCACGGTGGCCGCCTTCTTCGGCCTGCGCATCGGCATGCGGATCAGGTTGCGCCAGGGCATGATCATCATCCTCGGCGTGCTGCTGGGCTCGGGCTTCACACCGGATCTGGTCCAGCGACTCGGCGAATGGGCCGTGAGCCTCTGCGTGCTCACCGGTATGACCATGACCGGTGCTGGCCTGTGCTACGTCTGGCTGCGCGTGTTCACGGGCTGGGACCGCGTCACCTGCTACTTCGCCTCCATGCCCGGCGGGCTCAACGACATGACGATCATGGGCGGGGCCCTGGGTGGCGACGAGCGCTCGATCGCGCTCGCCCATGCGCTGCGCATCCTCACCGTCGTGCTCACGATTCCCATCTGGTATCGACTGGTGAGCGGTGCCCAGACCAGCGTCCTCACCATGGTGCACGGGCCCACAGGCAACGACTGGAAGGACTACGCCGTCCTGATCGCCTGCGGCATCGTCGGTGCCGTCGTGGGCCGCCTGCTACGCATGCCGGCGGCCTTCATGATGGGGCCGATGATCGCGAGCGCCATCGTCCATCTCGGCGGCCTCACCGACTCCCAGCCGCCGGGCGGGCTGGTCGCCGCCGCCCAGGTCGTGGTCGGCACCGGCATCGGCTGCCGCTTCGTGGGCACGAACTTCGACAACCTGCACAAGGAGATGGCGGCCTCCATCGGGGCTGCCTTCCTGCTGATCGGTTGTGCCGTGGGATTCGCCCTGATCACGGTGGCGCTGACCGGCCTCAACCTCGATGCCACGGTGCTGAGCTACGCGCCCGGCGGCTTCGCCGAGATGAGCCTGATCGGCCTGGCGCTAGGCATCGAGATCGCCATGGTAGCGACGCACCATCTTTTCAGGCTCTTCCTGATCGTGCTCACCGGCCCGCTGGTCTTCAGGACATTCCTTCAGCGCGCGCCCTAAGCCCTCACCGTAATTCCGCCATCGACCACCAGCAGGTGGCCGTTCACGTAGGCCGCCTCGTCGGAAGCGAGGAACAGCGCGGCGTTGGCGGTGTCCCAGCCCGTGCCCATCTTGCCGGTGGGCGAGGCCTTGTCGCGGAGCGCAATCATCTTGTCGTAGGCCTGGTTGTGGTCCTTCTCGCCCTTGGCGTACTGCTCGGCCAGGAAGTCGATCATCGGCGTGTGCATCAGGCCGGGCAGGATGGCATTGCAGCGGATGCCCTTCTCCGCGTACTGCGAGGCGATGGCGAGCGTGAGCGAGTTCACCGCGCCCTTGCTCGCGTTGTAGGCGAGGTAGGAGATGCCCTTGGGGCTGCGGATCGAGGCGATCGAGCTCACATTCACGATCGAGCCCCTGCCCTGCTTCTCCATCACCGGGATGACGTGCTTGGCCGTCAGGAAGAAGCTCTTCACGTTGACGTCGAAGACCTTGTCCCACTCGTCCTCGCTGAGGTCGACCGGCCCGCCCTGCGAGCCGATGCCGACATTGTTGTCGAGGATATCGACGCGGCCCCATTTGGCGAGACAGGCATCGACCATGGCCTTGACGTCGGCATTGCTCGACGCATCGGCCTCGAAGGCCGCCGCCTCGCCGCCTTCCTTGGCGATGAGACCGACCGTCTCCTCGGCCGCGGCGCGCTTGCGATCGACGCAGAACACGCGAGCGCCCTGTCGCGCGAAGGTGACGGCCGTGCACTTGCCGTTGCCCCAACCCGGTCCGCTCGACCCCGCGCCGACCACGATCGCCACCTTGTCCTTCAGCCTACCCGTCATGTCGTTCACTCCCTTTGCAGGGAGCCTAGCATGGGCTTGAGGCCAAGCATCACCAGCCGCGACTCGGCCGTATCGCCCCATGGACCTTCATCGCCAACTTCGAGGCGGCGGCCGACCAGGTGCACCACCGAGCGGCGATCGGGTGCGTCGGCAAAGCGCACGATGCCCTTGGCCCGCAGGATTTCGCCAGGTGCGTCGCGCAGCATGGCCAGCAAGGCGTCGCGCTCGACGGGGGCCGGCCACGTGTAGGACCAGCTCGCAAAGGTGTCCAACCGGCGCGACGGACTGCGCGCCGAGCCACACCCGCAGGACGGGCAGATCATCGGCGAGATCGGTCTTGTTAAGCACCAGCAGATCGGCCGCAGCGAGCTGGCGCTGGATCGTGTCGCCGACCCTCCGGTCGGCCGCACGCGCCTGGACCTCGGCCGCATCGACGACGACGATCACGCCATCTCGCGCGAGCCGCGGCTCCAGGACCGCAAGATCGGCGATGCGGCCGGGGTCGGCGACGCCCGAGGCTTCGACGACGATATGGTCGAAGCGCTCCGGCCGTTCCAGCAGGCCGAGCAGGGTCGTCACCAGCGAATCGCCAATGGTGCAGCAGAGGCAGCCATTGGCCAGCGCCACCGTGTCGCCGCCATGTGCCGCCACCAGGCTTCCGTCGATATCGAGCGCGCCGAAGTCGTTCACCAGCACCGCGAACCGCCGCCCATCCGCTTGCCGCAGCAGCCGGTTCAGCAGCGTCGTCTTGCCCGCCCCCAGGAAGCCACCGATGACGGTGAAGGGGATGGGTGCGCTCACGTCCTTGGCGCCTCGAACACCTTGCCACCCAGCACCGTGCCCCAGACACCGATGTCCTTCAGATTCTCGGGCGGCACGGACAGGGGATCGTCGTCGAGGATGGCGAAATCGGCGCGCTTGCCGACGTCGATGCTGCCCAGCTCCTCGTCGAGCTTCAGCGTATAGGCCGCCCCCAGCGTGATGGCGCGCAGCGCATCGGCCACCGGGATCTTCTCCGCCTCACCCAGCGTCCGGCCCGACGCCGTGAGGCGATTGACCGCGCACCAGGCGGTGAACAGCGGCCCGATCGGCGTCACCGGCGCGTCGCAATGGATGGCGAAGGGCACGCCCGTGGCCAGTGCCGTCGCGCACGCATCCATGCGCTCGGCACGCTCCGGCCCCAGCGTCTTGGCGTAGTGGATATCGCCCCAATAGTAGAGGTGGTTGGCGAACAGATTGGCACACATGCCGAGCGCCTTCATGCGGCGGAACTGGCTGGCATCGGCCATCTGCGCGTGCTGAAGCGTGTGGCGGTGATCCCAGCGCGGCGCCGCGGCCAGCGCCCGCTCGACCGCCTCGATGCCGACCTCGGAGGCCTCGTCACCGTTGGTATGGATATGTACCTGGAAGCCGGCGCGGTGATAGGCGAGCAGGATGCGGTCGATGTCGTCAGGGCCGACGTTCCATACGCCGTTGGGCGTGCCGTCGTAGTAGCCGGGCCAGCGCATGCGCGCAGACAAGCCCTGGATCGACCCATCGGTCACGATCTTGACCAGCTGGAAGCGCAGCTTGTCGTTGCTCTTCTTCACCAACGCCTGCAAGCGCGTCACGCCTTCGGCGGGCGGCGTGGCAGTCGCGGCGAAGGCCGGCAGCAGGCGGATGGGAAAGTCGTCCGACGCGGTTGCCTTCAGATAGCCCTCGACCGTGCTCTCCGGCAGTTCGTTGTGCAGGTCGGTGGCGGTGGTGACACCCGCGAGCTGGGCCACCCGGGCGAAGCGCCACACCGCCTGTTCGTCGCTGAGCACCGCGGCAATCTCCACGCCGGCAGCGCGATAGGCCATGTACTTGGCCGCCATCTCCTGCAACTCGCCGGTCGGCTCGCCCCTTGCGTCCTTCACGATGCCATGGACGTTGGTGGTGCGCGTGATATCGGCCTTGGCCATCACCACACTGTTGGCGTTGGCGACGTGGAAGTTGGAGTGGATGATCACCACGGGCCGCTCCGTCGAAATCCTGTCGACGTCGGACAGAACCATGCGTCGGCCGCCGAAATAGATCGGGTCGAAACCCCAGGCGAGCAGCGAGGCGCCCTTGGGCAGAGTCTTCTCGTGCACCTGCAATGCCGCCACCACCTCGTCGATGCTCTTCAGGCCGGGCGCCGCCTTGCCGTCAGGGCTCGTGCGGTCGAAGTAGCCGACATAGGGGAACTTCCAAACGCCGCCCTCGAAGGCGTGGCTGTGTCCCTCGACGAAGCCGGGCAGGATAACCTTGTCGGCGAAGCGCGCGTCGAGCTCGACCTTGCCCCAGCCCCTGAGTTCCTCGAGCGAGCCCGCACCGAGGATGCGGCCGTCGCGCACCGCCACGTGCGTGGCGAAGGGACGGTTGGGATTCATCGTGACGATGCGGCGGGCAGAATAGACGGTGATGCTCATGCGGCCTTTCCGGATTTCTTTCGGGCTTGGTGGGTAAACGCGAGCCCGATGCAATGAGACAATGCCCGGACCGGTACGCGCGTCGCGGCCTCGAACACAATGGCGCGGTTACCTTCAAAGGCGAATGTATCGGGGTAGATCGCGCGGAACTGGTCGACCAGGCCGCTCTGGCAGTGGAAGTAGATGGCGTAGCCGTCGCTGTCCTTCAGACGGTCAATGCGCACGGTTGAGCCGCTGCCGCTCTCAGTCGTGAGGTAGCTCGGCTGGCCCCACTTCAACGTTTCGTCGAGCCGACCCACGCCTGGTGTGCGGGCGGCGGTGTCGAACACCAGCTCGCGCAAAGCCATCAGCCGAGTCCGCAGGCGGGGCGGGTAGGCCTTGAATATCGCCGCCACCCGGGCATCACCGAACTGTTTCATCGCCGGAGCCTAGCACACGGCTGGCGGCCGAAGGCGAGCCATGGAATGCTCCCGGCAACAAACGAACCCCGGGAGGGTCGCGAACATGCGTCGTCGGACGTTTACGGGCGCGTTGGCGTTGGGTGCCGCTGCATCGGTGCGGCCGGCCGCCGCGCAGACTTGGCCGGCCAAGCCATTGCACATGGTCATCCCCTACCCGCCCGGCGGGCCGTCGGACGTCTCGACCCGTATCGTGATGGAACGTGTCGGCCAGATCCTCGGTCAAGGCGTGCTGTTCGACAACAAGGCCGGCGCCTCGGGCATGATCGGCGCGGAGTACGTCAAGAACCAGCCGGTCGACACCTACACGTTCCTGACGACGACGACGGCGATGATCTGCATCACCCGCCACCTGCAGCCCATCCCGTTCGATCCAGAGAAGGATTTCATCCCGGTCTCGCGCATGACGACTTCGTGGGGCGCCTTTGCCGTCCATCCCTCGGTCCCGGCCAAGACGGTCGCCGAGTTCGTGGCCTACACCAAGGCCAACCCCGGCAAGATCAATTTCGGCTCGGCGGGCCTTGCCACCATCACGCACCTGTTTGGCGAGATGCTGAACCTCGAAGCCGGCATCGACATGGTCCACGTGCCCTATCGCGGCAGCGCACCCGCCACCAACGCCTTGCTGGCAGGCGAAATCCAGGCCCAGTTCGACCAGACGACGCTGCCGCACATCAAGGCGGGCAAGATCCGCGGGCTCGCCATGCTGGCCGAGGTGCGCCATCCTGACTTTCCCGACATGCCGACATTGCGCGAGCAGAGCTATGGCAAGGAGGGCGGCGATTCTTGGTTCGGCGTGCTTGCCCCCACCGGCACGCCGCTGTCTGTCGTGGCCAAACTCGACCAGGCGATTGCCACAGCGCTGCGCGCGCCCGATATCATGGCGAAGGTCCACAATGGCGGCATGCGCGTGACCTATCTTGGCCCGGCCGACTTCAAGGCCCGCGTCACCACCGAGACGGCGATGTTTGGCGACATCATCCGAAAGGGCAACATCAAGCTGACGTGACACGGCCGCAACGATTTCCCGTCAGCGCGTAAACCAGACGCGCGGCCACAGGCAGGAGACCGCGAGCGCGCCCAGAAGGCCGAGCGCCGCCACCGTAAAGGCGAACCGGTAGCCGGCCAGGAAAGCATCGGGGCCACCCTCGCCGGCAGCACCTGCGGCCTGCAGCGCGGTCAGGATCGTGGCGCCGCTCACGATTCCAAGCGTCCGTGTCAGCAGGGCCAGACTGCCGGCCACACCACGATCGCGGCGCGCCAGGGTGGCCGTCACGATGTCGGTATAGGCCACGGTGAGCAGGCCCTGCCCCAGGCCCAGGACCAGCAACGGCAAGGCCACCAAAAGCAACGGCGTGTCGGCGCCAGCGCGGCCGAGCGCAAGCAATGCCAGACTCTCGACGACGATCCCGGCGAACGCCGCCGGGCGCTGACCGATCCGCCGGACGATGCCGGCGGCCAGCGAGGCGCTGGCGATGCCGCCCGCGAAAGTGAGCGTCAGGACAAGACCACTGGTAAAGGCCGACAGGCCCAGCACGTCGATCAGGTAATACGGCGTCAACAGCAGAATCCCGAAGCCCGCGAGATTGGCGAGCACGTTCAGGATGTTGGGCACGCTGAAGGCGGCGTCACCAAACAGCGCCGGCCGGATGATCGGCTCTGAAAAGCTGTTCTCGCGGCGAATGAAGGCCGCCACGCCGGCCAGTGCCGCGACGGCAAGGGCCGCCGCCATCCACCCCGGAACGGCCGCTCGTTGCGACAGCGCCAGCGCCAGCAGAAGCGCGCTCATGCTCAACGCCAGCAGCAGCGCGCCCAGCGCGTCGAACGGCCGGGCATCCGGCTTGGGCGACGGCAGAACACCGGAGAGGGCGAGTGCCAGCAGCGCCACCGGCACGCGCATCCAGTAGACGGCCGGCCAGTCCCACAGGCCGATCAGCACGCCGCCGATCAGCGGCCCGGCGGCCGCGGCAATGCCTTGCGCGGCGGCAAAGGCGCCGAGCGCCCGGGTGCGGCCGCTTTCGGGATAGAGCGAGGTGGCAAGCGCGGGGGCGCAGGACAGCGCCAGCGCCGTGCCGACGCCCTGGCCCGCCCGCGCCCACAGAAGCAGCGGCCAGTCCGGCGCCGCCGCGCAGGCGGCACAGCCCGCGGCGGAGATCGCAAGGCCCGCGCGGAAGATCAGCCGATGACCGAAAAGGTCGCCCAGCTTGCCGCACACCAGCATCAGCGAGCCGTAGACCAGCACGTAGCAGATCACCAGCCACTGCACGTCGCCCAGCACCAGCCCGAAGTGGCCGGTGATCGCCGGCAGCGCCACGTTGACGGCGATGTCGAGTGGCGCGAGCGAGGCGCCCAACCCGACCACGACAAGGCCAAGCGCCGGCCTCGTCATCGGTGCGGCGTTCGTCAGAGGTGCTTGCCCAGGAACGCCATCATCCGCTCCCAGGCCTGGCCGGCGCAGGCCACGTCATAGGCTGCGCTACGCTCGTTGGCGAAGGCATGCGCGGCGTCATAGCGGTGGATTTCCGGCTTCGTGCCACCGGCGTTCATCGCCTTCTCGAAGTCGTTAACGACCGCAGGCGTGCACCAGTCGTCCTTGTTCGCGAAGTGGCCCTGGACCGGCACCTTGATCCTGGCCGGATCGGCGAGCTGTCCGGGCGGGACCCCGTAGAACGGCACGCCACAGGCGATGCCCGGCAGGCGCGCGCAGGCGGCGATCGTGAGCGCACCGCCCATGCAGAAGCCCATCACGCCTACCTTCCCGCCTATCCCGGCCAAGTGCTTCACCGCGCCGGCGATGTCCTGATCGGAGGCGCCGACGAAGTCGAGCCCGCTCATCATGTGATTCGCCTCGTCGGGCTTTTGCGTCACGCGGCCCTTGTAGAGGTCGGGCGCCAGGGCGTTGTAGCCCGCACGCGCGAAGCGGTCGGCGACGCCGCAGATCTGGTCGTTGAGACCCCACCATTCCTGGATCACGACGATGCCGGGCTTGCCCTTGCCCGCTTCCGCGACATAGCCCTTGCAGCTGCTGCCGTCGGGGCGCTTGAAATCGATCATGCTTCCCATGGTGTCCTCGTGGTTCGGTCGGAAGATTAGAGCTTGGAGCGCAGTTCCGTCTTGAGAATCTTGCCGTAGTTGTTCTTGGGCAGCGCGTCGATGAACTTGTAGTCCTTCGGTCGCTTGAAGCGCGCGATGTTGTCGAGACAGAGCCGGTCGAGGTCGGCGGGTGCCACGCTAACGCCCGGCCGCACCACCACGAAGGCCACGACATCCTCGCCCCATTCCGGATGCGGGCGGCCCACCACCGAACATTCGGCAACGCCGGGATGCAGGTTCAGCACGTCCTCGATCTCCCGCGGATAGATGTTCGAGCCGCCCGAGATGATCATGTCCTTGGAGCGGTCTTTCAGCGTCAGGAATCCTTCCTCGTCGAAGGCGCCGACATCGCCAGTCCACAGCCAACCGCCGCGCAGCGAGCGCGCCGTCGCCTCGGGGTTGTTCCAGTAGCCCGCCATCACCGGATCGCCCTTGGCGATGATCTCGCCGACCTCTCCCGTGGGCACCGGGCGGCCGTCCTCGTCGACGACCCGAACCTCCATGCAGGTATCGGCAACGCCGGCCGAGGCGAGCCTCGCCTCCCAGCGCGGGTGATCCTTCTGGGCATGGAATTCGCGGCTGAGGTGAGTGATGGTCATGGGGCTTTCGCCCTGGCCGTAGAGCTGGGTCAGCACATTGCCCAGCGTGTCCATGGCGCGCTTGAGGTCGCTCACGTACATCGGCGCACCGCCGTAGGTGATGAGCCGCAGTGCGCCGGGCCTCAGCTCGGAAACACTGCCGTGCTCGACCAGGCGCTTCACCATGGTCGGCGCGAGAAAGATACTGCAGTCGGGCCAGCGGTTCATCAACTCGACTGTCTCCGGCACCTGGTAGTGGCCGCTCTCGGGGAAGACCTGGACCGAGCCGCGCGCCAGCATCGGGAAGTTCCACAGGCCGGAGCCGTGGCTGATCGGGGCAGCGTGCACGATCGAGCCGCCGGGAACCGGCCGGTCGACATCGGCATAGTAGTTGAGCGTCATTGCCAGCAGATTGCGGTGCGTCAGCATCGCGCCCTTGGGCCGCCCGGTTGTGCCGGAGGTGTAGAACAGCCACGCAAGATCGGTGGGTTCGCAGTCGGCGATGGCGCTCGGGTCGCCCACCGCCATGAAGCTGTAGGCGCGTGTCGTCGTATCGACGATCTCCTTGAGATCGGGCGCCTCGCGCGCAGCCTCGGCGATGGTGGTGGCGAGATCGGGCGTCACGAAGCAAAGCCGGGCGCCGGAATTCTCCAGGATAAAGGCGAATTCCTTGGCATGCAGCTTGGCGTTCATCGGCACCGCGCAGAGCCCGGCGTGCCAGATGGCGTACATGACCTCGATCGATTCGACGCAGTTGGTCATGGCAAAGGCCACGCGGTCGCCCCGCTGCAACCCGAAACGCACCCGCAGATGCATGCTCATGACCGAGACCTTGCGCCACAGGTCGCGGTAGCCGAGATGGAGCGAGTCTCCGCGCGCCAGCGCCGGCAGGTCGCGGAACTCCTGGGACGAGCCCAGCAGTAGATGGGCGATGTTCATGGCTTCTTCACAATGACCGGAGGAGACTATTGCAGGCGTGGCATCGACCTTGCAATGTGCCGGCCATGCAGGATTTCGATTTCGCCATCGTCGGCGCCGGCATTGCCGGGGTTTCCGCCGCCTACCACCTTGCGCCTCACGCCCGGGTGGTCATCCTAGAGCGCGAGCACGTGCCCGCCTACCACACCACCGGACGGTCGGCAGCGCTGCATTCGGAGACCTACGGCAACGCCTCGATCCGCGCCATTACGGTGGTCTCGGGCCGCTTCTACCGCGCACCGCCGCCCGGCTTCGCCGACACTCCGCTGCTGACGCCGCGCGGGGCGATCGTCGCTGGCCGGGCCGAGCAGGAATCCGCCGTCAAGGCCGCCGCCGCGGACTATGCCCAGCTGGTGCCCAGCGTGCGTTGGCTCGACCCTGCCGAAGTGCTTCGTCTGCAGCCCCTGCTTAAGCCCGAGGCCGCCCGCGGCGGCGCGGTCTTCGAACCCGAGGCCGACGACATGGACGTAGCCGCCATCCACGCCGGATTCCTGAAGGGCGGACGTGCAGCCGGGGCCGTGCTGCGCCTGAACGCCGAGGTCGTGGCGCTGGATCGCCGGAACGGACGCTGGACGATTCGCTTGCGCGACGGCGAGAGCGTTGGCGCCGCCAACATCGTGAATGCCGCCGGTGCCTGGGCCGACGTACTGGGCGGTCTGGCCGGCTGCGCGCCAATCGGGCTGGTGCCCAAGCGACGCACCGCCTTCACTTTCGATTCCCCTCAAGGCCTGGACCTCACCCGCCTGCCGATGGTCATCGACTTCGACGAGAGCTTCTACTTCAAGCCGGAGGTCGGCCAGTTCCTGGGTTCGCTCGCCGACGAGACGCCCTCGCCGCCGTGCGACGCCCAGCCCGAGGAAATCGACGTCGCCACCGCGGTCGACCGTATCGAGACGGCGAGCACCCTCACGATTCGCCGCATCAAGAACAAGTGGGCGGGCCTGCGGAGCTTCGTTGCCGACAAGAGCCTGGTGGCCGGCTACGACCCCAGAGTTGAGGGCTTCTTCTGGCTGGCCGGCCAGGGTGGCTATGGCATCCAGACCGGCTATGCCGCCGGCCAGCTTGCCGCCAGCCTGGCGCTGGGCAAGGAACTGCCCGCCGACGTGGCTGCGCTCGGCGTCAGCGAGGCAGCGCTCTCGCCTGCGCGCTTCACGGCCAAGTGAACGGACGATCACACTGCGTCGCAAAGCCCTGACTTCCCGGTGAGCGCGTCATGGGCGCATGGTTGCGGTGTGGAGACGCTCCCGCGTCGTCCGCAAGTGATTTTTCCAACGGAGTGACACATGACCAGGAAGACCCTCATCGCCACCGCCACCGCGATCTTCGCCGCAGGCGCCTTCGCGACCTCCGCCAGTGCCCAGACCGTGAAGTGCACGGGCGCCAACTCCTGCAAGGGCACCAGCGCCTGCAAGACCGCCTCGTCGGCCTGCAAAGGCATGAATGCCTGCAAGGGCCAGGGCTGGACCGATGCCGCCAGCGCCGATGCCTGCACCAAGTCCGGCGGCAAGGTGATCTAAATTCGTCGCTCCCCTGACGAACAAGGGGCGCCGCGGGCAACCGCGGCGCCCTTTTTATTCACCGAAGTGTGAGAAGACCGCGCTCATCGGTGATTGGCCGGTCGCCGTATCAAGAGCGCAGGATCGCGTTGCCGCGTGGGCGTTGCCGCCGACACGAAACAACCCCGGAAGAATGAACCATGACCAAGAACACCATGTTCGCCACCGCCATCTTGGCCGTCAGCACGTTTTCGACTGCTTCCTTCACCTAGGTGCCTGCATCGGCGCCAACGCCTGCAAGGGCCAAGGCTTCGTCAATGCCGGCAGCTCGTTCGAGTGCACCGTGCTCAAGTCGAAGTGACGATCTTCTAGCGGCTTTCGCCGGAGAGACAGGCGGGCGTCCCGGGAGACCGCGGACGCCCATCCCTTTTGTGGAGTAAACTGGTCAGCATGTGCGCCGCCGACATCGATTTCGGGCTGGGACTCCGGCCCGAGCACTACGAGGAGATCGCCGCCAGCCCCGGCCGCGTGAACTGGTTCGAAGCTTTGTCGGAAAACTACATGGTGCCAGGCGGCAGCCCATTGCATTGGCTCGACCGCATCCGCCGCGACTATCCGGTGGCGCTGCACGGTGTGTCGCTCTCCATCGGCTCGATCGATCCCCTGGACGGGCGCTATCTCGACGACCTCAAGGCCCTCGCCGACCGTGTGCAGCCGATGTGCATCTCCGACCATCTCTGCTTCACCGGCCTGCGCGGCGTCAATATGCACGACCTGCTGCCCCTGCCCTACACCGAGGAGGCGCTCGACCACGTCGCCGAGCGCGTGAAGCGCGTTCAGGACCATCTTGGCCGCCGCCTGGTGCTGGAGAACGTCTCGAGCTACGTCACCTACGCCGCCTCCGAACTCAGCGAATGGGATTTCATCACCGAGCTCAGCCGGCGCGCCGACTGCGACATCCTGCTCGACATCAACAATGTCTATGTCAGTGCCTTCAACCACGGGTTCGACGCGCACGCCTTCCTCGGCGCCATGCCGCGCGAACGCGTGCGCCAGTTCCATCTAGCCGGCCATACCCACAAAGGCAGCCACATCATCGACACCCACGATCACCCGATCGTACCCGGCGTCTGGGAACTCTATGCCGAGGCGGTGAGACTGTTTCCCGGCGTGCCGACCATGATCGAACGCGACGCCGAGATCCCGCCCTATGTCGAACTGCTGGCCGAGCTCGACGTCGCGCGCAGCATCGCCACCGGCGTTGCGCACGAGGTCGCGGCACCTGTCCTGAGCAGAGCCGAAGGATGAGCGGGGCGAACACGGGCTCGAACGCGGGTTCCCTGGGCGACCTGCAGCGCGCCTTTCAGGACTACCTGCTGGTCACCAGCGACGCCTTCCAGGCCGCAGTGCGCGACACCCAGAAGGCCGACCGGATTACCCTGCTCGACGTCTACCGCGACGGCTATGCACTGCGCCTGATCGAGGCGCTGACGACCGACTATCCCGGCCTGGTGGCGATGGCCGGACCCGCAGATTTCGACCATGTGGCGCGCGCCTACATTGCCGCCCACCCCTCGCGCCATCCCTCGGTGCGCTGGTTCGGCAGAGGGTTGGCCGATTTCATGGCGACCACCGCGCCCTACAGTGCAGCGCCGGCGGCCGTGGAGATGGTGCGCTTCGAATGGGCGCTGGGGGAGGCCTTCGACTCGCCCGACGTGACGCCGATTGCCGCCGATGCGCTGATGGCCCTGCCGCCCGATGCCTGGGAGACACTTTCCTTCACCACCCTGCCGTCGCTCCGCCGCAGTACGTTCGAGTACGAGGTGGCGCAGGCCTGGCAGCGCCGCGACGACGTCGAACCGGGCAATCTCGAGGTCGCCCGCGCCGAAGCGCCCGTGACCTGGGCAATCTGGCGGCCGGAGCGCGTCTCGAACTTCCGCTCGCTCGACCCGGACGAGGCCTTGATGCTCGATGCACTGGTCGCTGGACGTTCATTCCCCGAGCTGTGCGAGGCGGTGGCGCCGCTCACAGGCGACGACCAGGCCCCGGCCCGCGCCGCGGGCTTGCTGCGGACCTTCGTCGAGGGCGGGATGATCGCCGGATTCTCGTCAGGAACCTCGGCCGGCTGAAACCCCGTGGACGTCGATGCGGCCGACGATGATGAACATGCCGTCCCCGGCAGGCTTCACGATCGCGCCCTGCCCTTCGGCCAACTCGATCCCGGTGGCATCGCGGAACGTGGGTGCATGACCGACCAGGGCGACATTGCCGGCGGCGGGCCGTCGGCCGAGCAGCGCCTTCAGGCGGCCGGTAGCGGCAGCGATCTCCGCCGGCGTCTGGCTCACGTGATAAAGCAGATCGGCGCTCACGGTCGGCGCGCGACCGAAGACCAGTTCGGCGGTCTGTCGGGTGCGGCAGAAGCCGCTGCTCTCGACGGCGGCGAAGGCAATGCCCTGCTGGCGCAGCATCGCGCCCAGGGCCGCGGCCTGGGCGCGGCCCTGCTGGCTCAGGTTCCGCTGCCAGCCGCAGTCTTCGAGATCGCGCACCGCGGGCTCGGGAGCGACCGCGGTATCGGCGTGGCGCAGGTAAAGGAGGTAGCCGCCCTGGCGCAGGCCGGCCAGCAGCGCCGCTTGAGAATCGCCGGCCGCCGCCGGCGGCGTGGCGCATGCCGCGAGAAGGCCCGTTAGCAGGCAGAGCAACAGAACACGCATGGCTTTTCATTAGCACGCACGCCGACTAAGGTCGCATCACGCCCGCTTGATGGAACTGGTAGACATACGGGACTTAAAATCCCGAGGCCGCGAGGCCGTGCCGGTTCGAGTCCGGCAGCGGGTACCACACCTTTCGATCGTTGCGATGATCAGGCAGCGAGGCCCCTCGTCGGCAGGGCATGCCGGACCTAGAATGGCGGGAATGGCCACGCGCACTCTCCTGTTCATGGTGATCACGACGGTAGCGCTCGCCGCCTCCGTCCCCGCGTTCGCTCAGGCCCCCTCGCCCGACGGGTGGATCGCGGACAGCAAGACCGGCTGCCGGATCCGCAATCCGACTCCGCAGCCGCGTGAGTCGGTGACTTGGTCGGGCGCCTGCCCGAACGGGATCGCCGAGGGCACTGGTGTCCTGGAATGGTTCGACGATGGCCGTCCGACCGATCGCTACGACGGCGAGATGCGCGACGGCTGGGAGCACGGCCGCGGCATCGCCACCAGCACCGTGATCGCCGACCGCTATGAAGGCGAGTGGCGGGAGGGTTGGCGACACGGCCGGGGAATCTATGAGTTCGCGAACGGCGACCGCTACGACGGCGACTGGTTCGAAGGCCTGCGGACCGGCCAGGGCGCGATGGTCTGGGCGAACGGCGCGCGCTATGAGGGCGAGTGGCTGGACAGCAAGCCGAGCGGGCAAGGCGTCTATACCGATGCGGCAGACGCCGTGTTCTCGGGAACATGGTCCGCGGGCTGTTTCCGCGACGGCAACCGCAAGCAGGCGATCAGCGGCACGACACCAGCGGACTGCGGCTTCCAATAGCCCCGCGGCTCGCTCGGTCCGGGCTAGCCTCTGTAGTGGCAGGACACCCAATGTCCCGGCTTGCTCTCGCGCAGTTCGGGCACGCGCGTGGCGCAATCGGGCTTGGCGATCGGGCAGCGGGTGTGAAAGTGGCAGCCCGACGGCGGACGGATCGGGTTAGGCACGTCGCCCTGCAGCATGATCCGCTTGCGCTTGATCGTCGGATCGGGAATCGGCACCGCCGACAGGAGCGCCTCGCTGTAGGGATGCAGCGGCGTGTCGTAGAGTTCCGCCGCCGGCGCGATCTCGACGACGCGGCCGAGATACATCACCGCGATACGCGTCGAGATGTGCTCCACCACGCTGAGATCGTGCGCGATGAACAGGTAGGTGAGGCCGAACTGTTCCTGCAGGTCCTCCAGCAGGTTGATGACCTGCGCCTGGATCGACACGTCGAGCGCCGACACCGGCTCGTCGCAGATCAGCAACTTGGGTTCGACAGCGAGCGCGCGGGCGATGCCGATGCGCTGGCGCTGGCCGCCCGAGAATTCGTGCGGGAAGCGGCGCATGTGGTCGGGCCGCAGCCCCACCGTCTCGAGCAGCTGCACCACGCGGTCTTCCATCGCCTGGCGCGACTTCACCAGCTTATGGATGATCAGCGCCTCGCCGATGATGGCGCCGATTGTGAGGCGCGGATTGAGCGACGCATAGGGATCCTGGAAGATGATCTGCATGTCGCGCCGCATCGCCTGCAGCGCGTTACGGTCCATCTTCATGACATCGGCGTCCTGGAACCAGACCTCGCCGGAGCTCGGCTCGATCAGGCGCAGGATGCAGCGGCCAGTCGTCGACTTGCCGCAGCCCGACTCGCCCACGACGCCCAGGGTCTCGCCCGCCTTGATGTCGAAGCTGACGCCGTCGACGGCATGGACCTTGTCGACCACGCGCGACAGGATTCCACCGCGGATGGCGAAATGCTTGCGCAGGTCGCGGACCGAGAGAAGCGGCTTGGCCGCGTCCGGGGCCGTCCCGGCCGCCCGGGAAGCAACAGGGGCGCTCACAGCACACACCTCACATAATGCCCGGGTCCGACTTCCTTGAGCGGCGGCAAGCCCTGGGTGCAGACGTCCATGGCGAACTTGCAGCGCGCGGCGAAGCGGCAACCCAGCGGCGGGTCGAGCAGGTTCGGCACGGTGCCGGCGATGGCCTCGAGCCGCTGCTTCTTCTCGGCCGAGCGGTCGACGCGCGGGATGGAGCGGATCAGGCCCTGCGTGTAGGGGTGCCGCGGATCGCCGAACAGCGCCTCGACCGACGCCTCCTCGACGACATTGCCGGCATACATCACCGTCACCCTCTGGCAGGTCTCGGCGACGACGCCCATCGCGTGGGTGATCAGCATGATCGCCATGCCGAACCGCTCCTTCATCTCCTGCATCAACTCCAGGATCTGCGCCTGGATGGTGACGTCGAGGGCGGTGGTCGGCTCGTCGGCGATCAGCAGCTTGGGCTGGCAGGAAAGCGCCATGGCGATCATCACCCTCTGGCGCATGCCGCCGGAGAACTGGTGCGGATAGTCGTGCACGCGGCGCTCGGGGTTGGGAATGTCGACCAGCCGAAGCATCTCCGCCGCGCCGGCGATCGCCTGCTTGCGCGACAGCTTTTGATGCAGCGCGATCACCTCGGCGATCTGGTCGCCCACCGTGTAGACGGGGTTGAGCGAGGTCATCGGCTCCTGGAAGATGATGGCGATCTCCTTGGCGCGGATCTTGTCCATCTCGTCCATGGAAAGCGGGATCAGGTCCCGTCCCTGCCACAGGATCTGCCCGGCCTCGAAACGGCCGGGCGGCATGTCGATCAGCTTCAGCACCGAGCGGGCGGTAACGGTCTTGCCGCAGCCCGACTCGCCCACGACACCCAGCGTCTCGCCGCGGTCGATGTGCAGGTCGACGCCGTCGACGGCACGCACCATGCCGTCGTCGGTCTTGAACCAGGTCTTGAGACCGCGAATGTCCAGCAGAGGTTCGGCCACGCTACACCAGCCCTAGAGAACGCGCCGCGGATCGAGCGCGTCGCGCAGTCCGTCGCCGATGAAGTTGATCGCCAGCACCGTGATGAAGATGAGGGCGCCGGGAAACAGCGCCCAGTGGGGCGCGATGTCGAGATAGTCCTTGGCGTCGCGCAGCACGCTGCCCCAGGTCGGCACGTCCGACGGGAAGCCGAGGCCCAGGAACGACAGCGTCGACTCGGCGATGATGGCGGCGGCGACGTCGATGGTCGCGACCACGATCACCGGGCCCAGAGCGTTGGGCAGGATGTGCTGCGTCACCTGGCGTAGACGCGAGGCCCCGAGCGCCCGAGCGGCCTCGACGAACTCCTTTTCGCGCAGGGACAGGAACTGAGCGCGCACCAGCCGCGCAGCGGACATCCAGCGCGTGCCGCCGATGACCGCAACGATCAGCACGAAGGCGCCGCCCTCGACGCCCAGCACGCCTTTCACCGGTTCGCGGAACAGGTAGATGACCAGCAGCAGCAGCGGAAGCTGTGGCAGCGACAGGAAGAGGTCGGTGACCCACATCAGCGCCGCGTCGACCCGTCCGCTCGACATGCCGGCGATGGCGCCGACCAGCACGCCGAAGAAGATGGCGACGACCATTGCCGCGAAGCCGACCGCGATCGAGATGCGGCCGCCGTAGATCAGCCGCGACAGCAGGTCCTGCCCGAGATCGTCGGTGCCCAGCGGGTGTTTCCAGGACGGCCCTTGCAGCTTGGCGGCGAAGTCGATCTCGTTGATCGGCACGCGCCAGATGAACGGACCGGCCAGGACAGCGAACAGGATCACGGCCAGGGCCAAGGCCGAGACCAGCGCCATCCTGTGCCGCCGGAAGCGCCGCCAGGCCTCATGCCAGGGCGAGAAGCCTTGTGCCTTGCGCGCGGCGGGTGCCCCGCCGGGAGCGCTAGCGGAAAGCGATGCGGGGGTCGAGCCAGCCATAAAGGATATCTGCGATGAGGTTGAAGATGACGACCAGGCAGGCCGAGACGAAGGTGACACCCATCACGACGGGGGTGTCGTTGGCGAGCATCGAGGAGATCAGCAACGAGCCGATGCCGGGCACGCGGAAGATCTGCTCGGTGACGATGGCACCGCTGAAGACGATGGGCATCTGCAGGGCGACGAGCGTCACCACCGGGATCAGGGCCGTGCGCACGACGTGCCGGGTGATGACCTTGCGCTCGCCGATGCCCTTCGACCGCGCCGTGGTGACGTAGTCGAGGCGAATGACGTCGAGCACCGAAGAACGTACGAAGCGTACCAGCGCCGCGCCCTGGAACAGGCCGAGCACCGTGACCGGCATGATCGACTGCTTGATGTGCTCCCAGTAGAACGCCCAGCCGGTCGCGGCGATGTCGGCGCGATAGACGAAGGGCAGCCAGTCGAGCTGGATGGAAAAGACCAGGATCAGCACCAGGCCCGTGAAGAAGGTCGGCAGCGAGAAGCCGATGAAGGCGAAGGTATTGGCGACCTGGTCGAACAGGGAATAAGGACGGGTCGCGGCCAGGACGCCCACCGGGATGGCGATCGCGATGGCCAGGATCTGCGACGCGCCGATGACGATCAGGGTCACCGGCAGGCGCTGCATGATCAGCGTGCTCACGTCCATGCGGCTGACGAAGGAGAAGCCCCAGTCACCCTGCAGCAGCGCGATCAGCCAGTGCCAGTAGCGCATCCAGACCGGATCATCGAGGCCGAACTTGGCACGCAACGCGGCGCGCACCTCTGGCGGCACCGCCGGGTTGGTCGCCAGTTCGTCGAAAGGGTCTCCCGGCGCCAGGGCCAGAAGGGAGAAAAGCACGACGCTGATCCCGAGCAGACTCGGGATCATGATCAGGAGCTTCCGGATTACGTACTGCCTGCTCACGCGATGGACCTGCAATAAAAAGGCCCTCCCCGCACGTGGCGGGGAGGGCTAAGCGCACTCAGGCGTCCTTGAACCAGTCGCTGAGGTCCGAGGTGTTGTTGTCCCAGCCGCTTATGTTGCAGTTGAGCTTCGCCGTCTTGGCCGACACCGTCGGGCGCTGCACGATGCCCAACACGATCTGGTTCTGGATGGCGAGGTCGTTCATCTTGATGAACGAGGCGGCGCGCTTGACGGGATCGAGTTCCACCTCGGTCTCGCGGTAGAGTTTGTCGGCCTCGGGGCTCTGCCAGCGGGTAATGTTTCGGCCCTGCCACTTGTTTTCCTTGGTGGCCGCCTCCCATGAGACGAACTGCAGCATGTGCGTGCCCGGATCGGGCTGGCCCATGGTCGTCGTGTACATCTCGAGGTCGGAATAGAACTTCGTATAGGTGTCCGGATTGGCCACGTCCGACGAGAAGAAAACCGATGCCGTCACCGACTTGAGCTCGATGTCGATTCCGGCCTTCTGAGCCGCCTGCTTGATGATGGCCTGCGTCTTCTGGCGCGGCTGGTTGATCGAGGTCTGGTAGACGAACTTGAGCTTCTTGCCGTCCTTGGCGCGGATGCCGTCCGCGCCTTTCTTCCAGCCGGCCTTCTCGAGGATGTCGTTGGCCTTGTCGACATTGAACTCGATCGGGTTGTTCTTCGAATCAAAGCGCGCCGGACCGTAGAGGAAGTTGCGGGTCGCCGGACCGGTGCGGCCGTAGATGTGATCCTGGATCGACTTGTTGTCGACCAGGAGCGCCATTGCCTTGCGCACTTCCGGGTCGCTGAGCGTCGGGTGCTTTGTCTTCAGGCTCGCCCGCTCGCCGTCGACTTCCGTCCACGGGTCGGTCGTGTTCATGAGCAGGAACTCGATATTGCCGCCCGGCGTAATCGAGACGCTGCCCTTGCCGCCCTTCTCGAGGCGCTGGAGGATCTCGTCCTCGACCTGCAGGTTCCAAGCGAAATCGAACTCGCCGGTCTGCAGCACCGCGCGCGCCGCCGAGACGGCGTCGCCGCCGCCCTTCATCTCGACGGTGTCGAAAAACGGCTTGTTGGCCTGATGGTAATTCGGGTTCATGACGCCCGTCACCAGATCGCCCGGCTTGAAGTCCTTGAACATGTAAGGGCCGGTACCGACCGGCTTGAGGTTGGTGGGTGCGTCACGCGACTTGGCACCGATGTAGTCGGCGAACAGGTGCTTCGGGATCAGCATGCCGCGGGTTCCGACGAAGGCATCGGCCCAGAACGGCGTCGGCTTCTTGAACTTCACCGTCACGGTGTACGGGTCGACCTTCTCGACCATGACGTCCTGGTAGGACGCGATCGTATAGGCGGCCGTCGCCGGGTCCTTGGCATATTCCCAGTTGAACACGACGTCGTCGGCCGTGAACGGCTTGCCGTCATGCCAGGTGACACCCTGCTTCAGCTTCCACGTCACCGTCAGGCCGTCGGCGGAAAGGCCGCCATTCTCCTTGGTCGGGATCTCGGTCGCCAGCTTGGGCTTGAGGTTGCCGTCCGGATCCCACGCCGCCAGCGGCTCGTAGAACAGGCGCGAACCGTCCTGGTCCTTGGTGCCGACCGCGAAATGCGGATTGAGCAGGGTCGGCCCCTGCCACCACAGCAGCTTGAGGGGGCCGCCACCGCCGCGCTTGGTCGGCTTGTAGGTCGCCGGCGCCTGGGCCATCGCAACGCCACCGTGGGCGAGCAACTGGGCGGCCAGCGGCGCCGTGAGGCCAACAGCGGCCATCCGTTGCACGAAGCCACGACGTGACAGTTTCCCGGCCTTGACCTTGCCAATCAGGCCACGCAATTCATGTTCGTTCATCAGATACCCCTATCGACGTTTCCCAACGCTCCCGCGCCTGCTCTCGCTATCTTGCAAGATGCATGCAAGTCTCGATCAGAACAGGCGGCGGCGACGCCGTCAACGACTGCTCAGCCTTAACGAAAGGAAGGATATCATGGCGTGGCTTTATCTTGCCCTGGCAGGGGGCTTCGAGATCGGCTGGCCGCTCGGCCTCAAACTCGGGTGGACCGAGGCAGGCGCGCGCCCGCTGTGGATCGGCTTCGCGATCGTCTGCATGGCGATCAGCGGCGCATTGCTTTTGCTCGCACAACGCGACATTCCGATGGGCACCGCCTATGCGGTCTGGACCGGTATCGGCGCGGTCGGCGCCTTCACGGTGGGCGTGCTGGCATTCGGCGATTCTGCGTCGACCATGCGCCTGATCTCGATTGCCCTGATCGTGGCCGGCATCGTCGGCCTCAAGCTCGCCTGAGGAGGCCGTCATGCGGATGAAGGGCAAGGTCGCGCTGATCACCGGCGCCGCTAGCGGCATGGGCGCCGCCACGGCGCGCCTGTTTGCCCGTGAGGGCGCCAAGGCGGTGGTGGTGGCCGATATACTGGACAAGGACGGCGAGGCCACGGTCGCCAGCATCAACCAGGCAGGCGGCCACGCTACCTTTGCCCGTCTCGACGTCACCGACGAGGCCCGGTGGAAAGCCGTGGTCGACGGCATCGTGGCCACGCACGGCCGCCTCGACGTCCTGGTGAACAACGCCGGCATCTCGGGCTCGGCGGAGGCCGACCTGTACGACACGGCCGCCTGGAACCGGCTGATGGGTATCAACGCCACCGGCGTTTTTTTGGGCATGAAGTACGCCACCGCGGCCATGAAGAAGGCAGGCGGCGGCTCGATCGTGAACCTGTCATCGATCTCCGGCATCGTCGGCCAAGGCTATATCCATGTCGGCTACAACGCCTCCAAGGGCGCCGTCCGGCTGATGACCAAGGCCGGCGCGGCCCAGCACGGCAAGCAGGGCATCCGCGTCAATTCGGTGCATCCCGGCCTGATGCCGCCCATGCGGACATCGGGCCGCACCGCCGATCCCGAGACCCGGGCAAAGACCCTGAAGGGCGTCCCGATGGGCCGGGCCGGCGAGGTCGACGAGGTGGCCTACGCCATCCTGTTCCTCGCCTCCGACGAATCGTCCTATGTCACCGGCGCCGAACTGGTGGTCGACGGCGGCTGGACCGCCGTCTGACATGCCGGAAGACGACAAAGCCATCGGGCCCTGGGAAGTCCTCGACTCGACGTACAACTACCGCGACCGCTGGCTGGCATTGCGCTCCGACACGGTGCGCCTGCCCAACGGCCGCGTGCTCTCGCCCTTTCACGTCATCGAGCAGCCGGACTGGGTCACCGTCATCGCGCTCACCCGCGATGGCGGCATCATCCTGGTCGAGGAGTATCGGCACGGCGCGCGGCAGACGGTGATCGAGCTGCCGAGCGGCATCCACGACAAGCCCGAGGCGCCGCTGGCGGCGATTCAGCGCGAACTGAGGGAGGAGACCGGCTTTGCCAGCGACGATTGGCATCCGCTCGGCGCCTTCTTCGCCAACGCGCCGCGTCTGAACAATCGCGTGCACTGCTTCCTGGCGCTCGACGCCGCCAAGGTGGCCGACCCCGTGCTCGACGACAGCGAAGTGCTGCTGGCGCACGAAGTCCCCTTGGCCGACTTCGTGGCCGACCTGCAGGCCGGCCGGCGCATGCTCCACGGCTTCCAGGGCGGCGCGATGTGGCTGCTGCAACTCTACGCGAAGTCGAGCGGCGACAAGCGGCTGGCCGCCATGGTCACCTGATCCGGGGCACCTCGCCTAGCGTTGCGCGCGCCGCCAGCGATCGGCCACGGCCAGCGCCATGAAACCGCCGATCAGCGAGACATGCTCGGTGGCGACCCGGAAGTGAAGCGTCCGCGCGGGCTCCACCATCGCCCAGAAATTGTGGGCGAGCACGATGGCGATCACGAGGAAGCCGCTCAGGATTCCCGCCCCCAGCCAGAGCCAGCGGTCGAGCAGGATCATGAGCGAGCCCACCAGCAGCGTGACGATGAGCAGCGCGTTCATGAGCGGCGCCGGCTCGAGCTTCAGTGCACGCAATTCGGCGACGCTCGCCTGGAAGTCGACGAGGTGACCGATGCCGGCACCCCAGAAGACGAACGTCAGCACCAGGCGCGCGAAAAACCAGCAGACGCCGCTGTCCAGGATGGCCGCAATCGCCCGCGGCATGTCGGTTCTGCCCATCGTCTGCATCCTCCTTTTGAAAAACGACAGCGACTTTATTCGTGTCGCCTGCTCGATGCGACACTTTGTGGGAAAGCCGTGCCTTGCGGCGGTTCTCGCGGGCGGCCTAAAGTCAGCCATGATCCGCAAGCGCTCCGAGTCGGGCTGGCGCGTGGCCTCTCTGGCCGCGGCGCTGTTTGCGATCACCCTCAATTTCCTCCAGCCCCTCGCCCACGCCGCCCTGATGCGCGATGCAGGGCCGCAAGCCGCCGCGAAGATGTGGGGCGCCTTCTGCCTGCCCGTCGCCGGCCAGGACGATGCCGAGGGAACCACGCCCGTTGCCGGCAAGTCCCATGAGTGCTGCCTCGGCCTCGCCCACGCGCCTGTCCTGGCCGAACTCTCCATCACCTTCGTCCGCGTCGAACCTACCCCGGCCGGAAGCAGCGCCGCGGCCTCGCGCCCGGCGCTTTCGTTCGTCATTCGTGGGGAGATTTTCATGCTGTCGATTCGCGCGGCGACGTTTGCCGCTTTCGTGGGCCTTGCCTTGATGCCAGCCCTTGCCCGGGCGCAGAACGTGCCGCAAACCACGCCACAAGACACGCCAACGGCCACAACACCACCCGTCGCGACACCGCCGATCAGCCTGCCGCCGATCACCGTCACCGCCGGCCGCGGCTCCGATCTTGAAAAGCTCGACGTCAGCACCACCGTGATGACGCGCGCGCAGGTGCAGGCGATGCCCGAGACCGGCGTCGACCAGATCGTCAACCGAATCCCGGGCGTGTGGACGCAGAACATCCCCTCAGGCCAGCTCCATCCGACCGGCCAGCCCGTCAGCATCCGCGGCTTCGGCACCAGCACGACCATCAACACACTGGTGATGGTCGACGGCGTGCCGGTGAACGATCCCTACTTCCGCACGATCAACTGGAGCGCCATTCCGAAGAACACCATCGACCGGATCGAGGTCATCCGCGGCGGCGGCGCCACCAGCCTGTGGGGCAACATGGCGATGGGCGGCATCATCAACATCGTGACCCGCGAACCCACCAAGACCGCAGCGGCGGTCGACATCAGCTACGGCAACTACAACACCGGCGCCGCCGAGGTCGCGGGCAGCCTCGAGGTCAACGACAAGCTCAAGGTCGGGCTCGCCTACAATCACAACCAGAGCTCGGGCTACAATCTCACCCCGGCGCAATACCAGAATGTCAACCTGGTGCCGACCGCATCCAAGGCCGACAATATCGCCTTCTCAGTCTTCCTGACGCCGTCCGACAACCTGAAGCTTTTCGCCAAGGCAAACTTCAACCAGACCTACGAAGACGGGCTGGTGTGGCAGTTCGCGCACAACAACTGGTCCAGCTTCCGCGGGCAGCTGGGCGGCACCTACGAGTTCGAGGACAAGACATCGATCAACTTCAACGTCTGGGCCGGCGGCGGCGTGTTCGGCACCACCAACGTGGCGAGCGGCTCCTACACGCTGAACAACATCAACGCGACCAACCAGTTCGTCAGCCAGATCGAGCAGGCACCAAACACCGACCAGGGCGGCTCCATCTTCTTCCAGGGCGACGTCGGGCCGGTCAAGGACGTCAAGATCGGCGTCGACATGCGCCGCACGACGATCAACGATAACAACAACCTCTATGCGAGCGCCACGGCGAAGCCGACCATCTTCATCGCCAACGGCGAGCACCGCAGCCAGGGCGTCTTCGGCCAGGGCACCTACCGCTTCACCGGTGTTCCGCTCGAGGTCACGGTCGGCCTGCGCGGCGATTTCTACCAGGCGCTGAACGCCAGCGTGCTGACCGCGAACTCCAACACCCTGGTCCCGGTGGCCAACTCGAACTACAGCAGCTTCGATCCGCGCATCGGCCTGAAGTACTATCTGTTCGACGAATTCAGCATCCGCGCTGCGGCCTACCGCAACTTCTCGGCGCCGGGCATGAACCAGATGTACCGCAGCTTCGCCGCGGGCACGGCCTACACCGCCATCAACCCGAACCTGCAGCCGATGACGAACATCGGCGAGGAAGTGGGCTTCGACTTCAAGTGGCGGGAGTTCACCCTGTCGGGAACGGTCTTCAACAACAACCTCGACAACTTCATTGACTTCGTGACGGTGTGCAACACGAACCCGGCCTGCGCCGCGCCGTTCATCTCCGCCGCCGGCCTCGGCCCCGGCTTCACAACGGTGCGGCAGTACCAGAACACCGGCAGCGCCGTGTTCCAGGGCCTCGAGATCATCGGCGGATGGCAGGCGACGCCGGAGCTTCGTTTCGGTGCCAGCTTCACCAACACCATCGCCTACATGACGACCTCCAACTATCCGGCGCTGATCCGCACCGGGGTCCAGCTCGGCCAGGTCCCGGTCACGATGTTCAACGCCAATGTCGAATGGCGACCGATCCCCGAGCTGGTGCTGAGCGCCAACCTGAAGTCTTTCCCGAGCTACTGGAACGACACCGGCCATACCCAGCTCAACCAGGCCGCCACGCTGCTCGACGTCGGGGCCTCCTATTCGCCCGCCAAGTACGTCGACATCTATGCCAGCATCCAGAACCTCACCAACGTCCAGTACCTGGCGGCGGGCTATACGACGACCACGTTCGAGGGTCCGACGGTCAATGCCTCGGCGATCCCCGCACTGGGCATGCCGTTTACCGCCATCGCCGGCCTTCGGATGCGATTCTGAAAGGTGTAGAAAGGAAAAGCCATGCGCCGCCTCCTTCTCTGTCTCGCCCTTCTGCTGCCCGCCGGCATCGCTGCGGCACAACACAACCACGCCGGCCGTGGAACGCCGGAGGCTTTCACCGCCACACCGGCCTTCGGTCCCGATGGCACGCTGTGGCTGGTGCGGACCGAGGGAAGCCGGGTCGTGGTCGTGCGTTCGTCCGACCTCGGCCGGACGTTTACCGCGCCCGTCCCAGTGACGCCGGAGCCGCTGAACCTCGACTGGGGGCCCGACGCGCGGGCCCGCATCGCCGTCGACTCCAGGGGCGTGGCGATCGTCACTTTCGCCATCTTCCAGGACAAGAATTTCAACGGCCGCGCATTCCATGCGCGCTCGACCGACAACGGCGCCTCGTTCACGCAACCGCGGCCGCTCACTGCCGACACGACCAGCCAGCGCTTCGAGACGGTGGCGATCGATCCCGCCGGCCGTGTGTTCACCGCCTGGCTCGACAAGCGCAACGGCGCCGCCGCCCGCAAGGCCGGCAAGCCTTATCCCGGTGCGGCGCTCGCCTACGCCTGGTCCGACGACGAGGGCGCGCGCTTCTCCGACACGGAGGTCGCGCTCGACAACACCTGCGAATGCTGCCGCCTCGGCGTCGCCTTCGCCGGCCCCGGCCGGCCGGCCGTGATCTTCCGCAACATCTTCCCGGGCTCGGTGCGCGATCATGCCGTCGTCACCTTTCGCGATCCCGCAACGCCGGGTCCGCTCACCCGCGTCAGCACGGACAACTGGAAGATCGATGCCTGTCCGCACCACGGCCCCAGCCTCGCGATCGCACCGGACGGCAGCCAGCATGCCGCCTGGTTCACCGACGGCTCGGCTCGAAAGGGCCTGTTCTATGCCCGCGCGGAGTCGGACGGCGCCGCCTTCGGCCCGCCGCGCCCGCTCGGCACGCCCGACCGCCAGCCGGCGCGGCCCTATCTCCTGTCGGCGGGACCGGCGCTCCATCTCGTGTGGAAGGAATTCGACGGCGACAAGGTGGCGGTACGCTGGCAGGTCTCGACCGACAGCGGCCGCAGCTGGAGTCCCGCAACGACCGTCGCCGACACCGGCGATGCCTCGGATCATCCCTTGCTGGTCGCCCGCGACGATCGCGTCTATCTCTCCTGGCTGACGAAGAACGAAGGTTACCGTCTGATCGCCCTGGGTGGCGCATCGTGAGGCGGCGCGCGCTCCTCGCCACGGCCTTCGGTGGCCTCGGCCTCGTGGCCGCCGTGGCCGCCGCGCAGGTCGCGACGGTGGATGAGCCGCTGTCCTTTTCGCGCGGCAGCTGGGCCAAACTGCGCGCGGCGCACGCGGGCCTGCCGACCGTTGTCCATCTCTGGGGCCTGACCTGCGGCCCGTGCCTTGTAGAACTGCCACATTGGGGCGAACTGGCAAAGGCGCGGCCCGACCTTCGCCTGGTGCTGATCGCGGCCGATCCGCTGCCGCAGGAGCCGGCGCGCGTGTCGGCAACGCTGGCCAAGTCCGGCCTCGGCAATGCCGAGAGCTGGAGTTTCACCGACCGCTTCTACGAAAAGCTGCGCCACGAGATCGATCCTGCCTGGGCGGGCGAGTTGCCGCGCACCGTCCTGATCGCCACCGACGGCACCGTCAGCGTCCTGCCCGGTGTCGCCGACCTTGCCCGGGTGCGGGCGTGGCTCGATGCCCAGGCCAAACCTCGCCTTTAAGGAGTAGTCCTCATGGTCAGCCGCCGCCTCTCCCTCGTCTTCCTCGCCGCCGCTCTCGCGGTTTCCGACTCCGCGCCAGGCCTCGCCCAGGACTACAAGCTGGGCACGCTCGAAATCAGCCAGCCCTGGACGCGGGCCACGCCGGCCACGGCGCAATCGGCCGGTGGCTTTCTCACCGTCACCAACAAGGGCACCACGCCCGACCGGCTGATCGCTGCGCAGAGCTCTGTCTCGGCCAAGGTCGAGGTCCACGAGATGCGGATGGACGGCAACGTGATGAAGATGCGCGAACTCGAGAAAGGCCTCGAGATCGCGCCGGGCGCCACGGTGATGCTGAAGCCGGGCAGCTATCACATCATGTTCATGGGGCTGAAGGCGCCGATCGCCAAGGACTCGATGGTCCCGGTGACGCTGGTGTTCGAGAAGGCCGGCAGCATCGAGGTCGAGCTCAAGGCCGCAGCGATCGGCGCCGCCGCCGCCACGCATTGAGCTGCTCGGGAGCCCTTCGCTTGACGCCGGCCAGACGACTCTCCAATAGTGCCATCAGTGGTTCCCGCAAGGGATCAAAAGGGAACGCGGTGCGCGTCTTCGGGCGCCATGCCGCGGCTGCCCCCGCAACTGTAAGCGGCGAGCGTCCGACCGAACATGCCACTGAGGGCCGCAAGGTCGTTGGGAAGGTGGTCAACGCAGCGACCCGCGAGCCAGGAGACCTGCCACGAGCCTTGGTCGCGCGCGAACGCATTGGGCGGGGTGTCCTTGTGCGGCACTTGACCGGCGGTGCCTTCGCGAGAAGGCGTGCGGCCGGGCAGCGCATTTCGCAGCGGCGGAGTCATTGCGTCGCAGGCCGTCCCATGTCGTCTTCACGTTTTGCCAGCCGCACCGGCATCGCGCCGATCGTCGTGGCCGCGTTCCTTGCGGTAGTCCCGCAGGCGCTGGCCCAAACGACGCCTCAACCGGCCGCCCCCCCGCCCGATCAGACCGGCGCCTCGACCGTCCTGCCCATGATCACCGTGGTGGCACCGCAGCAACTGGAAGCCATGCCGACCGATGCCGCGAGCGAGCAGCGGATTTCCGGCGAGACGCTGAACGCGCGGCCCATCGCCCGGCCCAGCGATCTCCTCGAGGCCGTGCCGGGCTTGATCGTCAGCCAGCACAGCGGCGAGGGGAAGGCCAATCAGTATTTCCTGCGCGGCATGAACCTCGACCACGGCACCGACCTCGCGCTGTGGCTCGACGAGGCGACTTCTCTTCGGCCGGCAGCATACGCCTCGCCTACGCCGACAAGCTCGAGAACACCGTCGCGGTGGCGACCGGCGGCATGTACGGCTACTGGCGCGCCCTCGTGGCCGGATCGTACGCGGCCGGCAACGGCACGCTGACCGCGGCGGGCGAGGTCGTGGCCTACAACGGTCCGTGGCAGGTCGGCGACAACACCCGCAAGTTCAACGGCTTCCTGCGCTATAGCGAAGGCACGCCCGACAACGGACTTGCCGTGACGGCGATGGCCTATTCCAATTCGTGGCACTCGACCGACCAGATTCCAAATCGCGCCGTTCTCGACGGCAGCCTCGACCGCTACGGCGCCGTCGACCAGACCGACGGCGGCGACACCCAGCGCTATTCGCTGTCGGCGCGCTGGAGTCGCTCGGACAAGGAATCGGCCGACAAGGTCGAGGCCTATCTCGTCTACTCGACACTGAATCTCTACAACAACTTCACCTACTTCCTGAATAATCCCGACAACGGCGACCAGTTCCAGCAGAGCGACAAGCGCAAGCTGATGGGCATGAACGCCAGCCACCTGCTGCGCCACGACCTCATGGGGTTCAAATCGGAATCGACGTTGGGCACTCAGATTCGCTACGACGACATCTCGCTCGGCCTGTTCAACACGGTCCAGCGGGTGCCGACCGGCACGATCCGCTCCGACCACGTGAGCGAGAGCAGCATCGGCCTCTACGCCAAGAACATGACCGCCTGGACCGACTGGTTCCGCGCCACGCTCGGCGTGCGCGGCGACTTCTACGCGATCTCGGTCGACAGCAACAATCCGGCGAACTCGGGCGCCCTCACCGCCTTCGTCGCCAGCCCCAAGGCGGGGCTGGTCTTCGGCCCCTTCAACAAGACCGAGTTCTATCTCAACGCCGGCCAGGGCTTCCACAGCAACGATGCGCGCGCCGCCGTTGTCACCGTCAATCCTGCCGATTCGACCCAGCAACTGCAGTCGGCGCCGCTGCTGGTGCGCTCGACCGGCGGCGAAATCGGCATCCGCTCGCAGGCCGTCAGGGGACTCGACAGTACCTTCGCGCTCTTCCTGCTCGACTTCGACTCGGAGCTGCTGTTCGTGGGTGACACCGGCACGACGGAGGCGAGCCGTCCAAGCCGTCGCGTCGGCTTCGAATGGACCAACCAGTACCGGCCTGCCCCCTGGGCGATGCTCGACCTCGATGTCGCCTATACCGTGGCGCGCTTCATGAACTCCGATCCCGCCGGCCCCTTCATCCCCGGCGCACCATCGGCCATCGCCTCGGCGGGCATCACGCTCGGCGCCGAGACAGGCTGGTTCGGCGCGC
>RGPT01000011.1 GCA_010032545.1 Alphaproteobacteria bacterium
GCCCACCTTGATGTAGGCGGCGAAGTAAGGCTGGTGGTTGGTGAGAATGCGGGTGTCGAAGACGTACTCGTCGGCGACCTTCTGCCAGCCGCCGTTGATCAGATAGTGCCACGCGAGGCGGCCCAGCACGGTCGCCGGCACTTTTGGTGGGGGCGGCGGTGCGTCGGCGGCGGGCGTGGTGCCGGGCGCGGCGCCCGGGGAGGCGCCCGTCATTCCCGGCGGCGGCTTGTCGTTGGGTTCAGTCTCCTTCGGCGCCGTCGGATCGGACTGCTCGCCGGCAAAGAAGAACTGGTCGCGATAGTCGGAGAGGATCTGCGGCAGATCCGAGGTGTCGACCTTGAAGCCGGGATAGTAGATCTCGTCGAACGACATCGCCTTGGTGTGGGCGTTGAGCTGGGCGATCTCGGCTGCCGTAAAGCCGTCGCGCTTGTAGAGGACGGTCGCGGTCGAGAGATAGGACGACACGACGTAGAACTTCTGGGCGACGTCCTTGCCGCCGTCTATGTCACGCGCCGCGGCCACCATGGTGGCGTAGAGCTTCAGCACCGACTTGGGCGGCTCTTCCTTGTTCCACATCGTGACCGAGAGGACGCCGCCGGGGGTGAGCGCGCGCATGTAGGCAGTCATGGCTTCGCGCGTGTAGGAATACTTCTCGACGATAGAGAAGCCACCCGGGCTCGACAGGCCGGCCGAATCGGCCAGCGACAGGTCGATGATGTCGTAGCGGTTCTTGGTGCCGGCGACATAGAGCCGGCCATCGAAATCGATGACGGTGACCTTGGGATTGCGCAGCACGTCGCCGGTGAAGTCGCGCAGGCCCTTGTCCTCGCGGAACGCAGTCAGCAGCGCGGGATTGCCTTCCGCCACCGTGACGTGCCTGGAGCCCGGATAGAACATCGGCAAATAGCGGAAATACGGTGTCTCGTCGGCCGGCAGGTCTTTTATGACGCCCGCCGGTCCCTCCGAGTCGATGTAGAGACCGAGATAGGCGTTGGACGGCATCTTCGGGACGTTGAAGGCGGCGTTGTCGGACTGGCCGGGCGCGAAGTGGAGATAGGAGCTGGAGTAGACTTCCAGGTAGCCGAACGGCGAAGCGCGCTCGTAGGTGCGCACCGCGTCCGGGAACTTGCGGGCGTAGGACACGCCCTTGTAGTCCGAGACCGCGAGCTTGGGGATGCCGAGCAGCGGCGGTGCCGCGTAGTGGGCGGCCGCCGACAGAATGGCGACACCCACGATGGCGGCAATGCCGCGGCGGTCGGCCAGCGCCACGAACCACAGCACGCCACCGGCCAGCCACAGCAGCAGCGGCGCCATGATGAGATCGTCGGGCTTGAAGAAGTACATGGCGAGCAGCACGGAAAGCCCGCACAGGCCCGAGCCGACGAGGTCGGCGAAGTAGACGCGGCTGAAAGTCTTCTGCGCCTTCAGGAAGACGACGCCGAGGTAGAGCGCACCGGCCAGGAACGGCAGGAAGTAGAGCACGAAGTTGGCGAGCAGGCGCCACTTCTGCATCGGATCGGAGATCAGGAAGATGGCGTTGAACGGCACCTGCTGGGCGGCGAGGTTGCACACCACCATGAGCGGCCCGAAGGCGAGCAGCGCACCCTTGACCGCGCCCTGCCAGTGGCGCTCGAACCAGCCCTTGCCGACGCACATGACGGCACTGGTGAGGCCGAAGCCGAACATGGCGAGGCTGACGACCAGCGAGCCGAAGTGGGCCCAGCTGCCGACCGAGAACACCCGCATGATGCCGATCTGCAGCGCGATGATGCTGCCGGCGACCAGTGCCACGGAAAGATAGAAGGAGAGCGACGGACGATTGTCGAAGTCGACGGAGACGGTCAAGGGGGGGGGCTCCGTTGTTGTTGGGCCGTCGTTGCGGCCGATCAGGGCCGCGCTTTCATGGCGCGGCCCCGTCTCGTTCGTTCAGGCGTAGCGCCGTTCGCGTCAGCGGTTGTGGCTGCCGACGATCTTGTCGCCCTCGAGCTTGGTGAAGGGCACGAACGGCACGATCTTGCCGCCATAGATGTCCTCACGGCTGGTCGTGATCGACCCATCGGCACCCTGGGTCTTGGAGACCTTGAGCACGCGCTGGGCGCCCGGCGGACCGACCGGGATGACCATGAGGCCGCCGGTCTTGAGCTGCTGCAGGAGCGGCGGCGGCACGTGATCGATGCCGCAGGTCACGATGATCTTGTCGAACGGACCCGCCTCTTCCCAGCCGTAGTAGCCGTCGGAGTTCTTGGTCTTGATGTGCTTGTATTCGGTGTAGCCCTTGTCGATCAGCTTGTCGTACAGCGCGCGCGTGCGCTGGGCGAGCGGGGCGATGATCTCGATCGTGTAGGCGTTTTCCGTAAGGTTGGCGATGTAGGCCGACTGCACGCCCGACCCGGTGCCGATCTCGAGCACCTTCTCGCCGCGCTTGACGTCGATCACGTTGGTCATGCGGCCCTGCAGATGCGGGCCGGACATGGTGACGCCGTAGCCGATGTCGAGGAAGGCATGCTCGTAGGCGCGCTTGTGGATCGCGGCGCTCACCGAGGCGAACTCCTCGCGCGGCGTTAGCAGGAAGGCGCGGATGGTGGCGGGGCCCCAGATGTCCTTGTTCTTGAGCATCGCCTGGAAACGGTCCCAGCGCTGGCCGAGGAAGACGGGATCCTGTCGCGGCGAACGCCGGCGACACAACACTGGCCGCGGCGAGGGCCGCCGTACCAGAGACGAAAGTGCGCCTCTTCAAGATATTCCTCCTTGGCGCGGACCCCGTGAGAAGGGGGGCGAACGCGCCGGAAGAGCCCGGCGAGTCGGGGGCGACCGCGCAAACAGTAGATACGTGAAATGTGGCGAATTTGCCAGTGCGACACGAGGGCGACGGGCGCGTAGTGCAGGTGCTTGGTCGGCTTGCGGCACCATGTTACGGGTGGCGGAACAACACTGAAAACGTGAGGAAGCCATGACCCGCCGCCTTTCCCGCCGCGCCACCCTGGTTGGCGCTACCGCCCTGCCCATGGCCGGCCTTCTGCCCGCCGGTCTTGGGGCGCAGTCGCCCTGGAAGCCCAGCCAGGCGGTCAAGATCGTCGTGCCGGCGGCCCCGGGCGGCACCACCGACATCGTGGGCCGCCTGCTTGCCGCCCATCTCCAGCAGGCCTGGGGCCAGTCCTGCGTGGTCGACAACAAATCCGGTGCCGGCGGCGTCATCGGCTCCACCGAAGTCGTCAAATCGGCTCCCGACGGCAACACCATCCTCATGGGCAACATCGGCCCGCAGTCGATTGCCTATTCGCTCTACCGCAACATGCCCTACGCGCCGGCGGCCCTGATCCCGGTGTCGTGCGTCATCACGGCACCCAACGTCCTGGTGGTGCATCCCTCGGTTCCCGCCACGACCGTACCGGAGTTCGTGGCCTGGCTGAAGGCGCAGAACGGCAAGGCGTCCTACGCCTCGTCGGGCACCGGCCAGTCGCCCCACCTGTCGGGTGCTTGGTTCCTCCAGCTGACGGGCACCAAGGCCGAGCACATCCCCTATCGGGGCGCTGCGCCAGCGCTGCAGGACCTGACGGCGGGCGTCACCCAGTTCTTCTTCGACAACCTCACCACGGCGATCGAATTCGTGCGCGCCGGGAAGCTGCGGGCGCTCGGCCTCACCTCCAAGGAACGCAATCCGCTCACGCCGGATCTCGTGCCGATCTGCGAGACCATGCCCGAGCTAAGGCCGTTCGACGTCTCGACCTGGTTCGGTGTCTTCCTGCCCGCCAACACCCCCCGGCCGGTCGTCGACTCGCTCAATGCCCAGATTAAGCTGTGGCTGGACGACGAGAAGACCAAGGAGCGCTTCAAGACCATGGCCGGCTTCCCCGCCTACGGCACGCCGGAGCAGTTCAACGGCTTCGTCAACGCCCAGATCGCCCAATGGAAGGGCGTCATCGACAAGGAAGGGCTGAAGCTCGACGTGAACTGAGGGTTGTTCCAGCCCTCACGTATATTTTCTGACGTCGTCGATCACCTTGCCGTCGTTGGGCAGCGAACCTGGCTGGGCGAACTCGACCTTGCCGCCGACCTTGCAAACCGTGCGCACGGTGGCCGCCAGCGCCTCCGCCAGCGCCGGCGCGGTATCGGAGCTCTCGGCCTTCAGCGTCATGACGTCGGCCTGGTTCACCCAGTCGACGACCAGGCGCAGGCGGCCAAGGCCTGGATGCTTTCTGGCGATCTCGGCGATCTGTTCGGGATCGACGAACATGCCGCGCACCTTGGTGCGCTGGTCGGCGCGGCCCATCCATCCCTTTATGCGCATGTTGGTGCGCCCGCAGGGGCTGGGCCCCGCCAGCACCGCCGACATGTCGCCGGTGCCGAAGCGGATCAGCGGATAGGCGCGGTTGAAGGTGGTGACGACCACTTCGCCGACGTCGCCCTCGGGCACCGGATCGCCGGTGCCGGGCCGCACGATCTCGACGATCGCGCCCTCGTCGACCGTCATGCCCTCGATGGCCCCTCCGATTCCCGGGGACTCGTAGGCGATGGTGCCGAGGTCGGCGGTACCATAGCTCTGCAGGCAGGTCATGCCCTTCTCGACAAACATCTGACGCAGGCTGGGCGGCAACGCCTCGGCGCCGACGAAGGCATGCCTGATCGAGGAGATGTCCTTGCCCAGTTCGGCCGCCTTCTCTATCAGGATTTTCAGGAACGAAGGCGTACCGACATAGCCCGAAGGCCGGATCGCGGCGATGGCATCGAGCTGCAGCTCGGTGTTTCCGACACCGCCTGGCACCACGGCGCAGCCCAGCGCGCGGAGCGCCGACTCCATCATGATGCCGGCCGGAGTGAGGTGATAGGAAAACGTGTTGTAGACGACGTCGCCCGGCCGAAAGCCGGCCGCATGCATGGCGCGGGCGCCGCGGAAATAGTCGGGCTCGTCGGTGTCGATCTCGAAAATAGGGCCGGGCGACATGAAGACGTGGCGCACCCGGCTCATCGGCACGGTGATCAGGCCGCCCATCGGCGGGTTCTTCTTCTGGACCTCACCCAGCATCGACTTGCGCAGCACCGGCAGCTTCGCAAGCGCCGCACGCGACGTGACCGATGCGGGATCCACATCCTTCAGCCAGGTGGCGAAAAAGGGCGCATTGGCCGTGGCATGGGCGATCTGCTGCGGCAGGGCCGTCATCAGTGCCTTGTCGCGCTCGGCCGGCGTGCGGGTTTCCAGCGTGTCGTAGTGCTTTGACATGGCGGCGCGTTCCCTAGTTTGGCGGCGACCGTAGACTGGACGGGTGGTCTTGAAAACAATATCAGAGTACTGATATTGTGCGGCGAACACCGGAGACCGATCGATGAGCAACGTCCGCATCGCCTACGACAGCTTCGCCAAGGCCGCGCCCGCCGCCCAAGCCGCCCTGCTGGCCATGGGCAACGCGGCCGACGAGTCGGGCCTCGACAAGGAGATCGTGGAACTGGCCAAGCTGCGCGTCTCGCAGATCAACAACTGCGCCTTCTGCCTGCAGATCCATCTCAACGTCTCGCGCAAGCTCGGAATCGCCCGGGAAAAACTCGACCTGGTGGCGACCTGGCACGAAGCCGGCATCTTCTCAGAACGCGAGTGCGCCGCACTTGCCTGGGCCGAGGCGCTGACGCAGCTGGCCGGCCACAGCATTTCCGATGCTGCCTATGACCAGGTGCGCCGCCACTTCAGCGAGAGCGAGCTGGTGTTCCTGAGCACGGCGATCGCCGCCATCAACGCCTGGAACCGGCTGGGGGCTGCTTTCCACTTCGCTCCTCCGATTCCCGGAAAGGCTGCGGTCAGCAAGGCCGCCTGAGCCTTACCTCGCGGGTAATTGCCCGGGCCGATGGCGAGCGCCCAGACTGCCGGCATGTCGATCATCGCCCTCGTGCCCCTGGCCTTCGCCATCGTCGCGGTCATCCATCTGCTGCCGATCGCGCCCGTCTTCTTCCCGCAGACCCTGACTCGGCTCTACGACATCGCACCGGGCGACGACACCCTGCTGGTGCTGCTGCGCCATCGCGCCGTGCTGCTGGCGCTGGTCGGCGTCCTTTGCCTGTGGGCCGCGTGGTCGATGCCTGTGCGACCGGCCGCCCTGCTGGCCGCAACGGTCAATATTGCGGCATTCCTGGGCTTCTACGCGCTCTATGGCACTCCGACCGGCGCGTTGCGGACGATCGCGATCTTCGACCTGATTGCACTGCCGCCACTTGCTTTCGCGGCATGGACCACGCTGATGCGTGGCTAGAGCCAGCGCTTGCGCCGGCGGTAGTGCTTGACGTCGCGGAACGAGCGGCGGCCCTCGCCGCCGACGCCGAGGTAGAATTCCTTCACATCCTCGTTTTCGCGCAAGGCTGCTGCAGCGCCGTCAAGCACGATACGGCCATTTTCCAGGATGTAGCCGTAGTGGGCGAAGCGCAGCGCCACGTTGGTGTTCTGCTCGGCCAGCAGGATGGAAACCCTCTCCTGCTCGTTGAGATTCTTCACGATATCGAAGATCTCCTCGACAAGCTGCGGCGCCAGTCCCATCGACGGCTCGTCGAGCAGGATGGTGGTGGGCCGGCTCATCAGCGCACGGCCGATCGCCGTCATTTGCTGCTCGCCGCCCGAAGTGTAGCCGGCCAGGCTGGTGCGCCGTTCCCGGAGCCGCGGGAAGTAGTGGTAGACCTTCTCTAGGTCGTCGGCGATCTGGCGGCGCTTGCTGCCGTGGATGAAGGCGCCGGTCAGCAGGTTCTCCTCGACCGTGAGGTGGCCGAAGCAGTGCCTTCCCTCCATCACCTGGATGACGCCGCGCCGCACGAGATCGTTGGGCGTGAGCCCGTCGACCCGCTCGCCGCGGCAGTGGATCTGGCCCTTGGTGACCTCGCCGCGCTCGCTGCGCAGCAGGTTGGAGATCGCCTTCAGGGTGGTCGACTTGCCGGCGCCGTTGCCGCCCAGCAGCGCCACGATACCACCCTCGGGCACCGTCAGCGACACGCCCTTCAACACCAGGATGACGTGGTTGTAGATCACCTCGATGTTGGCGACGTCGATGACGTTGACCGGCGCGATCGCCGGGGCGGCAGGGGCGCTCATTGCAGGATGCCTGTCGTAAAGAGGAAGCCCCCTCGCCCGTCGGGGCGAGGGGTTCGGTCCCTGGAGATCAGCTCTCCTTGGAGCAGTCGCGCGGCGCGATCTTCTTTTCGTCGGCGTACTTGGCCGAGATGTCACGCACCATGGGCGCCAGCAGCTTGTCGTCACCCTCGTACCAGTCGGAGATGACCTTCCACTGCTTGCCGTCCCACTGCTGGACACGGCCGAAGCGCGTGCCCTCGTGGTCGCTGCACGAGATCTTGAGCGGCTTCAATGCGCCCTCGAAGCCCAACTCCTTGATGCGGGCTTCGCTGAGGTCGAGGTTTTCGAGGCCCCAGCGGATCTGCTCACCGGTCAACGGCTTGTTGCCGAACTTCTTCTGCGCGGTGCGGATCGCCTCGACACCGAGCATGGCGTTGACGAGGCCGCGGTTGTAGAGAACGTCGTCAGCCTCGTCGGGCTTGGTCTGCGAGCCGTCCTTGCCGACCGCGAACTTGAGCATGTCGGCGTGAACCGGGAACTTGCCAGCGCCGTGCTGCAGCATCAACGCCTTGTAGCCGGCGGCCTGGTCGCCCGCCGGCAGCACGTCGGGTTCGGCGCCCGACCACCACACGCCCAGCATCTTGTCGCGCGGATAGCCGACAGCCGCCGCCTCCTTGACCGAGGTCGAGTTCATGACGCCCCAGCCCCACAGAAGGACGTAGTCGGGCCGCTGCTGGCGAATCTGCAGCCATTGCGACTTCTGCTCTACGCCGGGATGGGTGACCGGCAGCAGGAGCAGCTCGAAGCCGAGCAGCTTGCTCATCTCCGTGAGCATCGGGATCGGCTCCTTGCCGTAGGGCGAGTCGTGGAAGACCAGCGCGATCTTCTTGCCCTTGAGCTTGTCGAACCCGCCCATCTCCTTGGCGATGTGCTGTACGGCGATGTTGGCGGCGGTCCAGTAGGTGCCCAGCAGCGGGAAGTTCCAGGGGAACACCGCGCCGTTGCGCGACTCCGAGCGGCCGTAACCCATGGTGATGATCGGAATCTTGTCGACCGGCGCCTTCTCGGTCAGAGCGAAGGTGATGCCTGTGCTCAGCGGATTGAAGAACGCCGCGCCGGTCGGGCCCTTGGCCTTGAGGCGCTCGTAGCACTCCACGCCCTTGTCGGTGGCGTAACCCGTCTCGCACTCCTCGAACAGGATCTTGACGCCGTTGATGCCGCCGTCGCGGGCGTTGATCATGCGATAGTAGTCGCCCATGCCGTTGGCGAACGGAATCCCGTTCGGGGCGTAGGCGCCGGTCCTGTAGCTCAGCATCGGAATGAACTGCTCGTTCTGCGCGAGGGCCGGAACGGCGGTGCCGCCAAGCCCGACCGCAGCAGCCAGGGCCATGGCGGCCAGGCCGAAGGTCTTCTTTTCCATGGGTCGCAACCTCCTTGTTTTCTTACATTGTCATCCGGCGATGATCCCGCCGTTCTGCTGTGCAACTTAAGGGCTCCGACCGCTTCCCGCCAGACCGGGCAACCGACTTTTCGCGGCCAGGCCTGCCCGGCAGCAGGGGCCGGTCCGGAACGGCCGATTAATAGGGGAACGGCCAGAGCCTGAGCTTCTCCTTCACGATCGACCACAGCCGCGCCAGCCCATGCGGCTCCACGATCAGGAAAAAGATGATCAGGGCGCCGAAGATCATGACCGAGAAGTGCGAGACCGTGGCCTTGTCCATCGTCCAGCCCACCAGCTCGCCCAGCGGCGGCAGGGCGATATCGAGGAAGATCGGCAGGATCCACATGAAGGCAGCCCCCAGGAAACAACCCAGGATCGAGCCGAGGCCGCCAATGATGATGGCGAACAGAAGCTGGAAGCTGCGGTCGATACTGAAGGCCAGCGGCTCCCAGGAGCCCAGATGGACGAACGCCCACAGTGCGCCGGCAACGCCGACGAAGAAGGAGCTGACGGCGAAGGCGCTGAGCTTGGCATACATCGGGCGGATGCCGATGATCTCGGCGGCGATGTCCATGTCGCGGATCGCCATCCACTGCCGGCCGACATGGCCGCGCACTAGGTTCTTGGCGAGCAGCGTGAACACACAGACCAGCCCAAGAACGAAGATGTACCGCTCGACCGGCGTGTTGACGGTCCAGCCGAAGACGTCCAGGCGCGGCGCATTGACCGAGCCCGACGGCGTGTAGTTGGTGAACCAGCCGGCGCGCAGGAACAGCCAGTCGAAGAAGAACTGGGCGGCAAGCGTCGCCACCGCGAGATAGAAGCCCTTGATGCGGAGCGACGGAATGCCGAAGAAGACGCCGACCATGGCCGACACGACACCGCCGAGCAGGATCGAAACAAGAAGAGGCAGCTCCGGCACTCGGATGGCGAAGTTGTAGGCCGCATAGGCGCCGATCGCCATGAAGGCGCCCGAACCAAGCGACACCTGCCCGCAGTAGCCGACCAGGATGTTCAGCCCGACCGCGGCCAGCGCCAGGATCAGCGTCGGCACCATAATCGAGTTCAGGAAGTACTCGGTCGCCACGAACGGCATCAGCAGAAAAGCCGCGGCCACGATGGCGAGTACGGCAATGCGGTCCTGGGCGATCGGAAAGATCGCCATGTCGGCGCTGTAGGATATCTTGAACTGTCCGGCCTCGCGGTAAAACACTGACGGCCTCCCCTAGACGCGCTCGATGATGCGTTCGCCGAACAGCCCTTGCGGCCGGAACAGCAGGAACACGAGCGCCAGAACGTAGGCGAACCAGTACTCGATGCCGCCCGGCATGGCAGTGCCAAGGACGTACTTGGTCAGAGCCGGAAAGTAGACCTCGGCCAGTTTCTCGCCGGCGCCTATCAACAGCCCTCCGACGATCGCACCGGGCACGGACGTAAAGCCGCCCAGGATCAGCACCGGCAGCGCCTTCAGAGCCAGGAAGGTCAGCGAGAACTGGATGCCGAGCTTGCTGCCCCAGACGATGGCCGCGACCAGCGCAACGATGCCGGCGACCGACCAGACAATGAACCAGATCCAGTTCAACGGGATGCCGACCGACTGGGCCGCCGCATGGTCGTCGGCGACGGCGCGGAGCGCACGACCGATGCGCGTCTTCTGGAAGAACACGGCCAGCCCAGCCACCAGCACGCCGGCGATGATGGCGCCGGAGATGTCGAGCTGGTTCACCAGAATGCCGCCGTCGAACACGCTCTCGAGCAGGAACACCGGGTCTTTCGAAAGGCCGACGTTCAGCGGATAGACATTCGAGCCGAAGATCGTCTGGCTGAACCCATCGATGAAGAACGTGATACCGAGCGTGGCCATGAACAGGATGATTCCCTCCTGATTCACCAGCGGCCGCAGCACCCAGCGCTCGACGACCCACGCCACGGCGACCATGACGGCGATCGCGGCCGGAATTGCAAGCCAGAGCGGCCAGCCCTTGGCGCCGCCGGCCAGCGCCAGCAACCCGCCCACCAGCCCGGCGCCCACGGCCACCAGCATCGGCAGGTGGACGCGCCAGTCGCCCTTGACGACCGCAAAGGTCCCGCCGCGCAGCACGCGCAAGACCAGCAAGCCCGCCACGGCGGCGACCAGCGCGCCGATGCCGACGAAGTGCCAGAGTCCGATGTAGGTCGGTTGAATGAGCTGCACGAGGGCCAGGCCCGCCATCAGCACCATCGCGCCCTGGGCGAAGTTGAACACGCCCGAAGCCTTGAAGATCAGCACGAATCCCAAGGCGACCAGCGAGTAGAGAACGCCGGTAAGCAGGCCGCCTATCAACACTTCTAGGAAGAAACCCATCGCCCGAACCTCAGTGGCTGACGCCGAGATAGGCGGAGATCACCGCCTCGTTCTTCTTGATCTCGTCGGGCACGCCGTCGCCGATCTTCTTGCCGTAGTCGAGCACGACGACGCGGTCAGAGATGTCCATGACCACGCCCATGTCGTGTTCGATCAGGCAGATGGTGGTGCCGAACTCGTCGTTCACGTCGAGCACGAAGCGGCACATGTCCTGCTTCTCCTCGATGTTCATGCCGGCCATCGGCTCGTCGAGCAGCAGCAGCTCGGGTCCGGCCGCCAGGGCGCGGCCAAGCTCGACGCGCTTCTGCAGGCCGTAGGGCAGCCGCCCGACAGGGGTCTTGCGGATGTGCTGGATGTCGAGGAAGTCGATGATGCGCTCGACCTCGCGTCGATGCTCGATTTCCTCGCGTCGCGCCGGCCCGAGATGCAGGGCTTGCCACAGCAGGCCGGTCTTCATGCGCAGGTTGCGGCCGGTCATGATGTTGTCGAGCGTCGACATGCCCTTGAATAGCGCAATATTCTGGAACGTGCGGGCGATGCCCTGCTCGGCCGCCTCGTGCGGCTTCATCTGGCTGCGCCTGACGCCCTTGTAGGTAATGGAACCCTGCTGCGGATGATAGAAGCCGTTGATGCAGTTCAACATCGACGACTTTCCCGCACCGTTGGGGCCGATGATGGCACGGATTTCGCCCTTGCGAATGTCGAAGCTGATGTCGGTCAGCGCCTTCACGCCGCCGAACGCCAGGCTGATGTTCTCGACTGACAACAGCACCTCGGGAAAGGAACGCACACGGAGGGTCATTGCGCTCAACTCGCCTTCTTCAGCGCTGCATGGGGGGCCACGTCGCGAACCGCGATGTCACCCTCAATGGTGCCCTTGCGGCCGTCCTCAAAGGTTACATCGACCTTGATGTAGATGCTCTTCGAGCCGTCGTAGAGCGCATCGACAAGCGGCTTGTAGCGTTCGCCGATGAAGCCGCGCCGCACTTTGTTGGTACGCGTTAGCTCGCCGTCGTCGGCCTATGTCGATATTGACGAAGACAGCGCCATAGTCCCGGCCATGGCCGAACGCCACCGCCTCGTTGATGTGCGGAAAGAACTTCAGCTTGTTCTCGATGAACTTGGGCGCGAACAGCGTTCCATCGTTCAGTTTGCCCACGTCCTTGGCGCGATCGATGATGCGCAGATGGCCACGCTCATCGAGGTAGCCCGCGTCGCCGGTATGCACCCAGCCGTCAGCCGTCTTGGTGTCGTTGGTCGCCTCGGGATTCTTGAAGTATTCCTTGAACACGCCGGGGCTGCGATAGAGCACCTCTCCGGACTCGGCGATCCGGAGTTCGACCTGGGATACGGGCTTGCCGACCGTTTCGGGATAGACCTCGCCGTTTGGATGGATGGTGACGAATACCGAGGCCTCGGTCTGTCCGTAGAGCTGCTTCATGTTGACGCCGAGCGCGCGGAAAAAATTGAAAATCTCGGGTCCCACCGCCTCGCCAGCGGTATAGGCCACACGCACGCGGCTCATGCCCAGCGTGTTCTTGAGCGGCCCGTAGACCAGCAGATTGCCCAGCGCATGCAGCAGCCGATCGCCCACCGACACAGGCCGGCCGTCGAGCAGCGCCGGCCCGACCCGCCGGGCGAGCGTCATGAAGTACTGGAACAGCCGGCGCTTAAGAAAGCCCGCGTCCTCCATGCGGATGGTGACCTGAGTGATCAGGTTCTCGAGCACGCGCGGCGGCGCGAAGTAGTAAGTCGGGCCGATCTCGCGCAGATCGGTCATCACCGTTGCCGCCGACTCGGGGCAGTTGACCACCAGGCCGACGACGTAGCACTGGGCGTAGGAGAAGATGTGGTCGCCCACCCACGCCATCGGCAGGTAGGACAGAAGCTCGTCGCCCTCCTTGAGTCCGTCGAACTCGGCACCGGCGCGCGCCGCCCACGCCAGGTTGTCGTAACTCAGCACCGCGCCCTTCGGGCGGCCCGTCGTGCCCGAGGTGTAGAGCATGATGGCGTCGTCCGAGCCGCGCCCCTTGGCGACCTCGGCCGACACCGTGTCGGGCGCCGTCGCCAGCAACCTGGCGCCGCGCTCCTGGACCTGATCGTAGGATTGAAGCTGACCATAGTGCCGCATGCCGCGCGGGTTGTCGTAGATGATGATGCCGAGCGACGGCACCGTCTTCTGAATTTCGAGCAGCTTGTCGACCTGCTCCTGGTTCTCGGCCAGGGCGAAGCGGGCACCGCCGTGTTCGACGACGTAGGCCAGCTCCGCCGCCACCGAATCCTGGTAGACCGGGACCGGCACTCCACCCAGAGACTGCGCGGCGCATATCGACCAGTAGAGGCGCGGACGGTTATCGCCGACCACGATCAACCGGTCGCCGCGGCGGAATCCGAGGTCGGCCAAGCCCGCTGCCAGCAACCGAACCTGCTCGGCAACATGGCCCCAGCTGTGGGTCTGCCAGATACCGAATTCTTTTTCGCGGTAAGCGGGCTTGCTGGCACCGGTACGGGCACGCTCCGCGAGAAGCTTCGGAAACGTGTCCGGAGCGCCGGCGCCAATATCGGCCGTCCTCGTCATCATCCCTGCCTCGCGCTTCCCTGCTGACAATTGTTCGCTTCTGCGGCGATTTCGTCAGGCAGATATCCATAGCTGTTTCGAGCCGGTCAAGCCAGCCGTCCCTCCAAAGCGAGGAAATTTGGCGGCATGGTCCGGGAGTGCCTTCTCATGCTGCCGCGTCCCGGCTACACCCAAGGTGTGTCGATCTCCGACGGCCTCCCGCACGACGATCTCATCGACCTTGGCGACCGGCGCCTGCGCGTCCGCCGGCTGACTCCGCGTCGCAGTGACGGGCTCGAGCGTACAACGCTCGTCTTCCTCCACGAGGGACTGGGTTCCATCGAGATGTGGCGGGATTTCCCACAGAAACTCTGCGATTCCACGCACTGCACAGGCATCGTCTACGATCGAACCGGCTACGGTCGCTCCAGCCCTTGGCCGGCCGATCCAGGATCGCGCTACATGGAAATCGAAGCCGACGACGTGTTGCCGCGCCTGCTCGCCCGGTTGGGGGTCGAGGATTGTGTCCTGATCGGCCACAGCGACGGCGGCACGATTGCCCTCAACTACGCCGCATTGGATCCCGAACCGCTGCGTGCCGTAGTGACGCTTGCTGCTCACGCCATCAACGAAGTCGTTTCGGTCGACAGCATCCGACGTGTACGCGACGCCTTCACCACCGGCGATCTGCGCCAGAGGCTGATCAGATATCACGGCGACAATGTCGACGGCTGCTTTCGGCTGTGGTCCGAGTCATGGCTGACGCCGGGCTTCGAGCCGATGGATGCCAACGGGCGGCTGCCCCGTGTCGTGGTACCGGTGCAGACCGGACACGGTCGGACAGCGCGCCTGAGCGAGCTGGAACTGTTCGCGCGCCCTCTGCTTGTCGCCGCGGCGAACCGCATCTATGCCGATGAAGAAAGCCGCCGCACACTTGCCGTTGCTGCGCTTGGCCGCCTCGTCGGACTCTGCTGCGACCTCAAGTTCGCCAGCCGGGCTCTTGCCGAGCAGAAAGCGGGCAATCGGACTCGGCCATTCGTTGAGGCTCTCCGCGCCCACATCCCGCGCGAGCGCCGCGCGCCCATCGCGCTTGGCCCGGATCTGGGCGGCGTAGCGCCAGAGCAGCGGCCAAATCTTGCTCCTGAAAGTCGTGCGGCCGGCCAGCGTCGCATCGAAATCGTCGGCCGCCTGCGAATAGTTGCCGAGGTTGAAGCTGGCAATTCCATGCTGGAAGGACACCGTCTGGCGATCTCTCGGCGTCGAGGCGGTCCCATAGGCCGTGTCGAGCAGCCCGAGGGCACGTTGGAAATCGGCGATCTGCATATAGACCTGTGCCTGGGCGACCAGCAGCGAGGGGTCGCCGGGCTTGCGCAGCAGTGCATTGTCGAGCGTCCGCAGCGCGGCGGCCCGATCACCACTTCCAGCCAACGCCGGCAGGGTGAGGGCCGTGAGGATGGGCCAGTCCGCAGGCAGGACCTTGGCCATCTCAGCGATGTCCTTCTGGCTATCGGCCTCGCGGCCGACCCGGCTCAGCTGATAGGCACGAATACCGAGGTAGAGCGTCCGATCGACGGGGGAAAGTTGCGACGCCGAGAGAATCTTGTTGAGTCCATCCAGGGTCGCGTTGCGCGTCTCCGCCGGAATTGCCGGTGTCCCAGCGGATGAGTTGAACTCTCGCACCGACGGATCCCAGGAATCCACCGCATTGCGCTGGGCAAGCGCTGCCGCCTGGACGGTCAGCAGGACGGCAAGGGCCCCGGCTGCCCGAACCAATGTCAGTCGCATCACATCAATCTGACACAAGCTCGGACGGCCCGCATCCGCCGATTGCCTGGACCGGCCCGTGCCCCTATTTTGCCACCCACTCGCAGAAAACCGACCTCCAGGAGTATCCGAACATGGCCGCCGCCCATCCCAACAGCTTCAAGGCTCGCAAGACACTGAAGGTCGGCGGCAAGACCTACACCTATTTCAGCCTTAAGGCCGTCGAGAAGGAAGTCGGCGACCTCAGCCGTCTCCCATTCTCGTTGCGCGTCCTGCTCGAGAACCTCGTGCGCCATGAGGACGGCACCACGGTCAAGAAGGCCGACATCGCGGCGTTTGCCGACTGGATCAAGAATGGCGGCAAGTCGGCCAAGGAGATCAACTTCCGACCCGCCCGCGTCCTGATGCAGGACTTCACCGGCGTGCCGGCGGTGGTCGATCTGGCAGCCATGCGCGACGCCATGGGCAAGCTGGGCGGCGACGCCAAGAAGATCAATCCTCTGGTCCCGGTCGATCTCGTCATCGACCATTCGGTTATCGTCGACAATTTCGGCAATTCGAGCGCCTTCGGCGCCAACGTGAAGCTCGAATACGAGCGCAATCTCGAGCGCTACCAGTTTCTGCGCTGGGGTGCGATGGCGTTCGACAACTTCCGTGTCGTCCCGCCGGGCACCGGCATCTGCCACCAGGTCAACCTCGAATACCTGGCGCAGGTCGTGTGGACGAAGAAGGAAGGCAAGGAGACAGTCGCCTATCCCGATACGCTGGTCGGCACGGACAGCCACACCACGATGGTGAACGGGCTCTCGGTTCTCGGCTGGGGCGTGGGTGGCATCGAGGCCGAGGCCGCGATGCTTGGACAGGCGCAGCCGATGGTGATCCCCGACGTCGTCGGCTTCAAGCTGACCGGCAAGCTGCGCGAGGGCGCAACCGCAACCGACCTGGTTCTCACCGTCACCCAGATGCTGCGCAAGAAGGGCGTAGTTTCGAAGTTCGTCGAGTTCTACGGCGACGGCCTCGATGACCTGCCGCTCGCCAACCGCGCCACCATCGCCAACATGGCGCCGGAGTACGGCGCCACCTGCGGCTTCTTTCCGGTCGACGCCATCACGCTGGGATATCTCAAGACCACCAACCGCGGCGGCGCCGCCAAGCTTACCGAGGCCTACGCCAAGAAGCAGGGCCTGTGGCGCAACAAGAAGGCGGCCGATCCGATCTTCACCGATACGCTCTTGCTCGACCTCGGCGACGTCGTGCCGAGCCTTGCCGGACCGAAGCGCCCGCAGGATCGCGTGGCGCTGACGGACGCGGCACCGCAGTTCGTCGCCAACATGGAGAAGGAGTTCGACCGCAAGGATGCGGGCAAGCGCATCAAGTGCGACGGCACCGACTACGATCTCGGCCATGGTGACGTGGTGATTGCGGCCATCACCTCCTGCACCAACACGTCCAATCCCTACGTCATGCTGGGCGCCGGCCTGATCGCACGCAACGCGGTGAAGCACGGCCTCAAGGTCAAGCCGTGGGTGAAGACCTCGCTGGCGCCGGGCTCGCAGGTCGTGACCGAGTATCTCGAGGCTTCGGGCCTGCAGAAGGACCTGAACAAGATCGGCTACAATCTGGTGGGCTACGGCTGCACCTCCTGCATCGGCAACTCCGGCCCGCTGCCCGACCCCGTCACCAAGGCGATCGGCGACGGCGACCTGGTGGTCTGCTCTGTGCTGTCGGGCAACCGCAATTTCGAGGGCCGCGTCAATCCGCTGACCCGCGCCAACTACCTCGCCTCGCCGATGCTGGTGGTGATCTACGCGCTGGCCGGCTCGATGAAGATCGACATCACCAAGGATCCGATCGGCACCGGCAAGGGCGGCAAGCCGGTCTATCTGAAGGACCTCTGGCCATCGAACATGGAAGTCCAGAAGGCGGTCGACAAATTCGTCACCATCAAGGCCTTCAAGAAGCGCTATGCCGACGTCTTCAAGGGCGACAAGTTCTGGCGCAGCATCAAGACCAAGGCCAGCCTGACCTACGCCTGGGACGACAAGTCGACCTACGTGCGCAACCCGCCGTACTTCGACGGCATGGGCAAGGTCCCGGGGGCGATCACCAACATCTCGGGCGCGCGCCCGCTCGGCCAGTTCGGCGATTCGATCACGACCGACCACATCTCGCCCGCCGGCTCGATCAAGAAGGACAGCCCGGCCGGTTCCTACCTGCAGGCCGAGGGCGTGGCGCCAAAGGACTTCAATCAGTACGGCACGCGTCGTGGCAACCATGAAGTGATGATGCGCGGTACCTTTGCCAACATCCGGCTCAAGAACGAGATGGTGCCGGGCGTCGAGGGCGGCTTCACCCATCACTGGCAGTCCGACCAGGCCGAGCCGATCTACGACGTGGCGATGCGCTACCGGAAGGAGCACACGCCCCAGATCCTGATTGCCGGCAAGGAATACGGCACCGGCAGCTCACGCGACTGGGCCGCCAAGGGCGTCAACTTGCTGGGCGTGAAAGCGGTGGTCTGCGAGACCTTCGAGCGCATCCACCGCTCCAACCTGGTCGGCATGGGCGTGCTGCCGCTGCAGTTCAAGGACGGCATGACGCGCAAGACGCTGAACCTCGTCGGCACCGAGAGCTTTGACGTCGGCGGCATCGACGGCGGCCTCAGGGTCGGCATGGACGTGCCGCTCACCATCCATCGCCGCGACGGCACGAGCGAGAAGATCATCCTCACGTGCCGCATCGATACCGCCGAGGAGGTCGAGTACTTCAAGAATGGCGGCGTGCTGCACTACGTGCTGCGCAACCTCGCACAAGCGGCCTGAGCGAAGCGGGAACAAGCAGCCATGGCGACGGGGCTTTCCAGCCACTTCGTCGCCATGGCCCGCAACAACATCTGGGCGAACCACCGGCTGCTCGGCGCCTGCATGGCGCTGACGCCGGCCGAGTTCACCGCGGCCCGCACCAGCTTCTTCCCCTCGCTGCGCGCCACGCTGAACCATATCCTCTGGGTCGATACCTATTACATCGACGCGCTCGAGCGCGATCCGACAGTGCTCGCGCGCTACGACGATCCGCCTCCGGACTTCGCCGATGCGACCTCTCTCTATGGTGTGCAGATCGCCAGCGACCGGCGACTGCTCGGCTTCTGCGCGTGCCAGACGGACCATTCGCTCGCCGAGCGTGTCGTGCTGCCTCGGCCCAAAAGGACGCCACCGCCCTCGACTGTCGCATCGATCCTCGAACATCTTTTCCAGCACCAGATCCATCATCGCGGCCAGGCCCACGCCATGCTGGCCGGCACCGGCGTGAGGCCGCCGCAGCTCGACGAATTCTTTCTTGCCGGCGAAGAGCATCTGCGGCGCGACGAACTGCGCGCGCTCGGGCTGCCGGAGGGCTGATGCGGCCACGTTCATCCTTCGCGGGTGCGGCGATCGAGGTGAGCGATCTCGGGCGCTCGATCGCCTTTCATCGCCTGTGGCTTCCGATGCTGGGCTTCCATCGCGTGTGGGCCAGCCCCGATCGCGTGATGTGGTCGCGGGGCTACGATCATTTTGTCATGCGCCAGGCCAAGGACGGCGTGTCCTACGGTCCCGGCGCGTTGTGGCTCGCCGTGTCAGCCGAGAGCCGCGCCCAGGTCGACCAGGTCCATGCCGAGTTGCGCGATGCCGGCGCCGAGATCCTGCAAGCTCCGAAGGAACTCGATTACTTCGCGCCGGGCTACTACTCGGTCGGGTTCCGCGATCCCGACGGCGTGCCGATCGAGGTCGCCCATCGGTGGAACGACCTGCCCGATCTGCCCGACGCTGAATCGGTGCGCGTACCGGGGCATGGCGTGACGCTCGGGGGCTATTTCTTCAAGCCCCAGGCGGGCAAACCGCCCTACCCGGCTGTCGTTTTGCTTCATGGTTTTGCGGGCCACGCCTACAATCTCGCGGGCCCGGCTCGCCTTACCTCTGCCAATGGCTACGTTGTGCTCGCGCTGTCCCTACGCGGCTGGCTGGGCTCGGAAGGCGAGAGCGACCAGGGCCTGCGCCAACCGCTCGACGTTCTGGCCGCCATCGATTGGCTCGCCAAGCGCCCGTTGGTCGACCGCGAACGCATTGCTTTGGTCGGCGCTTCGATGGGTGGCCAGGTGGCGTTGCTTGCTGCCGCTCACAGGCCACCGATCTGCGCCGTTGCCTCCTACTACGCTCCAACCGACCTCGCCGATTGGTACAAGACCAATCCGTTCATCCGCGATTATCTCGACGACCTCTGCGGGCCCGAGGGACTGCCGGTACGCTCGCCGATTCTCCGCGTGGCGCAGATCGATGTGCCGGTGCTGCTGATCCATGGCGACAAGGACGAGAACGTGCCGGTCGCGCAGACGCTGGCCATGGAAGAAGCGCTCAGGAGCCACGGCAAGGACGTCGAGACCTTCATCGTGCAGAGCGGTACGCATTTCTTCACCGAGCAGCAAAATGCGCTGGCACGGCGTAAGCTGTTCGACTTCCTGCGACGCCACCTCAATCGGAGCTGACTTTATCATGCGCGTATCCGAAGCCATCAATTCCCGCCGCTCCATGCGCGTCTTCACGCCGGACCCTGTGTCGAAGGCCGACGTCGAATGGATCGTGGCCAACGCCAACCGCGCGGCCTCCAACGGCAACCTGCAGCCGTGGAAACTCCACATCACGATGGGCAAGGCGCGGCAGCGCCTGTCGGCAGCGATCCTGAAGGCGATGGACGACGGCGATACCGGGCCAGGCGCAGAATACGACGTCTATCCGAAGGAATTCACGCCGGTCTACGACGCCCGCCGCAAGCTGGTCGGCAAGCAGCTCTACACCCTGCTTGGCGTGCCGCGCGGCGATGCCGCCGGCATGCTGAAGCAGTTCCGCAAGAACTACGACTTCTTCGACGCGCCGGTCGGCATGATCCTGTGCGTCGAACGCCGCATGGGCAACGGCCAGTGGATCGACTGCGGCATCTTCCTCGACCAGCTCATGCTGCTCGCCCGGGAGAAGGGCCTGCATACCTGTCCGCAGGCGGCCTTCAGCCGCTACCAGCATGTCGTGCGTCGCGAACTGAACATCCCCGACGATCAGGTCGTCATCTGCGGTCTGGCGCTGGGCTATGCCGACCCTGATGCGGTGCCGAACTGCCTGATCACCGAACGCGCACCGATCGAGGATTTCACGACCTGGCACGGCGAGTGACCGCGCCCAAAGTCGAATTGCCGAGGCCGGCGCGCGCGCGGTAAAACCGCAGTAATTCAAGGCAATAAGCCAAGCGGGAGGAATAAATGGCCGATGAGGTGATCGCCGTCAGCGCCGATTGGGCGAAGCGCGCCTATGTCGATGGCGCCAAGTACAAGGCGATGTACGAGGCCTCGACCAAGGACCCCGTTGCCTTCTGGGGCGAGCACGGCAAGCGCGTCGACTGGATCAAGCCGTTCAGCCCTGGCGCCGTGCGCGATGTCGACTACACCGGCCAGGTCCGCATCCGCTGGTTCCACGACGGCGTGCTGAACGTCTCGGCCAACTGCATCGACCGGCACCTGGCCAAACGCGGCGACCAGACCGCGATCATCTGGGAAGGCGACGATCCGTCGAAGTCCAAGAAGATCACTTACCGCGAGCTGCACGCCGAAGTCTGCCGCATGGCCAATGCCCTGAAAGAGCTCGGCGCGAAGAAGGGCGATCGCATCACGATCTACCTGCCGATGATCCCCGAGGCGGCCTACGCCATGCTCGCCTGCACGCGCATCGGCGCCATTCATTCGGTGGTGTTCGGTGGTTTTTCGCCCGACAGCCTGGCCAACCGCATCCAGGACTGCGAGAGCAACATCGTCATCACCGCCGACGAAGGCCTGCGCGCCGGCAAGCATGTGCCGCTCAAGGCCAACTGCGACGAGGCGGTGAAGAAGAGCCCCGGCGTCAAGAAGGTACTGGTGGTCAAGCATACCGGCGGCAAGATCGCCTGGGATGCCGGCCGCGACGTGTGGTGGCACGAGATCGCGGCCAAGGTGCCGGCCGACTGCAAGCCCGAGCCGATGGGCGCCGAGGACCCGCTGTTCATCCTCTATACGTCGGGCTCGACCGGAAAGCCCAAGGGCGTGCTGCACACGACAGGCGGCTACATCGTGTTCGCGTCGATGACGCACCAGTACGTATTCGATTACCACGACGGCGACGTCTACTGGTGTACCGCCGACGTGGGCTGGGTGACCGGCCACAGCTATATCGTCTACGGACCGCTCGCCAACGGCGCGACCACGCTGATGTTCGAGGGCGTGCCCAACTATCCCGACTCCAGCCGCTTCTGGCAGGTGATCGACAAGCACCAGGTCAACATCTTCTACACCGCCCCCACCGCCATTCGCGCCCTGATGCGCGAGGGCGAGGCGCCGGTGAAGAAGGCGAGCCGCAAGAGCCTGCGCCTGCTGGGCTCAGTCGGCGAGCCGATCAATCCCGAAGCCTGGCTCTGGTACTACCGGGTGGTCGGCGACAGCCGCTGCCCGATCGTCGACACCTGGTGGCAGACCGAGACCGGCGGCATCCTGATCACGCCCCTGCCCGGCGCAACGCCTCTGAAGCCGGGCTCGGCGACGCAGCCGTTCTTCGGCGTGCAGCCAGTTATGGTCGACGCCGAGGGCAAGAAGCTCGAGGGCGCCTGTTCGGGCAATCTCTGCCTGGTGGGCTCCTGGCCCGGCCAGATGCGCTCGGTCTACGGCGACCACCAGCGCTTCATCGACACCTACTTCAAGACTTATCCCGGCATGTACTTTACAGGTGACGGCGCGCGACGCGACGAGGACGGCTACTACTGGATCACCGGCCGGGTCGACGACGTGATCAACGTCTCGGGCCATCGCATCGGCACCGCCGAGGTCGAGAGCGCGCTGGTCGGCAACACCAAGGTGGCCGAGGCCGCCGTGGTCGGCTTCCCGCACGACATCAAGGGCCAGGGCATCTACGCGTACGTAACGTTGAAGGCTGGCCAGGAATCCTCTGACGCGGTCCGCAAGGAGCTGGTCGCCTGGGTGCGCAAGGAAATCGGCCCGATCGCCACGCCTGACGTCATCCAGTGGGCGCCGGGCCTGCCCAAGACGCGCTCGGGCAAGATCATGCGCCGCATCCTGCGCAAGATCGCCGAGAACGACGTCGGCAATCTGGGCGACACGTCCACGCTCGCCGATCCGATGGTGGTCGACGACCTGGTGAAGAACCGTTCGAAGTAAGGAACCCGATGGCCAATCCGACGATCGTACAACTCTCCGAGGACCTGGCCGCCGGCCGCACCACGTCAGTCAAGCTCACCGAAGAGGCCCTCGCCCGCATCGAGGCCCCACGCGGCGAAGGCAAGCGCGCCTTCATCAAGGTCTGGAAGACGCAGGCGATGGCCGCTGCGGCCGCCAGCGATGCCCTGCGCAAGGCGGGGCTCGTGCCGTCGCCGCTGGCGGGCCTTCCCGTCTCGATCAAGAACCTCTGCGACGTGGCCGGCGAGACCACGCTGTCAGGATCGAAGGCGCTCGACGACGCGCCGCCGGCCAAGGCCGACGCGCCCGTGGTGGCGCGCCTCAGGGCTGCCGGTGCGGTGATCGTCGGCAGCACCAACATGAGCGAGTTTGCCTTCACTGGTGTCGGCGCCAACCCGCACTACGGCACGCCGGGCAATCCCGCCGACCGCACGCGCGTGCCGGGCGGATCGTCGTCGGGCGCGGCCGTGTCGGTCGCCGACCGCATGGCCGTCGCTGCTCTGGGCACTGACACCGGTGGCTCGGTGCGTATTCCAGCGGCGCTCTGCGGCATCACGGGGTTCAAGCCCACGGCGCGTCGCGTGCCGATCGATAACGTCATCCCGCTCTCGACCTCGCTCGACTCGATCGGCCCGCTCGCCAACTCGGTGGAATGCTGCGCAATCGTCGACGCGGTCTTTGCGGGTGAGTCCATCGCTATCCCCGATGCCGCGCCTCTCGCCGGCCTGCGTTTCGGCGTCCCGAAGCACTATGTGTTCGACGACATCGACGCCGTGGTCGGCAAGGCCTTCGAGCGCGCCTGCAAGGCGCTCGCCGCCAAAGGCGTCAAGATCGAGCATATCGACCTGCCGCAGCTCACCGAACTGCCGACGATCAACGCTCGCGGCACCTTCGCCGCGGCCGAAGCCTATGCCTGGCACAAGGATCTGATCGCCCGCCGCGGCAACGACTATGACCCGTTCGTGGCGCCGCGCATCCTGGCCGCCGCCAAGATGACAGCCCACGACTACATCGCGCTGCTGGCCAACCGTGCCAGCCTGCAGAAGCGCGTATCGGCGGTGACGCAGAATTACGATGCCGTGATCATGCCGACCTGTGCCATCGTGGCGCCGACCCTAGACGAGGTGTCGACGGTCGACGGCTTCACCAGGAAGAACATGCTGTTGCTGCGCAACACTGCGGTCGGCAATTTCCTCGACCGTTGCGGCATCAGCCTGCCGTGCCACGCCGCCGGCGAGCTGCCGGTCGGCTTCATGCTGATGGGCGAGACGATGGCCGACCAGCGCGTTCTGGCGATGGCCCGGTCAGTCGCGCCGGCCGTGCGCGCTCACTGATAGCGGGGGTCGTCCGGCCGGCGCATTTTCCAGACATTGTCGGTGGTGGTGTATTCGCTGTAGCCGAGCCGCGCGACCGGCTTGAAGGCCAGCGTATCGATGCGGCCATCCTTGATGATGCTGTCGTCGATGTAGACGCCCACCACCTGGCCGAAAACCACCGCGCCGCGTTTGGCCTCGTGGCCCTTCTCCGCAGGCATCTCGATGGTACGCCAGTACTTGCACTCGAGCGCGACAGGCGATTCCTTGACGCGCGGCGGCTTCACGAACCGGCAGGGTGCCGGCGTCAAACCGGCCAGCTTCAGTTCGTCGACGCCGAACGCCACCATGGCGGTTGTGACGTTCATCTGTTCCGCCAGGTCGGCGCTCACCATGTTGACGACGAATTCGCCGGTCTGCTCGGCGTTCAGGCGGCTGTGCTTGGTCGGCGTATCGCCATAGGTGCCGGTGGTGGAGAAGTAGACCATCGGCGGGTGCTCGCCGACGCCGTTGTAGAAGCTGTAGGGCGCGAGATTGACGCGGCCCTGGGCATCCATCGTCGAGATCCAGCCGATCGGCCGTGGCACGATCAGCGCCTTCAGAGGGTCCTGTGGCAGCCCGTGGTCGCGTTTTGCGGCATCGTAGAACATCGGCTTCTCCTTCACTCAAAGCGGACAGGCGGTGCCTGCACCGTCGGCGCCGCGGCATCGAGGATTTGCCGGCGATCGCCCGACCGTGGCGGGTAGATGCGCTCCCGGTTGATGATTTCCTTGGTGCGCTTGGCCGTCGCCCCGCGGGCCACGAGCAGGCGGTCCCAGCCTTCGGTGTACACAGCTCCCCACGGCCCGAGATCGAGAATCGTCGTGTACCAGTCGATCCTGAGCGGCAGCATCGGCCGGCCCAACAGATCGCAGACAACATTGTGGCCGGCGAAGCGGCCCATCGGGCGGCCATGCTGGCACGACATCACCGAGCTATGGACACCGTCGACCAGGAACCATGCAGAATCGCCGGCGGCGAATTCCGCGACCAGCCCCTTGATCCTGAGCGACGGCTCGACCGGCAGGCGGCCCAGCCGGTCGCACTCGACCGGAAACTGCGCCGTGAGTGGATGGGCCTGCATGCCGGCGCACCAGACGACGGTCGCCGCGGCAATCCTCTCGCCCGTCGCCAGCGTAACGCCCTCGGCATCGACCGCCGCGACCGACACGCCGCCGCGCGCTTCGATGCCGAGGGCGCTGAGCGCTTCTTCGATGACGGCCAGCGCGCCCGTGCCCATGCCGGAGCCGACCCGCACCGCATGGTCGGCGAGGATGACCCGCGGCGACGCCATGCCGGCGGCGCGCAACTTGGCCGGCATCTCGGCCGCGGCCTCGATCCCGGTCAGCCCGCCGCCGACCACGAGCACGGTGGACAGGCCGGGCGTGGGATCGCGCTGTACAAGGCCGGCAATATGGGCATTGAGCCGCTCGGCCGCTGCATAGGTATCGACGTCAAAAGCGTGGCTGCTAAGGCCGGGGATCGGCGGGTGGGCGAGCCGGCTGCCGAGCGCAAAGACCAAACGATCGTAGGTCATGGACGACGCCACGCCGCCTGCTTCGTAGGCGACGGTGCGTCCGCCGATGTCGAGCCCGGTGACCTCGCCTTCGACGCGGCGCACGCCAATGGGCCCGAGCACGCCGTCGAGCGCAACACGCGTGTCGCGGAGATCGGCCTCGTAGTTGCGCACGCGAATCGAATGCCAGGGCGTTCGCTCTATCATGACGACTTCGACCCGCCCGGCGCCAACGCCCAGCTCATCGAGCGCCCGCGCGGCGCCGACCGCGCTCCAAAGACCGGCGAAGCCGCCGCCAAGCACCACGATGCGGTCAGTCATCGAACAGGTCCCCGTCAGCCGAGATGTCGCTTTGCGTCCGCATACGCGGCGTCGAATGCCGACTCGAGCGCGGCGTTGAGGCCGCGGCACGAGCGCACGACTTGCTCCGCCCACACGACATAGTCGCGCAATCGCGCCTCGGTCCAGCCTGCCGGCGGGCTGTTCACCATGCTGCGCAAATTGGACGTCTTGTCGGCAATCTTCAGCAGCTTCGCCCGCCGCGACTTGCCCGCAGTCTTCTCGATTTGCAGGCGCTTTCGTTCATCCTTGGGCAGCGACTTGTCGTCCGTCACTTCGGCCACCAGCGCCGCCACTTCCGGACCAAAACGCTCGGCAAGGTCCTCGTAGGTCGAATCGGTGTCTTCGAGCGTGTCGTGCAGCAGCCCGCCGGCCAGCAACGTCGCGTCGGTCCCGCCGGTCGCCTCGGCAAGTAGCGCCGCCACCTCGGTCAGGTGGTTGATGTAGGGCTCGGCGCGCTCGCCCTTGCGCCGCTGGGCAATGTGCTGGCGCGCGGCGTAGTCGGCGGCGCGTGCCAGAAGGAGAACATCCGCGCTCATCAACTCTCCTTGTGCGACCAGTGGTCCGGCTTGTCGAGCCGGCCCGCCCGGACCATGTTCCGTCCCATGTCGCGTCCCATGAAGGCTTTGCTCGGCGTCTGGATTGCCACCCTCGCCATCGCCGCCGGCTGGATCGGCTGGGATGCTTTCCAGGGTGGCCGTCCCAGTATCGGCGGCCCCTTTGCGCTGGTCGACCAGGACGGCCGTACCGTTACGGAAGCGGCCTTCAAGGGCAAGCCGACACTCATCTATTTCGGCTTCACCTATTGTCCGGACGTCTGCCCGACGTCGCTCCTGCTGATGGAAACCGCACTGGAGAAGCTGGGCCCCGACGCCGCCAGCAAGGTCAACCTCGTCTTCATCACCGTCGATCCCGAGCGCGATACGCCGGCCCTGCTCAAGGGCTACGTCACCAACTTCGGCCCGACCTTCATCGGCCTCACCGGCACATCCGAGCAGGTCGCGGCCGTCGCACGTGCCTATCGAGTCTACTACCAGAAGGTACCGGGCAAGGACGGCGGGCCCTACCTGATGGACCACTCCTCGATCATCTACCTGCTCGACCGCAATGGCCGCTTCGTCACCCACTTCACTCACGATGCAAAGGCCGAGGCAATCGCGGCGGCCGTGGGTCGTCTACTCTAAGTCCTTGAATCTATACACTTTGTGCGCTGCAATATTAGAGTGACAAGCGGACACTGCTGCGTACAATCCGCGCCCACATGCTTTATCACGCCTACGAATTCCAGCGACAGCTGGCCAGTCCGGTCCGCCTGTGGGCCAACGCCCTCGAGCAGGCTTACACCAGCCCCTACAACCCGTTGTCCGAAACCTGGATCGGCAAGTCGGTGGCGGCGGGCGCCGAAATCGTGGCGCGGCTGACCCAGAACTACGGCAAGCCCCACTTCGGCCTCGCGACCACGCAGATCGGCAACGAGACGGTCGAGGTCAACGAAGAGATCCTGGTGCGCAAGCCGTTCTGCGATCTCGTGCGTTTCCGTCGCGACACCATCCGGCGCGACCCCAAGGTGCTGGTGGTGGCGCCGATGAGCGGCCACTTCGCCACCCTGCTGCGCGGCACCGTCGAGGCGTTGCTGCCCGAGCATGAAGTTCATATCACCGACTGGAAGGACGCCCGCGAAGTACCGGTCACCTCCGGCGACTTCTCGCTCGACGACTACATCGACTACATCATCGCCTTCTGCCGCTATCTCGGGCCCGACGTGCATGTGATCGCCGTCTGCCAGCCCTCCGTGCCGGTCCTGGCCGCAGCCTCCCTGATGGCCGAAGCCAAGGACCCACGCCAGCCGCGTTCGCTCACTCTGATGGGCGGCCCGATCGACACCCGCCAGAGCCCGACCGTTCCTAACGATCTGGCGATGCGCAACTCGATGATGTGGTTCCGCCAGAACGTGATCTCGACGGTGCCCTACGGCTATCCCGGTGCCATGCGCCGCGTCTACCCGGGCTTCCTGCAACTCACGAGTTTCATCTCCATGAACCTCGACCGGCATGTGAACGCCCATATGCGGCAGTTCGAGCACCTGGTGAAGGGCGACGACGATTCGGCCGACGGCCACCGCACCTTCTACGACGAATATCTCGCAGTCATGGACCTCAATGCCGAATTCTACCTCCAGACCATCGAAGTGGTTTTCAAGGAACACCTGCTGCCGCGCGGCGAATGGGTGAGCCGCGGCCGCAAGATCAATCCGGCTGCCATCGAAACCGCCCTGATGACAGTCGAGGGCGAACTCGACGACATTTCCGGTATCGGTCAGACCAAAGCCGCCCATGCGTTGACGCCCAACATTCCCGGCGCCCGCCACGTCCATTGGGAGCAGCCCCGGGTCGGTCACTATGGCATCTTCAACGGCCGCAAGTGGCGCGAGCAGATCATGCCACGCGTCCGCAACTTCATCCGCGAGAACGACGCGGCCTGAACAAGAGACTCAGGTCTTGGCGAGGCCCGCCTTGACCAGCATCGGCTTCACGTCGACGTAGTACTTCTCGGCGAAGGCGCGGTACTCCGTCGGGCTGCGGTACCACGGCTCCTGGATGAACTTGTCGAGTAGCGGCTGGTGACCGGGGTCGGCCATCGCTTCCTTCACAGCGTCGTGCAGCGCCTGGACGATCGGCTCCGGCAAGGCCTTCGGCCCGACCAGCCCGTAGGGGCTGACGGCCACCGCGTTGATGCCAACCTCGACCAGGGTCGGCTTGTCGGGATACTTGCCAAAGCGCTTCTCGGTCGCCATCGCCAGCACGCGCACCTGACCGTTCTCCACGAACGGCGCCCAGCCGGCGCCGTCGGCCACAAACTGGATATGGCCACCGAGCAGTGCCTGCATCCAGTCCGGCGTGCCTTTGTAGGGGACATGCGTGAAGCGTGCGCCGGTCGACTGTTCGGCCTCGATCATGAGGAGGTGGCCCGTCCCGCCAATACCGCTGGTGCCGTAGTTTAGCTTCTCCGGTTCGCGCTTTCCCGCCTCCATCAGATCCTGGATCGTCTGGTAGGGCGAGTCGGCGCGTACCACGATACCGAAAGTAAATTCCGAGAGGCCGATGATGTAGGAGAAATCACGCAGCGGATGCCAGCTGGCTGTCTGGTAATGTGGATAGCGCAGGCTGTTGATGGTCATGCAGGCGATCGTGTAGCCGTCGGGCTTTACGTTCACCATCTGCGCCGCGGCCAAGGTGGCGCCCGCACCAGCCTTCACGTCGATGATGATTGGCTGTCCCCACTTGCGGGTCAGCCGCTCGCCGATGAAGCGCAGATGCACATCCGCCACACCGCCGGCAGCCAGGGGATTGTAGATCGTGATCGGCTTTTCGGGCTTCCAGGCGCTCTGCGCCTGCACGTCTTCAAATCGTGCGATGGCCGGTGCCGCAAGGGCAGTGACAAGCAGGCCGCGACGTCCGATGGCGGTCATTCCTATTCCTCCAGGTCCTGTCCGTTCTGTGACGGTTATCGAGAGCATACCCAGCCCCCACCGAGAGGGCTATCATCACCACCATGACCCTGCCCGTCGAGATTTCCGCATGGAAGCCTGCACCGTTCGCGCTGAAGGGCGAGACGGTGTTCGCCATCGGCGATGTCCATGGCTGCGCAGCCGAGCTCCGCGTGCTGCTCGACACGATTGCCGAACTCGCCAAGGCGGAGAGCGGCCAGCGGCGCCTGATCTATCTCGGCGACATGATCAACCGCGGGCCCGACAGCGTAGGCGTGCTCGAACTTTGGGCGGAGAAGTCCGAGACCCGCGGCGTCGATCGTATCGACCGGGTGATGGGCAACCACGAGATCATGATGATGCTGGCAGCCATCGGTGGCCCGCATGCACACAAGGCCGAAGCCATGTGGCTCAGCAAGCGCATGGGCGGTCAGAAGCTGCTCGACCAGATGGCAGCGCGCGCAGGACGCCCGGCAGTCCACGCCGATCTCACCTTGCTCGAGTCGGCATTGGGCAGGCGAGTCGTCCAGCGGCTGTACGGCATGCGTTCGCACGTCAGCATCGGCAACACGCTGTTCGTCCATGGCGGGCTCGACCCGCACGCGGATCCAGACGAATTCCTGACCCGGCCCTGGACCGTCTTTACCGAGGCGCGCTGGGCCTGGATCAACCATGGCTTCCTCGACTGGAAGGGTGGCTTTGGCGGCACGCTGGTGGTGCATGGCCACACACCGCCCGACAAGCACATGGCGATCAGCGGCATGACCGATCCGCACCTTTTCGAGGGTGACCGCCTCGGCCTCGACGGCGGCAGCGCCCGGACCGGCATCGTGATGGGCGCACAACTCCAGGACGGCCGCTATCGCCTCCTCAAGGCCGGCACGCCGTTCGAGAACCCCGAATCCTCGGCCGAATGACCGGACCTAGGCGTTCGCGCGGCGGTCGCGGCGCGCGCCGGCCTTGCCTTTGGCTGCGCCCGAGGAAAGGTCCTTGCGCAGCTCGATGCGCGCCTCGCCTTTCAGCACCCGCCTGCCCTCCTCGGTCACCGACCAGCGGCCATGCTCCATCAAGTCCTGGGCGATCAGGCCGACCGCCGAGAGCTGGCGAAAGATCGAGCGCCACTCCCCCGCCTTGCGGCCCGAGCCGACGCCGAAGGTGGGCAGCCGGTCGTGGTTGAACTTGGCCACGTTCTCGGTGCGCTCGCCGGTCAGGATGGCCACGAGATGTTCCACGCCGAAGCGTTCGCCGGTGCGCAGGATCGCCGACATCGCCTTCTGGGCTTCGATGGTGCCGTCGAAACGCTCGACGCCTTCGACGCAGAGATCGCAGTTGCCGCAAGGCTCGGATTGTTCGCCGAAATATGCCAGCAGTGTCTGGCGACGGCAGCGCGGCGCCTCGGCCAGCGCCAGCAGCGCCCCCAGCCGCTGGCGCTCGATGCGCTTGCGCTCGTCCGAGGAGTCGCTCTGCTCGATCTGCAGGCGGCGGAGCTGCATGTCGCCCAGGCCATAGAGCGTGAGCGTGTCAGCCGGCAGTCCGTCGCGGCCGGCGCGACCGATCTCCTGGTAGTAGGCTTCGACGTTGGACGGCAGATCGGCATGGCAGACGAAACGCACGTCGGGTTTGTCGATGCCCATGCCAAAGGCGACGGTGGCGGTCATCACCACGCCGTCATCCTGCTGGAAGGAATCCTGGTTGGCGTCGCGCACGCGCTTGTCGAGGCCTGCGTGATACGGCAGCGCACGCACGCCTGCTTCGGCCAGCGTCGTGGCCAGTTCCTCGACCTTGCGGCGCGACGCACAATAGACGATGCCACTCTCGCCCTCGTGGGCACGCACGAACGCCAGCACCTGGCGAGAGGAACGCTCCTTGGTCTGGAAGGCGAGCCGCAGGTTCGGCCGGTCGAAGCTGCGCACGAAGACGCGCGGCGACGAAAGGGGAAACAGCTTCTCGACGATGTCGCCACGGGTCGGCGCGTCGGCCGTCGCCGTCAGCGCCAGCGTCTGCAGCCGGCCACCGATCTGGCGCGCGATATTGCCCAGGGTGAGGTACTCCGGCCGGAAATCGTGACCCCACTGAGAAACGCAATGCGCCTCGTCGATCGCCATCAGGGTGACGTGGGCCTCGGCCAGCATCTCGACCGTGTCGGGCCTGGCCAGCCGTTCGGGGGCGACATAGAGCAACCGCAACTCACCCGTGCGAAGCAATCCCATGACCCGGGCATTCTCGGCGGGCTCGTTGCTCGAGTTGAGGCTGCCGGCGGCAACCCCGGCAGCGGTCAACGCCTGCACCTGATCGCGCATCAGGGCGATCAGCGGCGAGACGACGAGGGTGAGACCCGGCCGGACGATGGCCGGCAACTGGTAGCACAGCGACTTGCCGCTGCCGGTCGGCATGACCGTGAGCACGTTCTCGCCCGCCAGCACGGCGCGGACGATCTCCTCCTGGCCAGGCCGGAATTCGCTGAAGCCGAAGACGGAGTGTAGCAGCGCGTGAGCAGTCGAGAGGGCGTCGGTCATTGTTTTGCCGGCACTATCGCCGGGCCAGCACGCCACGTCATGCGCCCGATTGTGGATGAACCGGGCTCGTTGAACGGCCCGGACACCTGAAGGCGAAATTGAGGCGGAACTCGTTCGCCCGACGCTCGTTGTCCTTGAGAGGAGGCGCTCCGAGCATGATCGTCCTGGCAATTACGCTCCTGCTGGCCGCGACAGGGGCGTCCGTCATGCCTTGCTGGCGTTACAGCGCAAGCTGGGGCTATGGACCCGGTGCCTGCATTGGCCTGCTCTTGGTCGGGATCGGCGTCCTCGCGGTGACTGGGCGGGTCGGAGGGGCCGAGGTGCTCAGCGAGCGTTTGGCCGCACCGCCAAAGTCGACCGTCATGATTGATGTTTCAGCGTTCGACGTCACTCGACCAAAGACCATCACGCTTATCGAGTGACCGCAGCGAGACAGATCGTACACGCCTGTCGAAAGGGCCTAGGGTCCACGCCCACAAACAGGAGGAGACCCGACGTGGCCCAGAAGCAACAACGTGGTAATCGCGAAGCCAAGAAGCCGAAACAGGACAAGACCAAGAAGATCGTTTCGAGTTCGCCGTTCGCGTCGTCGAATTCCAACCCGGGCGCCAAGGCAGCGGCCAACAAGCGCAAGTAGCATCCCTGGATCTGCCCGAGACTGGCGCGGCGGGGGCGGGGGCCACCGCCGCGCAAGCGGACCGGCCCCCTTCACGTGCCGGCTCTCTCCGTCGATTTCCGCTGCAGGCTGGCACGGGTCCCCCGCGGAAACGTGACGGTTTCGCGCCTGATTGACAGGCAAGCGCCCGCCCTTCCATATGCCGCAAGAGCGGGACAAGGACGGAACGAATCGATGGCAAACAAGGTCTACAAGGATGCCAAATCGGCGCTCGAGGGCGTGCTCAGCGACGGCATGATGGTGATGTGCGGCGGCTTCGGGCTGGTCGGCATTCCCGACAAGCTGATCCGGGCGATGCGAGATGCGGGCGTAAAGAACCTCACCTGCGTCAGCAACAATGCCGGCATCGACGGCGCGGGCCTCGGCCTGCTGCTCGAGGCCGGTCAGGTCAAGAAGATGATCTCGTCCTATGTCGGCGAGAACAAGACTTTCGCCAAGCTCTACCTCGAGGGCAAGCTCGAGATCGAATTCAATCCGCAGGGCACGCTGGCCGAGCGCTGCCGCGCTGGCGGCGCGGGCATTCCAGCCTTCTACACCAAGACCGGTGTCGGAACCGAAGTGGCCAAGGGCAAGGAGACCAAGATCTTCGACGGCCAGGAATACGTCATGGAGCGCGGGTTGGTCGGCGACGTGGCCCTGGTCAAGGCCTGGAAGGGCGACACCTCGGGCAATCTTGTCTACCGGAAGGCCGCTCGGAACTTTAATCCGATGATGGCGACGGCAGCCAGGATCTGCATAGCCGAAGTCGAGGAGCTCGTGCCGGTGGGCCAGCTCGATCCGGACCACATCCACACGCCCGGGATTTTCGTCAATCGCATCCTCTGCGGTGCGCCCTATGACAAGCAGATCGAACAGCGCACCATTCGCAAGGCTTAGGAGACTGAGAGATGGCCTGGACCCGCGAACAGATGGCGGCGCGCGCCGCCAAGGAATTGAAGGACGGCTACTACGTCAACCTCGGTATCGGCATTCCGACCCTGGTGTCGAACTACGTGCCCGAGGATGTCGACATCACGCTGCAGAGCGAGAACGGCATGCTGGGCGTCGGCCCCTTCCCGCTCGACAACGAGGTCGACGCTGACATCATCAATGCCGGCAAGCAGACCGTGACCGAACTCAAGGGCACGTCTTATTTCAGCTCGGCCGACAGCTTCGCCATGGTCCGCGGCGGCCATATCGACCTCTCCATCCTCGGCGCCATGGAAGTGGCGGAGAACGGCGACCTCGCCAACTGGATGATCCCGGGCAAGATGGTGAAAGGGATGGGCGGCGCGATGGACCTCGTGGCGGGCGTCCGGCGCGTCATCGTCACCATGGAGCATGTCTCCAAGGACGGCGCCTCCAAGCTCCTCAAGGAATGCAGCCTGCCGCTGACCGGCCGCCGCGTGGTCGACATGGTGATCTCGGAACTGGGCGTCTTCGACATCGACAAGAAGGGTGATGGCGGAGTCACGCTGATCGAACTCGCCGACGGCGTCACCGTCGAGGAGGTCAAGGCCAAGACCAAGGCCAAGCTCTCGATCGACGCCGGCCTGAAGGTCGCCTAGGTCCCGCGAGAGCTTGCGCAGGCCGACGAGACGGACCCTTTTCCCGTTGCTGGCGGGCCTTGGCCTGTCACGCGGGGTTTTCGCGCAGCCGCCCGCGTGGCTCCCCGGATTGCAGCTGTTCACGGTCAGGGACCCTCTCTCTGCCAACCCGGACGGCACGCTGCGGCAAGTCGCCGATATGGGCTATCGCGAGGTCGAGCTCGCCGGCTTGTCCGGCATGACGGCCACCGCATTTCAGGCGAGACTGAAGCACCATGGGCTCGCCGCGCCGTCGATCCACGCCGGATACGACAGCTTGCTCCGCGATTTCGACGGGGTCCTTCGGGAGGCCCGGACCTTCGGCGCAAGCTTCGTCGTCTGCCCGTCGATCGACGCCGACGAGCGCCGCACGGCCGACGACTGGAAGCGGGTCTGCCGGACGCTGGCCGAGGCCGGTCGCGCTGTTCGCAACCATGGCCTCGCGCTCGCCTATCACAACCACGACTACGAGTTCGTGCCCTTCGCGGACGGCGCCACGCCGTTCGACCTGCTGCTGCGGGAAACCGACCCGGCCGACGTCAAGCTCGAGCTCGACGTCTATTGGGCCGCCCGGGGTGGCCTCGACCCGGTCAGCTGCCTGCGGGACAACGCCGGCAGGATCGCGCTCGTGCATCTGAAGGACCTCGGGCGCGGCGACGCGACCGTAGAGCTGGGTGCGGGCAGGCTCGCCATGGAGCAGATCGTCCGCGCGGCGCTGTCGATCGGCGCCAAACACCTGTTCGTCGAGCAGGACGACTCGGTCGATCCACTGCGCAGCGTCGGCATCAGCTTGCGATTCCTCGAAGCGCTGCCGCCCGACTTGCGACCGCGACCGAGCTAGCCGAGCCGCGCGGCCCCTACCACTTGGCGAGGAATTTGCGTAGCGGCTCGCCGCCGGGATTGCTGAACTTGCGATCGATGGCGATCGCTTTCGCCGTGGCACCCGGGCCGTAGTAGATCGCATTCCAATCGCTGTCGGGCTCGAGGAACGAGCCCTCGATGGAGGCGCCCGCGAACAGGCCGGCGGAATTGGCGAAGGCCACGACGTCCGCGCCACCCGCCGCCGTCGAGGCACCTTCGAGGCCAATGCCCACGGCGACCAGGGTGACGCCGGCTTCGGCGCCGAACTTGAATTTGTGATCGAGGATCGCGGCCAGGCCTTTCTCGGTCCGGATGATGAACACGATCTCGGAGACCTTGCCGCCGATCTGCAGGCCGATGCTGCCGGAGCCCATGCCGTAGAAGACCGGAAAGCTCCAGTCGTTGGCCTTGGTACGCGCGACCAGGACGCCGCGCCCACCGGCCGCCCCCAGGATGAACCCGCCCTGGACGAGTTCGGGAATGATCAGCACGCCCCTGGCGCCGGACATGAGTTTGACCGCGTCGGGGAAGTCCTTGCCGCTCAACACCTTCTGGCCCGACGCCAGGCAGGCATCGACCAGCGACTGGCGTCTGGCGTCGGCGCGGGCGGGGAGAGCAATGACCATCGGGGCGGCAAACGCGGATGCAGCTGAGTTACTCAGCGCATGGCGTCGCGGTTGGCTTGGTCGAGTTTGGCTTTGGTCAGAATCTCAGGGGTGACCTGGACGCCGGCTTGGGCGAGGGCGGCTTCGAGGAGGACTTCGCCCTTGAGGTAGCCGGTGCAGAGGGC
>RGPT01000101.1 GCA_010032545.1 Alphaproteobacteria bacterium
CGCGACGCGCGGTCTCGACCGCCGCATTAGCCGTTGCGGTGGCGTCGGCGCGAACGGCCTGCAGGTCGATCGCGGGCGTCGGGGCAGACACAACGACGTCCTGGCCGCGCCATATCGCGCGGATGTCGGGGGGCCAGAACGGCAGCGAGATCAGCGCACCTGCCAGCACCACGACGGATGCCACGATGCCGGTGACGAAGGCGCCGAACACGCCCAGCCCGCGCCGGACCGAGACCTGGGGAGGAGGTAGCGCTGAAGTGGGCGCAGGAGAAGGTGTATCGCTCATAGTCTCCGCTCCTTTTACGCCGGCTTCGGCCAGCCGGTCGATCTCGTCCAGCACCGCCTGGCGGGTGGGTCGCTCTGCCGCGACGGTCGCCTTGAAGGGTAACGCGGACAGGGGGGCCAAGGCTGCCGGGCTGATGGCAAGAGCTGTAACGTCTCGCAGAGCGTCGGCCAAACCGGCGTCGCCGACCAGCCTGGCAAAGGTGGCGGCCGCGCGCGGCGAAAAAAACGTTGCGGCGTCGAGCGCGCGTGCGGCAAGGGCGGCTCGCGCCGACTCCGGCAGCGTGCTTTCCTCGCGGGCGTCATAGAGCGTGAAGCGATGCACCTCGAAACCGTCGGGTGCGAGCGTTTCGGTGAGGTCGAGGGCGACATCGGCGCCCGAGACATGGACCAGCGATCCCTTCGCGGGATCGAGGCTGCGACGTACCTGCTCGGCCAGGGCCGCGCCATCGCCCGCCGCCGAGGTGACGGCGGCGAATCCCAGCCCCTCGGCCGTGGCGGCCGTCGTGTCGCCGACGGCGAGAATCGGTTTGCCACGCTGCTCGCTGGCGTCGGCCAGCGCGCGTGCGCCGTTGGCGCTGGTCAGCAGCACGGCCTGGCACGAGGCCAGCGCCGTGAGGAAGTCGGCGGGCGGACGCAGGATTTCCAGCCGGAACAGCGGCGCGATGACCGGAAAGTGGCCACGCTCGATCAACGCCGCAGCCAGCGCGGTCGCCTCGCGTTCGGGTCGGGTGATCAGCACGCGCATGCGATCTTCGTAGCACGAATCCAGCTTCCTCTCCCCCGCTTGGGGGAGAGGCTAGGCGAAGGGCCGAGTCGGTGCGTATTCCCCCTCATCCAGATTCTCCCCCAGGGGGAGAGGCATTTGAAGAATGAAGATGGCGTCAAGCGTCAGAGAAGAACCACTCCCTCGATGGCAAGAAGCTGGCGCTTGGTCGGCAGGCCACGCCCGCCCGAGAAGCCGCCCTCCTTGCCGCCGGCGGCGAGCACGCGATGGCAGGGCACGATGATGGGGATCGGATTTCTCCCGCAGGCCATGCCGACGGCGCGCGGTCCCGATCCCAGTGCCGCCGCCATGTCGCCGTAGGTCACGGTCTCGCCGAACGGGATCTCGCGCATCATCGCCCAGACGCGCTTCTGAAAATCGGTGCCGCGGGCGACAAGCGGCAGGTCGAAGCGGTGGAGCTCGCGATTGAAGTAGCGCTCGAGCTGGCGCGTTGCTTCCTTCAGGACCGGAGGGGGCTTTTCGGCCCCAGCCGTCGAGGAGGAGGCCCGCTCGCCTGCACACGCCCAGCGCACCCCGGTCACGCAATCGTCACCGGCCTCGAGCGCCAGACGGCCGACTGCACTTTCGATGTAACAAATGGACATGCGGGAAGCGTAGCGTCGCCGTCCGTCATTTGCCAACATGGCGGCAATGCCGAAGGGGGACAAGATAGAGGTCTGGGGGCCAGGACGACGCGCGCTGTTGGGCGGTGCCGCGGCACTGTGGCCGGCGCTCGCCTTTGGCCAGCAAGCGCCGCAATCCGGGCCGCGCCGATCGCCGCCGGCCGAGACAGGCCTGCCGCCGGTGGTGTTCGTGCATGGCAACGGCGATTCGAGCGCGCTTTGGATCAACGACCTGTGGCGCTTCGAGGCCAACGGCTATCGTCGCAACCAGCTCTTTGCCATCGATTTCGCCTATCCCAGCGCGCGCCGCGACGACAGCAAGCCGCAACCTTTCCGCTCCTCCACCGAGGACCAGATGAAGGAGCTTGCGGCCTTTGTGACCCAGGTGCGCGCCACCACGCGCCGGCGCAAGGTGGCGCTGGTCGCATCCTCGCGCGGCGGCAATGCAGTGCGCAACTATCTCAAGAACGGCGGCGGCGCAGAGTTCGTGAGCCATGCCGTGCTGTGCGGCACGCCGAACAAGGGCATCGTGATCTCCGACACGCTGCTCGTCGGCAGCGAGTTCAACGGCGCCTTTCCGTTCCTCAAGGGGCTCAATGCCGGACCCGACGATCTCATCCCGGGCGTCGAGATGATGGCGATCCGTTCCGACAGGAACGACAAGTACGCCCAGCCCGACGGCCGCTTCATCGGCGCGCCGGGCAAGCCGACCGGCGTCGGCTACGATGCCACCGAGCTGCGTGGCGCCAGGAACGTCGTACTGGACGGGCTCGACCACCGCGAGGTCGCGTTCCACAAGCTCGCCTTCGCCGCCATCTACGAGCACATCGCGGGCAAGACCCCGGCCAGCATGTTCATCGCCCAGGAGCCGCTGCCGGTGCTGAACGGCAAGGTCACCGGAATCGCCGAAGGCGTCTACACCAACCTCGCGGTCGCGGGCGCCGAAGTCGAGATTTTCGAGGTCGACGCCAGGACCGGCAACCGCAGAAGTTCCGTGGCGGTCCATCGCAAGATCACCGGCGAGGACGGCATGTGGGGCCCCTACATCGGCCGCTCCGACATGAACTACGAGTTCGTGCTGCGCATGCCGGGGCAGCCGGTGACACACACCTATCGCTCGCCGTTCCTGCGCTCGAGCGACGTGGTTCATCTCAGGCCCGCACAGTTCGCCAAGAGCGACGAGGGCGCGGGCGCGATCGTCGTGATGAGTCGTCCGCGCGGCTATTTCGGCATCGGCCGCGACAAGTTCTCGCTCGACGGCAAGGTGCCGCCCGGCATCAACGACGGCGTGCCCGGCGCCTCGACGGGCAAGCTCGCCTTCGACGCCCAGCCGCGCACGGTGATGGCGGTGTTCAACAACGAGACCATTGCGACCCGGACCTGGCCCGCCAAGGACAATCACCTGGTGATCGCCGAGTTCCTGAACTGAGGGGCGTTACTTCTCGTACGAGTACTTGAAGTCGCAGTGGTTGGCGCCGCCCATGATGGTCTGGCTGCGCTCGAGCTTGAGCTTGGGGTCGTAGCCCTCGCAGAAGGCGCCGTCGCGGTTGCACGACAGCAGGGCGCCGATCTCGCCCAGGCCCATCGCCTTGTAGGTCTCGGCGTACTGGCAGCGGGTGACGTTGAAGGTGAAGCTCGTGTCGGTCTGCTCCTTGACCTCGATCTCGAGCGATCCGCCTTTGGTCCAGAGGTGCTGGATATCCTGGAACGACTTGAGCGACGTGCCTCCGGGGACCGAGGCCGCGAAGGTACGCGCCTGCTCGATGGCCGATCGGCGCACCGATTCGGAGACGGTCTGGCGGGCGACGGCCTCGCCGTGGCTCGCCTTCAGCGTCTCGTAGACTTCCTTCAGTATCTCGGCTTCGATCTTCCTCTTGTCGAGCATCGACAGGCCGTCGGGGTGGGCGGCCGGCTTGACGGGAGATTGGCTCATGGGCTGCCTCCAGATTGAATTTCCGAACCTAGCGCGTCCCCGGCATCTTGACATCAGGGGCGTGCGATGAAATATCCGCCCCACCATGAAGACGTTCGTCCTCCTCCGGTCGCGACGCCGCCGCTTTGAAAAGCGGTGCGAGATCGCGCGCGCGTAACAAACGCGCCGTATCGTGAAGCCGCTGGAGAGGATCAGGCGGCTTCCCACTTTCCTTCTTCTCCAGTCGGCCCTCTTCAAAAGGCCCTGAATCAGAGAGAAAGAAGACCAATGACCACGAACAAGACCAAGGTATTCATCGACGGCCAGCACGGCACTACCGGCCTGCAGATCCTCGACCGGCTGAAGGATCGGCCGGACATCGAGCTGCTCGAGCTGCCGATGGCCGACCGCAAGGACCTGGGCAAGCGCGCCGAGATCGCCAAGGCGTCCGACATCACTGTCCTCTGCCTGCCCGACGCCGCGGCCAAGGAACTGGTGGCGGCGATCGGCGATTCCGACACAGTCGTGATCGACGCCTCGACGGCGCATCGCGTGGCCGACGGCTGGACCTACGGCTTTCCCGAACTGGCCAGGGACCAGCGGCAGAAGCTGCTCGACTCCAATCGCATCAGCAACCCGGGCTGCTACCCGACCGGTGCGATCGCGCTCCTGCGGCCCCTGATCGATGCCGGCATCGTGCGCGCCGATTCCACGCCTGTCGTGTTCGGCGTCTCGGGCTACACCGGCGGCGGCAAGGACCTCATTGCCGTCCATGAGAGACCGGACGTCGAGCCGTTCGGCCTCTACGGCCTCGGGCTCGCGCACAAGCACGTGCCGGAGATGAAGAAGTATTCCAGCCTCACGCACGCGCCGCTCTTCGTGCCGTCTGTCGGCCACTATGCCCAGGGCATGCTGATCACCGTGCCGATCACGCGCGACATCACCACCAGGCAGGTCACGGCCAAGGACGTGCATGGCGTGCTCGCCGACTACTACGCCGGCGAGACCTTCGTGCCGGTGCGGCCGCTCGGCGACAAGTCGTGGCTGGAGCGCGATCAGTTCCTGCGCGCCGACCGGTTGACGAACACCAACACCATGGAGCTGGCGGTCTACGGCAACGACGCCGACGGCAACGTGGTGGCGATCGCCTCGCTCGACAATCTCGGCAAGGGCGCTTCGGGCGCGGCGGTACAGTGCATCAACCTCAAGACCGGAGTCGACGAGGCGACCGGGCTCGTCGTCGCAGACTGACCGTGGCGATCGGAACGCCGATGCTGCGGCAAGCCGTGGCGTCGGATGCCGCGGCCGTGCGCGCCCTCGTACGCGCGGCCTACGCCAGATGGGTGCCGCTGATCGGCCGCGAGCCCAAGCCCATGGGCGCGGACTACGACGCGGCGGTGCGCGATCACCGCGTTGACCTCGCCTATCTGGGCGACGAATTGGCCGCGCTGATCGAGACCATCCCGCAGCCCGATCACCTGCTGGTCGAGAACGTGGCGGTGGCGCCCGCCTTCCAGGGGCAGGGCCTCGGCCGCTTCCTGATGGCCCATGCCGAGCGGCTCGCGGCAGCGCAGGGCCGTGCCGAGATGCGCCTCTACACAAACCAGCGCTTCGCCGAGAACATCCGGCTCTATCTCGAGCTTGGCTACGGCATCGACCGCGAGGAGGAGTCCGCGCTCGGTGTCACGGTCTATATGAGCAAGCCGACACGGGTCTAGGTCGGCATGCCGCCGGCGTCATCAAATCGCAACGCTCGACGGACAAGGAAGAGCGATGCAGTTCGACATTCCTTCCCTCGGCGAGCCGGCGCTGCGCCTCGGCCTGGCGCTGGTTCTGGGCTCGGCCATCGGCATCGAGCGGCAGTGGCAACAGAAGATGGCGGGCCTGCGCACCAACGCCCTGGTGGCACTGGGCGCCTCGGGCTTCGTCGTCTTCTCGGGCCTGGTAGGCGAGGGCGATCCCACCCGTATCGCCGCCCAGGTGGTGACCGGCATCGGCTTTCTGGGCGCCGGCGTCATCCTGCGCGAGGGCGTGAACGTGCATGGCCTCAACACGGCGGCAACGCTGTGGTGCTCGGCCATGGTCGGCACCATCGCCGGCGCGGGCTTCGCCGGCCCCAGCCTGCTCGCGGCGGCTTTCGTGATCGGGACCAACCTCCTGCTGCGGCCGCTGGTGCACGTCATGAACACCCGGCTGCTGACGTCGAGCGATGCGGAAACCCAATACACCGTGGAGATCGCCTGCAAGGGCGCCGACGAGGCACAGATGCGCTCGGTGCTGCTCAATGCCCTGTCCCAGGCCGGCCTCGGGCTGCGTCGCCTCGACAGCGAGGATATTCCCGACACCTCGAAGGTGACGGTGACGGCGCAGGCTGTCGCCGCCAAGCGCAACGACGCGGCACTGGAGCAGATCGTGGGCCGCCTCAGCCTCGAGCCCAACGTCTCGGCCGCGACCTGGCAGATCGACCGTTCGATCCCGGAAGGGTGAGGGCGGGCGGAAGAGCGCAGGTCGGACCTCGTTCCGAGGCATGTCGGCGTATTGTTGTGCGTCGGACCGGTGTCAGCCCAGCGCTCCCGCAGCGCGCAGGTCGGCAATCTCGGCCGTGCCGTAGCCCAGCTCGCCCAGCACCTCGTCGGTGTGCTGGCCGTGCGCGGGGCCGGGACCGGGCGTCACCGGTTCGGGCGCGAACGAGAGGCGGATCGGCGCCGAGAGGGTGCGCGGCATCTCCTCCAGCGTGCTCGGCACCACGGCGCCGTTGGCCACCGCCTGCTCGTCGTGCGGCACATCGCGCATGACGCCCAGCAGGCCGAAGGTGATGCCGTGGTGGCGGAGTTTTAGGCGCCAGTGCAGCCACGGATGGGACGCGAACACCGGGTCGAGGATCGCTGCCAGCGCCGGGGCATGGGCGCGGCGGTCCTCGGTCGTCCCGAAGCGCGGATCGTCCAGCAGTTCGGGGCGCTCGATCGCCTGGCAGAGTTCGGGCCACAACTTGTCTTCGCGCACGATGGTGAGCTGGATCCAGCGGTGGTCGGCGGTGCGGTACTGGTTGGCGAGCGCGCTCCTGGGTTGGGTGCGCGGCGGCCGGGGCGCCACATAGGCGCCGAGCAGGGCGCCCTGCGCCAGCATGGCGTTCGACCACAGGCCGCTGGCGTGCAGCGAGGTGCCGACTTCGCTGCCTTCGCCCGTGCGCTCGCGGTGGAGCAGCGCCATGGCGATGGCGGCGAACAGGTTCATGCCGGCCATCTGGTCGCCCTGTGCCGGCAGCGAGAAGGCGGGCGGCCCCCCCTCATAAGTGAGCGCGTCGAGCAGGCCGGAGCGGGCGAAGAAGGCGGTCGAATCGAAGCCCGGCTGGTCGGCATCGGGGCCCAGCTCGCCGTAGCCGGTCATCGAGGCGTAGATCAGCTTGGGATTGAGCGGCGCCACGTCGGCGTAGCGCATTTTCAGGCGCTCACGGACTTTCAGGGGGAAGTTCACCACCATGACATCGGCGGTCGCAACCAGCCGGTCGAAGGCGGCGCGGCCGCCCGCGGTCTTGAGGTCGAGCACGACCGCCCGCTTGTTGCGGTTGGTCAGGTGCCAGCAGAAGTTCACCGGATGCTGCGGGATCGAATGCGCCTGGCCGAGCTTGCGTTGCGGGTCGCCCTCGCCGGGCGGTTCGATCTTTATGACCTCGGCGCCGTAATCGCCCAGCACCGTGGTCGCCACCGGCCCGGCGATGAAGCTCGCGAGATCGAGGACCCGGAGGCCTTTCAGCGGCAACTGCCCGCTCATTGATGTTTTCCTTTCGACCACGTACATCGCACCCTACTCCGGGGAGACGCCTTGCGGTCAATGGACGATAACCGTCGGAATTGGGGGATGGCCGCGGGGCTGCTGGTCCTGCTGGCCATCGGTGCGGCGGTGCTGCCGTCGGCCCTCTGGGCCTGCGGCCTGGCGGCGGTGCTGGCGCTGGCGGGTGTCGTGCTGCTGCGCGGCGATCGCTGGCGGACCGGGGCCCTGCTTGCGGCGGCGTTCGCCGTCAGCCTTGCGCTGCTCGATGTCTTCGCCGGGTTTCTGACACCCGCGCCGATCGGACAGGGCCTGGTGAAGACGACCGATCCCAAGTGGTGGCCGCCGCCCGATCCGGTGCTGGGATTCCGGCCACGGCCGAACAGCGAAGTCATTGCCACAGCCACGTTTGGCGGCGAGCTGCTCTATCGGCACACCTATCACTTCGACGCCGACGCCGCGCGCGTCACGCCGCGCGCGCCGGCGGGCGCCGACACCTATCTGTTCCTGGGCGATTCGTTCGTCTTCGGCCAGGGGCTCGTCGACGAGCAGAGCCTGGCGGCGCAGTTTGCCCGGCTGAACGAAGACAAGCTGCATGCCGTCAATCTCGGGGTGCCGGGCTACGGACCCAACCACCTCGTGCGCGCCTTCGAGGCGGGCCTGCTCGACCGCTACGCCGGCCAGCGGGTGAAGGCCGTCGTGACCTGGATCATTCCGGCCCATCTCGCGCGCGTCACGGGCGACGGCTCGTGGCTTGGCTCCTCGCCGCGCTACCAGCTCGAGAACGGCGTCCCGCGCTACACCGGCTCGTTCGACGCGTATCGCTGGACCCATCCGCTCGCCGGACTGAAACATCTCCTGGGCGAACAGTTCCGGTTCGTCGATGCGATCGGCAAGCGCCAGCGTCAGCAGGAGCAGATCGATCTGTTCTTGGCCTTGATGGCGCGCCTGCAAACGCTGGCACGCGACAAGTTCGGGGCCCCCCTCATCGTTGTCTACTCGTGGCCCGACGAGGCAACGCAGGGAGGCTACGCCGACATGGAGCGCCTTGTCCCCGTGCTGGGGGCGCTGCGCAAGCTCGGCATCCCGTTGTTGTCGGTCGACAACCTGACGAGCGCGATCAACGTATCCCAGCTCATCATCCCCCATGACGGCCACCCGACGGCCCTCGTCTACGAGCTGATCGCGCGTGACCTGAAGCGCCGCCTCAATCTCCCGTGAGCCGGTCTTCCTTGAGTGGAGTCCGTTCGAGGGCGGCGCACTGCTCGAGCACCCAGGCCTTCCTTTCCTCCAGCACGACGGAGGGTTCAAGTTCCGGGCGCTGGTGAAACCAGCCGATGCTGGCCATCCACCGGATCAGCCGGAACATCGGGACCGCCGCCAGCGCCGCGCCCGGGACGGGGCGGACGGCTTGGTAGCCGTCGAGGAAGGCGCGCTCGATTGCCGCCGCATTCGGCCTGCTCTGCCAGTAGGTGAGCACGACGGCGATATCGTACTGATGCCAGCCGAAGCCGGCATCGTCGAAGTCGATGACGGTCAGCCGGTCGCCGTCGACCAGGATATTGCCGGGATGCATGTCGGAGTGAATCAGGCTGTAGCCGGATGGGTCGCGCCGGAGGCGCATCAGCTTTTCGTGCATCCGCGCGCGGGCATCGAGAAGCAGACGGCGCTCGGCGGCCGATAGCGACCGGTGCTCCCAGAACGGCCCCCAGTGGGGCGCCATGCCCATCAGCCCGTCGCTGTCGAGTGCGTGCCGCCGGAAGCCCGGGGGCGGCTGCCAGGCGCTTGCCTGGTTGTGCATTGTGGCAGTGAGGGCGCCGAGCTGGGAAAAGGAGTCTTCGACCACCGCTTGGTCGCCGGTTTCGGCCAGGACGTCAGAGAGCAGGCGGCCCTCGGTCCACCGCGCCAGGCCGGCGAAGCGCCGTTCGCCGGTAGCCTCGATCGTCACGGGCACATAGCCCCGGCCATCGTGCGCGGACACCGCTCTCGGGACATCGATGCCGGCGTCTGCGAGCGCGCGCATCCAGGCCTGCTCCGAGTCCAGCTCGTCGAGCGTGTGATAGCCCGGCCGGTGCAGGCGGAGAACATAGGCGCGGCCATCGCGCCGGTCGGTGACCTTGAATGTGACGTTCTCGGCCATCGATACAAGCGCAAGTTCGCCGGCATCGACTGGAAAGGATTTCAGGGCGTCGCGCGCGGCCGGCGCGAACGTCCGGTCGATCGCCGCCTTATCCATCGAGCTCCGCCATCGTTGCATCGAAGGCGGAGAGGAACTCATCCGCATGGCTCTGCGCGAAAACCAGCGGCGGTCTGATTTTCACGACGTTTTTGTAGGCGCCGGCATTGCTTGTGAGGAAGCCCTTGTCCTTGAGTCGGTTGATGACGTCGATCGCCCGGTTGGGGTCGGGTGTGCGCGCGGCATCGGTCTTGGCGATCTCGACGCCGACGAAAAGCCCCTGGCCGCGCACGTCGGCGATCGAGGCGAAGCGTGCCTTGCGCTCGCCCAGCGCCGCCTTCAGGGCAGCACCCACCGTCGCCACATTCTGCCGCAGCTCGTCGCGTTCGATGACGTCGAGCACCGCCATGCCGACCGCTGCCTGCAGCGGGCTCGAGGCGAAGGTATTGAAATAGCGCGTCGCGGCGCGAAAGCCCTCGATCAGCGGGCGGCTCGCGGCGGTTGCCGCCAGCGGCAGGCCGTTGCCCATCGGCTTGCCGGTCACGACGATGTCGGGCGTGAAGCCGGTGACCTCGTAGCCCCACCATCGGCCGGTGCGGCAATAGCCGGCCTGGACCTCGTCGGCGATCACCAGGCCTCTGGCCGCGCGCACCATCTCCGCGGCACGCGGCATGAATCCGTGCGGCACGTCGGGCAGGCCCTCGTTGGCGAAGATCGAGCAGACGATCAACCCGGCAAAGCCCGCGCCGCTGTCCTCGAGACTCCGGATCGCGCCGCGCAAACGATCGAGATAGGCTTCCGCGAGGTCGGCTTCGCTGGCGCCGGGCACCAACGGACGGAGCTTCTCGGGGAAGGGGATGGCGCGCACGTCGCCCGCGGCATTTCGAATGTCGCCGATCCGCGTCAGCTTGCCGATCGCCTCGCTGTTGCCGTGATAGGTCGCATTGGTACAGACGACGCCGGCCTTGCCGGTCGCCAACCGCGCCATCCGCAGGGCGACTTCGTTTGCCTCCGTGCCGGAACAGCTGAACACCACGCTCTCGATCGCCGGCCCGTGAAGGTTTGTCAGGCGCTCGGCGAAGGCCACAATACCTTCGTGCAGGTAGCGGCTGTGCACGTTGAGCGTACCCTGCTGACGCGCCATCGCCTCGACGACATGCGGGTTGGCGTGACCGACGCAGGGGACGTTGTTGTACATATCGACGTAGCGGCGGCCGTCGGCATCGAACAGGTAGACACCCTCGCCGCGGACGATGTGCAATGGCGCGTTGTAGAACAGCGGGGCGCCGGCCCCCAGGGCCCGGTCGCGGCGGGCGGCAAGTGTGGCTGAACTCATGGTCGCCCTTTCGTTCGGATCGACGGTGGGCGCGAAGCATAGCATCAGCTGATACCCGATCGACCGCGATTGACAGTTTGCCGGCAATCCCGGCAGCCTGTTGCCGACGACAGCGTCCGGCCAACGGGCGACAAAGAATGAATATCCCAGGGGGGGATCGATCGGGTGAGCCACGTGGCCCCCATGCGCACGCTCAATCGACCGAAGCCGGCGGTTTCCGTCGAGCGGCGGCCTGACGGCGTGCTCGTCCTCTCGGCTGGCCGGGCGCTTCCCGTTGAATTGCCTTTGGTCATCGATCGTTTGCAGCAGGCAGCCCAGCGCCGTCCCGATGTTACCTTCCTCGCTGAACGCCGCGGTCCAAGCCGGGCCTGGCAACGCCTGACCTATGCCGAAGCGTGGGCGCGAACCGGTGCCGTTGCTTCATGGCTGATCGCCGAAGGCTTCGGCCCCGGATCGGGTCAGGGAGGCGGCCGGCCGGTGGCGATCTTGTCGGACAACAGCCTCGAGAACGCTCTCTTCCTGTTCGGCGCGCTCCGCGCCGGCGTGCTGGTCGCGCCAATCTCGCCCAACTACGCATTGGCGGGTGACTTTACGCGGCTCGACCATGCGCTGTCGGTCGTCGACCCAGGCCTGGTGTTCGCCCAGCATTCTGCTGCCTATGCCGGCGCGCTTGATCGTGGCGCGGCCCGCGGCGCACGGATCGTCACCGTCGATGGCAAACGCGGCATAGCCTTCGGGGCGCTGGCGGCCTGCCCGGTCGATGCATCGGTCGCCGAACGGCGGCTCCATATCGATGCCGACACGCCGGCCAAGATCCTGTTCACGTCGGGGTCGACAGGCCTCTCCAAGGGCGTGCTGAACACGCACGGCAATCTTGCCGCGGCGGCGGAAATGATCCGCATGGTGGGCGAACCGCTCGACGACCAGCGCATCGCCGTGTCGCTCGACTGGCTGCCCTGGCATCACACCTGGGGTGGCAACGCCAACCTCAACAGCATCGTCCGCGTTGCGGGCTCTCTCTATATTGACGGTGGTCGGCCGATACCCGGGCGCTTCCAGGAGACGCTCGAAAACCTGCGCGAGCTCTCGCCATCCAGCTTCGGCACCGTGCCGGCCGCCTATCCGATGCTGCTCGAGGCGCTGGAACGCGATGCTGATCTGCGGGCAAGGTTCTTTAAGAACATGCGTGGCCTGGGCTATGGCGGCGCGCTGCTGCCGCAGGAGAGCTTCGACCGCCTACAGAGCGTCGCGACCGAGCAATTGGGTGAGCGCCTGCCGTTCGGTTGCGGCTGGGGCATGACGGAAACCACCAGCACGGGGTTGATGGTCTACTGGAACGTCGACCGCGCCGGCCTGCTCGGACTGCCGCAACCCGGCATGATCGCCAAGCTGGTGCCGGCGGGCGACCGCTACGAGCTGCGCGTAAAGGGCCCGAACGTCATGCCGGGCTACCACAGGAATCCCGAGGCGAACGCCCAGGCGTTCGACGCGGAAGGCTTCTTCAAGACAGGCGATGCCGCGCGCTGGGTCGATGAGGACAAGCCGGAGGCGGGTATCGTCTTCGCCGGCCGCCTCGCCGAGGAGTTCAAGCTGGCGTCGGGCACCTGGGTGCGCGCCACCACCTTGCGCACCCAGCTGATCGACGCGCTCAGGCCCTATGTGCGCGACCTGGTGATTGCCGCGCCCGATCGGCCATGGCTCGGCGCCCTGGTCTGGCTCGATGCAACGGCCTGCGCCGAGGCGGGCGGCCCCGACGTCTGGCGGCCGGCGCTGGCGCGCCTGCTGGGCGCCTTCAACGAGCGGCCGGGCGGGTCGAGCACGCGGGTCATGCGCCTGCTGCCGCTCGACGAGCCGCCATCAACAGCGATGGGCGAGGTCACTGACAAGCGATCGATCAACGGTCGGCGCGTGCTCGAACGGCGCGCAGCCGACGTGGCAAGGCTCTATGCCGATCCTGCCGATCCGCAGGGGATCGTCGCTGGAGGAAACGCCTGATGCAGGCCTACATCATCCGCCGGCTGCTGGCGCTGGTCCCGACCCTGTTCTTCGCCAGCCTCATCGTTTTCGTGACCGTGCGCATGATTCCCGGCGACATCATCGACCTGATGCTGAGCCAGAACGACATTGCGGCCGCCAAGCTCGGCCGCGAGCAGCTCGAGCAGGTGCTGGGCCTCGACCGGCCGATGTGGATCCAATACTGGCGCTGGGTGGGCGCCATCCTGTTCCACGGCGATTTCGGCAATTCGCTTTGGCAGAACACGCCGGTGCGAGAGCAGCTGATGGCGCGTCTGCCCGTCACCTTCGAACTCGGTGCCATGGCATTGGTGGTCGGCCTGATGGTCGCCATCCCGATCGGTGTCTTCTCCGCCGTCCGCCAGGATACCGCCGGCGACTATTTCGCGCGCTCGTTCTCGATCCTGATGCTGGCCGTCCCGAGTTTCTGGCTCGGCACCATGGTGATGGTGTTCCCGTCGATCTGGTGGGGCTGGTCGCCGCCCATCCAGTTCGTGCCGTTTAGCAAGGACCCGATGGCCAACCTCAGCCAGATGATCATTCCGTCGATCATCCTCGGCTGCGCGCTGTCGGCCATCACCATGCGGCTCACGCGGACCATGATGCTCGAGGTTTTGCGCCAGGACTACATCCGCACCGCCTGGGCCAAGGGGCTGGGGGAAAAGCTCGTGGTCGCGCGCCATGCCCTCCGCAACGCTCTGATCCCGGTGGTCACTCTGATCGGGTTGCAGGCACCTCTGCTGATCGGCGGCGCGGTCATCATGGAGCAGATCTTTGTCATTCCCGGCATGGGCCTGCTGCTTCTCGATGCCGTCAGCCAGCGCGACTACCCAATCATCACCGGCGTGTTCCTGATCGTGGGCGTGGCCGTGATGTTCATCAACCTGATTGTCGATCTCAGTTACGGTCTGCTCGACCCCAAGGTGAGGTACCGCTGATGGCGTCCGTGGCGGAGAGCACCGTGGCGATCCCGCCGCGCCGCAAGCGCGGCCCGATGCTGCACTTCATCGGCCGGCTGTTTCGCGAGAAGCCGCTGGGCGCCGCCGGCGCCGTCGTCTTCGTGCTGTTCCTGTTCTGCGGCGCCTTCGCCGATGTGCTGGCGCCCTACGGCATGAACCAGATCGCCCCGCTTAACCGGTTGAAGCCGCCGTCGTGGGCCTTTCCCTTCGGTACCGACAATCTCGGCCGAGACATGCTCTCGCGTTGTCTCTACGGCGCGCAGCTTTCGGTCATCATCGGCTTCTGCGCCGCCGGCATCGCCACCTTCATCTCCGTCGTGCTGGGTATCGTCTCCGGCTACCTCGGCGGCAAGTTCGACCTTGTGCTGCAGCGCTTCGTCGATGCCTGGATGAGCTTCCCCGACCTCATCATCCTGATCGTGGTCGTGTCCGTGGTCGGGCCGGGCATGCCGCAGATCATCGTGACGCTGGGCCTCCTGCTCGGCATCGCGGGTTCCCGCATCATTCGCGGCGCCGTCGTCTCGGTGCGCGAGAACATGTATGTCCACGCCGCGCAATCGACCGGCGCCTCGACCTTCCGCATCCTGTGGCGCCACATCCTGCCCAACGTCATGGCGCCGGTGATCGTGCTGTTCACCACGCGCGTCGGCACGGTGATCCTGGCCGAATCGGGCCTGTCGTTCCTGGGGCTCGGCGTGCCGCCGCCGGCGCCGACCTGGGGCGGCCTGCTGTCGGGCAGCGGCCGCACCTTCATGTTGCAGGGCCCCTGGCTTGCGCTCGCGCCGGGCCTCTGCCTCACCGTCGTGGTCTACGCCACCAACATGTTCGGCGATGCGCTGCGCGATCTGCTCGACCCGCGCATGCGCGGGT
>RGPT01000102.1 GCA_010032545.1 Alphaproteobacteria bacterium
TGGCTCGTCGAGCAGCAGCAGTTTCGGATCGCCCGCCAGCGCCATGGCGATTTCGAGCTGGCGCTGTTCACCGTGGCTGAGGGCGGCTGCCGGCGTGTCGGCCCGCGCGCTCAGGCCGACCGCTTCGAGGCCCTGTCGCGCGGGCGCGCGCAGCGTCTCGTCGCGGCGGACGTCGGCCAGGAAGCGGAAGGAGTGGCCGGCGTGCGCCTGGACCGCCAGCGCCACGTTCTCCAGCGCCGTGAACTCGCGCAGCACCGAGGTGATCTGGAAGGAGCGCGCCAGGCCCAGCCGTACGCGGGCATGGGTCGGAAGCCGCGTGACGTCACGACCGGCGAAATGAATGGTGCCGGCGTCGGGCGCGAGATTGCCGGTAAGCTGGCCCACAAGTGTGGTCTTGCCCGCGCCGTTGGGGCCGATCAAGGCGTGGATCTCGCCCTGGTGCACGTCGATCGAAACCGTGTCGGTGGCGATCAGCCCGCCGAAACGTTTGATCAAGCGGTCTGTGCGCAGCAGGGGCTCAGCCATGGCGCCGACCGAGCAGGGAATCGATGCCGCCCTTGGCATAAAGTGCGATCAGCACCAGCAACGGACCGAAGACGATCTGCCAGTATTCGCCCCAGCCCTTGCGCAGGAGGTCCAGAAGAGGCGGCAGCGATTCTTCCAGGACAAAGAAGGCAATGGTGCCGTAGAGCGGACCGAACAGCGTACCCATGCCGCCCAGCACGACGATGACGATGAGGTCGCCCGACTTCACCCACGACATCATGGCCGGTGAGACATAGGCGCCTTCGTTGGCGAGCAGGATGCCGGCCAGCCCGCCGAAGGCGCCGGAGAGGGTGAAGGCCGCGAGCCGGTAGCGAAACACCGGGAAGCCCAGCGCCGTCATGCGCAGGTCGTTCGACTTGGCGCCGCGCAATACGAAGCCGAAGCGGGAATTGGCGAAGCGGCTGCAAAACCAGAGCGTGCCGAGCAGGAGTGCGAAACAGAGCCAGTAGAACGACGCCTTGTCGCGCAGGTCGATCAGTCCGGTAAAGCGGCTGCGGCTGATGTTCAGTCCGTCGTCTCCACCGTAGGCTTCCAGGCCCGCGCTTACGTAGTAGATGAGCTGGGCGAAGGCGAGTGTGATCATGATGAAGTAGACGCCGCGTGTGCGTAACGACAGTGCGCCGACCAGCGCGGCCCAGAATACCGACGCGGCGATGGCGACCGGCCATTGCAACCACCCGCTCTGCAGCCCGTTGGCCGACAGGATGCCCACGGCATAGCCGCCGATGCCGAAGAAGACGGCGTGGCCGAAGCTCACCAGCCCGCCGTAACCCAGGATCATGTTGAGGCTGACGGCCGCGATCGACCAGATGACGATGCGCGTGCCGATCGACAGAAGATAGCGCTGGTCGAAGGCCTGCGTGAGCAGCGGCAGCACGGCAAGGGCCAGCAGCAGAACGGCGGTGGCAAGGCCGCGCGGCGTGCGCAGGGTGGCGATCATGCCCAGCGCCCCATGTCTGCCCTCATGTCCTTTGCCCGAACAGGCCGGTTGGCCGCCACACCAGCACGCCTGCCATCACGACATAGACCAGGACCTGCGAGATCGCCGGCGCGGCGCTCGAGGCCGCGGCACTGCTCATGAATGTCTTGAGGAAGTCGGGCAGGAAGGCACGGCCGACGATGTCGATCTGGCCCACGACCATGGCGGCGATGAAGGCGCCCTTGATCGAGCCGATACCGCCGATGACGATGATCACGAAGGCGAGGATGAGGATGTCGTCGCCCATCCCGATCTTCACCGAGCCGATCGGCGCCGCCATCAGCCCGGCAAGGCCGGCGAACACGGCGCCCAGCCCGAACACCAGGCTGAACAGCAGTTCGATGTTGACGCCCAACGCCGCAATCATGCGCCGGTTCGAGGCGCCGGCCCGGATCAGCATGCCGAGCCGGGTGCGCGCGACCAGCCAGGCGAGCAAGAGCGCCACCAGGGCGGCGACCGCGATGATGGCGAAGCGGTAGGCGGGGTAGGGGACGCCCGGCAGGATCTCGATGGTGCGGGCAAGGAACTTCGGCACGGCGATGCTCTTGCCGGCCGGTCCCCATACCGCGCGGACCAGCTCGTTGAAGAACAGGATCAGGCCGAAGGTCGCCAGGACCTGGTCGAGATGATCGCGGCCGTAGAGCCGCCGCATGACGACGGCCTCGACCAGAACGCCCAGGAGAAAGGTGGCGGGCAGCGCCAGAAGCGCCCCAAGGACGAATGAATCCGTGAGCCCGATCAGCGTCCAGGCGAAATAGGCGCCCATCATGTAAAGCGACCCGTGCGCCAGGTTCACGAGGTCCATGATGCCGAAGGTGAGGGTAAGCCCGGCGGCAAGCAGGAACATCAGCAAGCCAAGCTGCACGCCGTTCAGAATCTGAAGTAGCAGATAGTCCATTGCGACCTGTCTCAAACGAAACGGGAGCGCGTTGCCGCGCTCCCGTTAATGGATGGACTCATGAGCCTACTTCATCGGACACTTTTCAAAATATGGATCCTTGGCGTCCTTCACCGCCGTGGCGATGGTCTTCACCGTCATCATGCCGGCCGGGTCCTTCACCGTTTCCTGGATGTAGAAGTTCTGGATCGGGAACTGGTTGGTGTTGAACTTGAAGTCGCCGCGCAGTGACTTGAAGTTGGCTTTCTTCAGCTCGGCACGGACCTTGTCCTTGTTCGACAGATCGCCCTTCAGCGCCTCGGCGGCCGAGGCCATCAACATGATGGCATCGTAGCTCTGCGCACCATAGTAGGACGGGTAGGTGTTGTGCTTCTTCTTGAAGTCGGCGACGAAGCGCTTGTTCTGGTCGTTGGGCAGATCGTTCACCCATTCCTGGGCGCCGAGCGTGCCGAGCGCCAGGTCGCCCAGTTGCGGCAGGGTGATCGCGTCGATCGAGAACACCTGGTAGAGCGGTACGGTCTTGTTGAGGCCGGCCTGCGTCCATTGCTTCACGAACTGCACGCCGTGCGCGCCGGGATAGAAGATGAAGATGCCATCGGGCTTTGCGGCGCCGATCTTCGCGAGCTCGGCGGAGAAATCGAGCTGGTCGGGCCACTTGGTCAGGTCCTCGCCCTTGATCTCGCCCTTGAAGGTGCGTTTGACGCCGGCGAGCATGTCCTTGCCGGCCGCATAGTTGCCGGCCATCAGGTAGAGGCTCTTGACGCCCTTGGCGTTGAGATACTCGCCCATCGCCATCGGCGTCTGGTCGTTCTGCCACGATGTCGAGAAGAAGTTCTTGTTGCAGAGCTCGCCCGCGATCTGCGACGGGCCGGCATTGGCCGAGATCAGGATCGTGTCGCCCTCGTCTGTGACGGTCTTCAGCGAGGCAAGCAGCACGTTCGACCAGATGTAGCCGGTCACGAAGTTCACCTTGTCCTGGAGGACGAGCTTCTCCGACTTCTGCTTGCCGACGTCGGGCTTGAAGGTGTCGTCCTCGTAGATGATCTCGAACGGCTTGCCGCCCATCTTGCTGCCGAGATGCTCCTTGGCGAGTTCGACCGAGCGGCGCATGTCCTCGCCGATGGCGGCCTGCGGGCCGGAAAAGGTGCTGACGAAGCCGATCTTGATCGTGCTCTGTGCCATCGTCGGCAGGCTGCCCATTCCCAGTGTGGCGAGCGCCGCTATTGTTGCGGGTCCAAACAATCTTGTTTTCATGAGCCGGAACTCCCTGTTTCCCTTGGGCCCATAGAAGCCGAAAATACCGGCTGCAACAACGGCTTATTGGTCGATCCGGGCGCCGCGCCGCGCCCGATTTCCAGTCGTTCCGCCGCGCCCCATCCAGATCGTTCGGCCTTCGGGCTGGCCTTCGTCCATCAGTTCCACGAAACCTTGTTTGGCCCAGAACCGACATCCCCTGGCATTCGCTCGATTGACGCCGACATGTGTCGCCTGGGCGCCGTGCGCTGAGACGGCCTTAAGCCAGACCCCAAGCAGGTTTGCTCCCACGCCGCGGCGCTGTGCGCGGGGCAACAGGTTCATATGCAGATGGGCCGGGAATCTGTCGACTACCGGCGACGGCGTCAGCGTCGGATGATGAATCATGAAGGCCCGCCGCTGGTCCGCTGTTCGATGATCAGGAGGGATGCATGAAGGATCGGTGTATCGTTCGCGCAGCGGCGGCCACCATTCGCGTTCGAGTCTCGATTCCCAGGCGATGGTGTCTGCGGTTCCGACCGCGAAGCCCGCCACACCGTCCCGGTCGTCGACGACAAAGGCCAGCGCGGGGGCGAGGAGCAGATAGGGGGCAACGTAGATGTGTCCGATCAATCTCCGGTCGGCGTAGAGGGGCGATGCATCGCCACCTTCGAAGCCCGTCGCAAGGGAGATCTCGTAGCAGACGTCGAGGTCGGCCGGCGTGGCGTGGCGAATATTCAGAACCGCCCCCGCACACTTACGAACGCAGCTTGAAGCGCTGGATCTTGCCGGTCGCGGTCTTGGGCAGCTCGGGCACGTACTCGATCCAGCGCGGGTACTTGTAGGGCGCCAGGGTCCTCTTGCAGTGCGCCATCAGCGCCTCGGTGAGAGCGGCGCTCGCATCGCCCGCCTGCTTCAGCACCACGATCGCCTTGGGCTTGATCAGCGCCTGTTCGTCGGCGTGGCCGATCACGGCGGCTTCCAGAACGGCGGGGTGACCTACCAGACAGTTCTCGATCTCGACCGGCGAGCACCAGATGCCGCCCACCTTCAGCATGTCGTCGGAGCGGCCCTCGTAGATGAAATAGCCATCCGGATCCTCGCGATAGGTGTCGCCGGTGTTGAGCCAGCCGTTCACCATGGTCTCCGCCGTCTTCTCCGGCTTGTTCCAGTAATATTTGGCCGCCGACTCGGCCCGGATCCACAGCCGCCCGCTCTCGCCCCGAGGCACGGGATCGCCGTTCTCGTCGAGAATGCGGCAGTCGTAGCCCGGCACCGGCCGGCCGCTGGTGCCGGCGCGAAAGTCGCCCAGCCGGTTGCCGATGAAGATGTGCAGCGCCTCGGTCGAGCCGATGCCGTCCAGGATCACCGTGCCGGTCTTTTCCTGCCAGCGTCGGAACATGTCGGCCGGTAGCGCCTCGCCCGCGGACACGCAGGCGCGCACCGAAGAAAGATCGCGCGGCTTGGTCTCAAGCGCCGCGAGCTGTGCGGCATAAAGTGTCGGCACACCGTAATAGAGTGTCGGCTTGAAGCGCTCGATATTGTCGAAGGTCGTGTCCGGCGTTGGCCGGCGGTCGTCGAGCACGGCCGTGCCGCCGGTCCATAGCGGGAAGGTCATGCCGTTGCCCAGCCCATAGGCGAAGAAGAGCTTTGCCGCCGAGTAGCTGATGTCGGCCTCGGTGACGCCCAGCACGCGAACGCCATAGAGTTCGCTGGTCACCACCATGTCGCGCTGGGCATGGACCGCGCCCTTGGGTCGCCCGGTCGAGCCCGACGAGTAGAGCCAGAAGCAATCGTCGGTCGGCATTGCGGGGCGCGCCGCCAGCGTGGATGAGGCTGACGCCATCTTCCCCAGGAACGTGTCGACCGTCATGGCCTGCGGTGCTTTCGTGCCGAGCTGCTTCAATGCTGGCCCGATCTCGCCCGCGAACTCCGGCGACGACACCACAAGTGCGCAGCCCGAATCCTCGATCATGTAGGCGTAGTCGTCGGCGCGCAGCAGCGTGTTGGGCGGCACCGGCACGATGCCGGCCTTTATGGCGCCCCAGAACAAATAGAAGAATGCCGGGCAGTCTTTCACCACCATCAGCAGCCGGTCGCCTGGCTTGAGGCCAAGCCCCAGCAGCAGATTGCCGGCGCGGTTCACGCGGTCGGCAAGTTGGTCGTAGGTGACCGTCTCGGAAGCCGTACGAATCGCGGCCCTGGCGCCACGGCCTTCGCCAACATGGCGGTCGATGAACGGTACGGCGACGTTGAACGGGGCGGGCAGGGCGACCTTGTGGTCGGGACCGAAGGAGATGCCGGATGGAAGGGGCATGGTTTGACCTGAACGGAAGGCGGCGGCGCCTTCCTTTAGCGCAAGCTGGCGGCCAATGGCAGCCTGTCCGAGTTCGGTCACGGCCCGCTTCGGTCCTCGCGCAGGGGGGGCAGGCGATCTGGCTGCCAACTTGACCCGGGCCCCGGGAACCGTTACCGCCGCTAGACGTAGACAAGGCTGGCGCGCGTCGCGCGTCATCGCTCTTACTCACGACCTCTTACTAACCAGGATACAGATTATGGCTTCAGGCACAGTCAAGTGGTTCAACGCCACCAAGGGTTTCGGTTTCATTCAGCCCGATGGCGGCGGCAAGGACGTGTTCGTCCACATCAGCGCCGTCGAGCGTGCGGGTCTGAACGGTCTCAATGAAGGCCAGAAGATCACCTACGAAGTCCAGCAGGACCGCGGCAAGGATGCCGCCGTGAACCTGAAGGCCTAGTCAGCTCGTTACACCTCCTCCCTCGCACGATCGCGGGGGAGGGGTTCGACGCGATACCTCCTGCCTGCCCCTGCGCGGGGTTGCGCCTCTGGTCATGGACCATCGGCTGCCAATGCGACTGCACCTCGCGCGGTTTGAGCGCAACGTCGAATTCGCGACGGTCGCCGCGATGGACACCGTCCGCGGTATCCCGACTTCCGATGCATGCTCGCTGTCCCGTCTCTTGTGATATTTTCGCAAGGGGGAGACCGCATGAAGATTGCCCACTGGATGCCCGGCCTTGGAACGCTCGCCACCTACAAGGCGTCGTTCCTGTCGCACGACCTCGCGGCTGGCCTGACGCTGGGTGCGGTCATGGTGCCGGTGGGCCTGGCTTACGGCGAACTGGCCGGCCTGCCTCTGGCCGGGCTCTACGGCAGCATGCTGCCGCTGCTGGCCTACGCCCTGTTCGGCAGTTCGCGCCAGCTCATCGTCGGGCCCGACACGGCGATGGCGGCGCTCGTGGCCGTCGTCGTGGTGCCGCTGGCGCCGGGCGACCCCGGCCGATTGGCGCTGCTGGCCGCGGGGCTCGGCGTGATGGTCGGCATGCTGTGCCTGCTGGGTGGCGTGCTGCGGCTGGGTTTCGTCGCCAACTTTCTCTCGAAGCCCGTGATCGTGGGGTTCATGCATGGGCTCGCCCTGGTCATCGTCGTAGCGCAGTTGCCCAAGGTGCTGGGCCTGAAATCCGACGGCGAGACCACGCTCGAGCAGGCCGTGTCGCTCCTGCATCGCCTTGGCGACACCAACTTCATCTCGCTTGGCATCGGCATCGGCACCTTCGCCGCCATTCTGCTCTGCCGCCGCTTTGCGCCGCGCGTGCCCGGCGCGGTCCTGGCCCTCGCAGTTTCGGGACTCGCCGTCGTCCTGCTTGGTCTCGACAAGCAGGGCGTGGCCGTGGTCGGCCGCATCCCGACCGGCCTGCCTGACCTCTCGCTGCCCGCCGTTACGCTGGCCGACTTCGAGGCGCTGCTGCCGGTGGCGCTGGTGGCGGCGCTGTTGTCTTTCTCCGATACGGTGGTGACCGCCCGCGCCTTCGCCGCGCGCAACCGCTACCGCATCGACGCCAACCAGGAGCTGCTGGCCATCGGTGCGGCGAACCTCGTCTCCGGCCTCAGCCAGGGCCTGCCGATCAGCGCCAGCGATTCGCGGACCGCCGTCGCCGAGGCCGCGGGCGGCCGCACGCAGGTAACCTCGGCCATCGCCGCCGTTGTCGTGGCCGGCGTCATGCTCTGGTTGGCGGAATTTCTCTACTATCTGCCCTCGGCGGCACTCGGCGGACTCCTGGTAGCGTCCGCCTGGGGGCTCTGCGACACAGCCGAGTTCCGCCGGCTCTGGCGCTTCCGCGGCATCAGTCTGGCCGGGGCGCTGGTGACGATGCTGGGCGTCGTGGCGCTGGGCGTCATGGAAGGCATCCTGATCGGCGTCGTCTTCTCGCTGGTCCTGCTGCTGCGTGCATTGGCCTTCCCGCCCGACGCCGTGCTCGGCCGCACGCCGGGCGGGAGCTGGCACGACACAGCGCACCGACCCGACGCCGTACCCGTGCGCGGTCTGCTGGTTTACCGCTTCTCGGCGCCGCTTTTCTTCGCCAACTGCACCCTGTTCCGTGACCGCATCGTGGCGCAGGTCGACGCGGCATCGCCTCCGGTGTCGGGTGTGGTGATCGACGGCGGTGCCATCCACGACGTCGACCTCATGGGCTGCGAGACGCTGGCCGAGCTCGAGGAGGAACTGCGCGAGCGCGGCATCCGCCTCGCGTTCGGCAATCTTCGGGACCGGGTGAAGAAGGACATCCTGCGCGGCCTCGACCTTACGACGGCCGACGACGACCTGACGTTTCCGAGCGTCGCCGAAGCGGCCCAGGCGGTGGGGCCGGGTTAGAGCTTCGCGCCCGACGCCTTCACCGGCGCCTGGAAGGCCTGGACCTGGGCGGCGACGAAGGCGGTGAACTCAGCCGAGCTCATGGGCTTGGTGACAAAACCGAGATCGCCCAGACGCTCGATGATCTTCGGGTCCGCCAACACCTCGGCCATCGCCTTGTTCAGCCTCGCCTGGGCATCGGGCGGGAAGCCGGTGGGCGCGGAGAGGCCGACGAAGTTCTCGGCCACCAGCTTCGGGTAGCCGAGGTCGGTCACCAGCGGTACATCAGGCGCCGACGGCGCCTTCTGCGTGGAAGTGAGCGCCAGCATCCGGAGCTTGCCGTCCTTTGCCAACGGCAACACCTCGGTGAGTGTGACGACGGCAAAATCGAGCTGGCCTGCCATCATGTCCTGGAACATGGGCGCCGCCCCGCGATAGCCGATGTGCTCCATGTCGAGGCCGAGCTCGGCCTTGAACATCTCGCCGATGATGTGGCCGATCGAACCCTGGCCGCCCGAACCGAACGGCACCGGCTTGCCCTGCGCCTTGATCCAGGCGACCAGCTCCTTCATGTCCTTGGCGGGCACGGCGGGCCGCACGACGAAGGTGTTGGCGACCGAGCCGATGTAGGCCACGTGAACGAAGTCCTTCAGCGGATCGTAGGGCGGCTTGTCGAACAGGTAGGGCGCGATCGAGATCGGCGCGCTGTTCGACAGCAGCAGCGTATGGTCGTCCTTGGCCGCCAGCACGGCATTGGCGCCGATGGTGGTGCCGCCGCCCGGCTTGTTGTCGACAACGATGGTCTGACCGAGCTTCTCCTGCAGCGGCCCGGAGATCACGCGCGCGGCGGCATCGGAGGCGCCGCCGGGCGGGAAGGTGACGATGATCTTTACCGGTCGCGCCGGCCATTGCTGCGCAAACGCGGGAGCGCCGAAGGAGGCGAGGGCGGTCATGCCCAGAAGTGCGCCCAAGGTCGTGCGTCTTGCGATCATGTCTTCCCCCGTCGTGTTTCCATGTCCGAGGGTAAGCAAACCCTATGCCCGGCGTCAGGCCCCGCCACGGAAAAGTGAGAAGCCCCAAGGCGTCATCTTGAGCGGCAGGTGATAGTGCTGCGCGAGGTCGGCGATGCCAAAACGATAGGACACGGCTTCGAGGAAGGCAGGGTGCGGAACAGCCATGCCCTGGGCGCGATACCAGTCGCCGACGTGAAACACCGCCTCGTAGATCCCGGTCGCCGCCAGACCCTCGCCGCGCATCGTCGGATGGTCGAGTACCCCCGCGGCATTGATCGACCCCGACGCCAGCAGCTTGCCGTCGGGGGCGCGCAATTCGACACACAGTCCAACGGCGGCGACGCCACGCGAGACGTCGAAGACGTGGATCGAGATACCGCCGGGCTTGGTCATGCTGAAGTCGCTATCCCGAGCCGGCACCCAATGGAGGCGCCGGCTCGGCAGCCATCAGGTCTGCTGGATGGCCGACAGGATCCACTTGCCGCCGCGGCTGCGCAGGAAGGTCCAGACTTCGGTCGCTTCCGTGCGGACCTGCTCGTTGCCTTCCACGATCGCGCCGTCGGACATCCGGCGGGTGACATCGATCATGCTGAAACGCATGGCGACGGTGGCGTAGTCGAGGCCAGCTTCGCTCCAGGCTTCCGACAGGTCGCCCTGCTCGAACTTGACCTGCTCGGTCTTGTTCTCGACGCCACGGCTTGCGTTTGCCGAGAGCTGCTCGGAGAAATAGCCGACCATCTCGGGTGTCGCGAGTTCACGCAGCTTGCCCAACGCGCCCGTGCTGTAGGCGGCCTGGATATCGGTCAGCAGGCTTTCGAAGGACTTGTAGTCGTCCTCGTTGATGGCAAGGCCGACAGACGCGCTGCCGGCGGTCGCGGCGCCACCGACGCCGGCGAGCAGGGCGCGGCCCGGGGACAGTTCGGACCGTGCCATCGGCTGCGCGTGGTGCTGCTGTTGCGGAGGCGTGCCGGCCGTCGTGCCGGCGAAAGCATAGGCCGGCTGCGCGGGCTGAGGATTGTTGCCGGCCATGCGGCCACGGATCAGGCGAACCGCGATGTAGACCAGGCCGCCGATCAGGGCGATCTGCAGGAGGAGGCCCAGCATGCCGGCCGCACCGCCGAGGCCGGCGCCGAAGCCACCGCCGAACATCATGCCGATCAGGCCGGCACCGAGCATGCCGCCCATCATGCCGGAGAGGAATGGATTGCGGGACATGAAGCCGCCGGATTGCTGCGCCGCCGCCCCCGGGGCCGTCGTCGCCGACTTCTGTGCCGGCTGGGCGGGCGTCGTGCTGCGTTCCACGGGCTTGGAGGTTGGCGCGGTCTGGGTGGGCGCCGGTGCCTGGTCGGTCTTCCCACCCCGGCTACCGGAACTCGATCCTGCGCCGGCGCGCGCCTCGGCCAAGGCCGGCAGCGCGATGATCGCCACGGCGGCGACTGTAAGCAAACGACGGAAGATGGTATTTTGCATGAAATAGGCTCTCCTGCTGGCCAATGCCGGCGGGCTACATGTTAGGTGCATATCTGCCATGTTCAAGACGTCGGTGCCTGATTTCCCCATCTAAATGAGGACGAATGCCAGTGGCGTTGGGCCGCCCAGGCGGGCGCGCGGCGCTTGTACGACGCTGGTGAGCAAGTAGGTGAAGCTGCCACGGGGCCTCGCCCGTGGCTGGTCCATGCGGTCTAATTGAACCTGACGTACTCGAAGTCGGCCGCCTGGTTGTTGATGCCGCGGGCCGGAGGCGCGATCCAATGGGCGTATTTTCCAGGCTGGGTCACGGCCGGGCCCATCAGCGAGGTCACATAGGCGCGGTCCGTGTCGGTCGGCAGCCATCGACCCTCGTTCGCCGTCCAGTCGGCCTCGCTCAGCACGCGGCCGTCGGGTGAGATCCGCATGCCGGCGAAGGTGCCGATGCGGCGGTTGAAGGCGCGGTGCGGCAGCTTGATCTCGAAATCGATACCGGCCCGTTCGATCGTCTTGTTCCAGCGCAGCACGCCCTTGGCGCAGTCTTCAATGTAGTCTTGGCGCAGCCGCTCGTTCAGCGCCGACAGCGCCGGCACGGTTTTCTTCACGATGTGGCCGTCCGCGGCCGTATCGATCTCGTAGGTGGCGTTGGCGAGGACATGGTCGTCGTCGATGCGTGTCTCGAGAAAGCGCCCCTTCACGCCTTGCGTGTAGTAGTTGGCGGCATTGGTCGAGGCTTCCTGGCCGAACAGGTCGAGCGACACCGAGAAATGGAAGTTGAGGTACTTCTGCATGGTGGCGAGGTCGATGCCACCGACGCTGCGCACGTCTTCGGTCTTGTGCTCCTTCATCAGCTCGCAGGTGCGCTGGAGGATTCGGCCGACGCCGGTCTCGCCCACGAACATGTGGTGGGCCTCTTCCGTCAGCATGAAACGGCAGGAGCGCGCCAGCGGATCGAAGCCCGATTCGGCGAGCGAGGCCAGCTGATACTTGCCATCGCGGTCGGTGAAGTAGGTGAACATGAAGAAGCTGAGCCAGTCCGGCGTCGCCTCGTTGAACGCGCCCAGGATGCGCGGCTTGTCGGGATCGCCCGAGTGCCGTACCAGCATCTCCTCGGCCTCCTCGCGCCCGTCGCGGCCGAAGTAGGCATGCAGCAGATAGACCATGGCCCACAGGTGTCGGCCTTCCTCGACATTGACCTGGAAGAGGTTGCGCAGGTCGTAGAGCGAAGGCGCCGTCCTGCCGAGCAGGCGCTGCTGTTCGACGCTCGCCGGCTCGGTGTCGCCTTGCGTGACGATCAGGCGGCGGAGCGTCGAGCGCAGCTCGCCCGGCACGTCCTGCCACACGGGTTTTCCCTTGTTGTCGCCATAAGCGATCTGCCGGTCGGGGTCGCGGTCGGCCAGGAAGATGCCCCAGCGGTACTCCGGCATCTTCACGTAGCCGAAGTTCGCCCAGCCGTTCGAATCGGTCGACACGGCGGTGCGCAGGTAGACGTCGAACGCCGACGTGCCGTCCGGGCCCATGTCCTTCCACCAGTCGAGGAAGCGCGGCTGCCAGTTCTCGAGCGCGCGCTGCAGGCGGCGGTCGCTCGACAGATCGACGTTGTTGGGGATGAGCTGGCTGTAGTCGATGGCCATGGTGGTCTCCTTATGCCCGCTTCCGGTCGTACTTGCTCTGCTTGCCCGTGCCGTAGAGCTTCAGCGCGCCCTCGGGGCCGGTGGCGTTGGGCCGCTGGAAGATCCAGTTCTGCCAGGCCGACAGGCGCGCGAAGATCTTGGTCTCCATCGTCTCCGGTCCGGCGAAACGCAGGTTCGCCTCCATGCCGATCAGCCCGTCGGGCGAAAAGCCCGCGCGTTCCTCGATGGCGAGCCTGACCTCGTCGTCCCAATCGATGTCGTCGGGCGTGAAGGTGACAAGGCCCGCTGCGTCGGCGGCTTCGGCGTCGAGGGGCTTGCCGGTCTCCTTTCTCAGCTCATCGACATGCCCGGGATCGTAAAGGAAGCGCGTCGCAAGCCGCGTAAGGCCGTTGCCCATGGGGTAGGCTCCGAAGTTCATCGGCGTGAGCCTGAGCATCGCCGCGGGCAGGTTGGAACCTTCGACGGCACCGTCCAGCATGTAGGAGCGGTCGGCGGCCAGCACGATTTCGAGCAGCGTGCCGGTGAAGCAGGAGCCGGGTTCCACCAGCGCGATCAGGCTGCGCGAGCTCACGTCGAGGCGTTTTAGCGAGCGCTTCCAGTAGAGAACGATCTCCTTCACCAGCCAGTTCGACGCTTCCCGGGCGAGCAGGGCGTCGTAGGCCTCGACCAGCGCACCGTCGCCCTGGCTCTGCAGGACCCAGGTGCCGATCTCGGTCTCGTTGAGCCGCAGATGCATCATGGCGTCGTCGAGATCGCGTGCCAGCGCCAGCGGCCAGAAGGCAGTGCCTTGGGTTTGGATCGCGGCGGCATCGGCCGGCGGCGCGGCGCACGGTCCCATGATGCGCAGGCGAGCGGCTCGCTGCCCGCGGTCGATCTCCACTGTGAGGTGCGCGTAGCGGATCGTATCGCCGTCGATCTGGCGGTCGACCCGGGGCAGGGTGATGCCCTTGGCGTTCTTCGGCCGGGCCGACCGGGCGGCCGTCTCCTCGGCGATCTTCTTTGTCTCTTCAGCGAGCTTGCTGGGCGGGACGAGCCGGTCGACCAGCCGCCATTCGCGGGCCCGCTTGCCGCGCAGGCCCTCCGCGGTGGTGCAGAAGAAGTCGGCGTGGTCGCGCCGCACCAGGCGCTTGTCGACCAGCCGCGTGAGCCCGCCCGTGCCGGGCAGCACCGCCAGCAGCGGCAGTTCGGGCAGCGACACGGCGCTGTTGCCGTCGTCGGCCAGCAGGATCTCCTCGCAGGCCAGCGCCAGCTCGTAGCCACCTCCGGCGGCGATGCCGTTGATCGAGCAGATGTAGCGCTGGCCCGAATGGTGGCTGGCGTCCTCGATGGCAAGCCGCGTCTCGTTGGTGAACTTGCAGAAGTTCACCTTGTGGTCGTGGCTGCTGAGACCCAGCATGTTGATGTTGGCGCCGGAACAGAAGACGCGGTCGCGCTGCGAGCGGATCACCACTGCGCCGATCTCCGGATGCTCGAAGCGCAGGCGCTGCACGGCATCGGCCAGTTCGATGTCGACGCCGAGGTCGTAGCTGTTGAGCTTCAGCTTGTAGCCGGGCTTGAGGCCGCCCTCCTCGTTCACGTCCATGGTGAGGTAGGCGACGCCGCCTTCGAGCGCGAGCTTCCAGTGCCGGTAGTGTTCCGGCGAGGTGCGGAAGTCGATGGGGGCTTCGGCCATGGCATTTCCTGAATTGGGTAATTCGGTACTGAAATACGTATTTACTTTTCCCGGCGCAACGCCATTCTGTCAAGCATCATGACCGCCATTCGTCCCGCCGAGCCTGTGGATTTGCCCGCCATTGCTGCCCTCGACGCGCGGCTGACCGGACAGGCCAAGGCTGCCTACTGGCAGGACATGTTGGCCCGCTACGCCGGCGGGCCGCCGGAACGGCACTTCCTGGTGGCCGAGACGCCGAGGGGCGCGCTGGCCGGCTTCATCGCCGGCGAAGTGCGCGCCTGGGAGTTCGGCCAGCCGCCCATCGGCTGGGTGTTTGCCATCCAGGTCGATCCGAAGCTCCGGCTGAAGGGTACCGGCAGCGCGCTGTTCGAGGCGCTGGCCGCCCGCTTCAAGGCCCAGGG
>RGPT01000103.1 GCA_010032545.1 Alphaproteobacteria bacterium
TGCACGATGATGCGTTCGCCAAGCGGCGGCCCCAGGCGCTGGCGCGTAAGGTCGTTCTCCAGCGCGCCGAGCCGCTCGCTCGCCGCCAGAGGGCCGGTGATCTCCGACAGGCTCTGCGGCAGCGCGATCGCCGGCTCTCGCGGCGAACGGCTGATCGTCGACTTGTAGGCATCCGAACGATTGGGCGGGTGCTGGCCAGGCGCGGGCCGGCGGTAGAGATCGAGCGTCATGACGCCAGTCTACAACCGCCCTCCCTGTCCAGCCTAGAAGGCCTTGCCCGTCTGCGGCCGGTGCTTGTTCTTCGGCACGAAGCCCGACCGGGTTGCCGTGCGCGGCTGGCGCACCCAGACTTCCCGGTTCGGGTGCAGACCGCCACCGCGGGTGGCCGGGACGGCCGTGAGCCGGGCGCGGTGCAACAGGCGGGTGTCGGCGTCGCCGCAGTTCGGGTGGACACCGCCGTTCGCCGCCACCACCTTGTCCCAGGCCGCCTTGCGCTGGTTGAGAACGGCAGGATCGGCCAACGCCGTGCAGTTGAGCTCGTTGGTGTTCAGATCCGCGACGATCTCGTCACCGTCCTGGACGAGTGCGATGGGTCCGCCAAGGGCCGCTTCGGGGCCGACGTGGCCAATGACGAGGCCGACCGAACCGCCGGAGAACCGCGCGTCCGTCATCAACCCCACCACGATTCCCCGCTCACGGCACAGCGTCGTGATGCGCGACGTCGGATCGAGCATCTCCGGCATGCCCGGCGCGCCACTTGGACCCTCGTAACGCACGACGATCATGTCGTGGTTCTGAAAGCGATCAGGTGTCTTGTCGAGCGCCGCAAGCAGGTCCCGCTCGCCTTCGAAAACGCACGCCCTTCCGCGGAACAGGTTGTTCTCCAGCCCGCCTTCGACGCCGGCAAGCTTCAGGATCGCCGAGAACTCCGGCGACAGGTTGCCGCCGAGAACGCGCAGGCCGCCGGTCGGCTTGTAGGGTTTGGCGACTGGATAGACCACCTTGCCATCGGCGGTCTTGGCGCCGAGGCGTTCGACCTGCTGGGCCAGCGTTTCGCCGGTGCAGGTCATCGCGTCGCCATTGAGCAGGCCAGCCTCAAGCAGTTCGCGAACGATCACCTGTACGCCGCCGACCTGGTCGATATCGACCATGGAGTACTTGCCATAGGGGCGGGCGTCGGTGAGGACCGGAACGACGTGCTGCGAAAGATGGTTGAACTCGGCCGGCGTCATGACCTCTTTCCAGAAGTCCGCGAACCCGGCGGCGCGCGCGATCTCCGGCGCATGCAGCGTGACGTTGGTCGAGCCGCCGATTGCCATCGCGACGATGACGGCATTGCGGATCGAATCGCGGCTGACGATGTCGCGCGGCTTCAGGCCCTTCGCGATCATTTGCGCCAGGTATTCGACCAGCTGGTCCGGGAATTCCTTGAGGCGGCGCGGATCGTCGGACGGCGGCGCCACCATGTGCAGCGGCTGCATGCCGACGACGCCGATGAAGGTCTGCATGGTATTGTAGGTGAACATGCCGCCGCAGCTGCCGTAGCCGGGGCAGGCATGGCAGGCGATGTGATGCCGATACTCAGGGTCCGGATGGCCCGCGACCTGATAGGCGGTGACGAGATCGATCGCGTCGCCGGTCGTGGGATCGGTGCCGGGATGGATCGGGCCGTCCGACATGATGATCGCCGGTTGATTGTGCTCGAGCAGGGCGGCCAACGTTCCAACCGGCGGCTTGTCGCAGGCAACGACAGCGATGGTGCCGGCGAGCCCGGTGGCGCTCAGATGCTCGCAGAGCGAATCGTTCGTGATCTCGCGCCCGATCAACGAGTACCGCATTTCGCGCGTGCCGTTGCGGATGCCGTCCGATGTCGCGATGGTGTATTCTGGCTGGACGAGGCGCAGCTTGAGCTGGCCCGCGCCCTTGCCGATGCGGCTCCTGAGGCGGCCATGGATCGCATCGACCTTCGCGGCAACACCCATATAGCACTGGCTGTCGCCCTTGGTGCCGACCACGCCGACCGACGGCTCGTGGATCAGATCCGGATCGGTGCCGAGTTCCCGTGCAATCCCGATGGTCTGGGTCGAGCGGCCTGGATGGCGGTCAATGAGTACGACTTTCGATTCCGTCACGGCGAGTTCCTTCCAAGCGGTCGGCTTGTCCATTCGACGATATGTAGAATGCGCCGCCGCGTTCGTCACCTGGCCGAGCACCGTCGCGGCGTTCCGAGTGTAGCGGCTACCGGGGCGGACCGGTAGCCGCCTCTCCTGCCTACGCGGCGCGGACCTCCAGGCCCTGTGGCGTGGCCCGGTAGCCGGTGAGCGTGCGCTCGGCGAAACCCAGGCGCCAGGTCAGCATCTTGGCCGCATACTCGCCCATGCGCGCCGCATAGGCGGGATCGCCCGCGCGATTCACGAACTGGCCAGGATCCTCCTTGAGATCGAAGAACAGCGGCGGAAGCGCCGCGAAATGCACGTACTTGTAATTCTCGTCCTGCACCACGGCGAGCGAGCACTTGTCCATCGCCACACCCAGCGCCGATTCGGGCTTGCTGTAGTGGAGATCGCGAAAGTCGAACTCGTAATGGACCTCGGTGCGCCAATTGGTGGGGGCCTCGCCCTCGCAGAACGGCAACAGCGATCGTCCGTCGCACTGGCGCGGCACGGGCAGGCCGAGCCATTCGAGGATGGTCGGCATGGTGTCGATGGTCTCGGTAAAGCGTTCGACGACCGTGCCGCGCGCGCCGTTCGCCTCGGGCCTGGGATCGCGGACGATCATGGGTATCCGGTATGACTCGTCGAAATAGCCGTTCTTGCCCAGCAGATGATGGTCGCCCAGCTGCTCGCCGTGATCGCAGGTGAAGATGATCAGCGTGTCGTCCCACTGGCCGGTGGCTTTCAGGTAATCGAACACCCGGCCGAGCTGGTCGTCGATCTCGCTCATCAGGCCGCAATAGGTGGCGCGCATCTGGGCCACTTCTTCGTCGCTCATCGCCGAACCCAGGACCTTGCCGTCCTGAAAGAAGCTCGATTGATGGACATGGTTCACATAGTAGGCGAGCAGAGGATGCTGGCTGGCCTCGGCCGCGGCGCTTGCCGCGCGCAGCGGCCTGGGCATGTCCTCGGGCCGGTACATCGCATGATAAGGCGCGGAGGCGATGAAGGGCGGATGCGGCCGATAGTAGCCGAGGTGCAGGAACCACGGCTTGCCGCCGCGCCCTTGCAGGTAGGAGAGGCCGCGCTCGGTGAACCAGGCGGTGTCGGACAGTTCCTTGGGGATCCGCGCCGGCCGCGCCGTGGCGCCCGCGCCGGGTTCCCCTTCCGGCAACCAGATGTCCTCGCGGTTCTGCGGCAGCTTGAAACCCTGGCTCGCCACCCAGCCGAAATAGGCGTCGCGGTAGGGCTCGAAGGCCCCCACGGGCCGGAAGCCGTCCATGATGTCGCCCAGCACCAGGAAACGCGGGTCGTGGGGACCAGTGGTCCGGGGGTCGGGCGTGGTAGTCGTGTAGCCGACCAGGGCTGGGTCGTAGGCGCCGCCGCGCAGCTCGTGGGCGAGGTTGGTGAAGCGCGAGTCGAGCGGAACCGTGTTCTGCACTGCGCGATGGTTCATCAGATACTGGCCGGTGAGCAGGCTCGCCCGCGCCGGACCGCAGGGCACGGCCTGGGTGAAGTGGTTGCGGAACGTCACGCCCTCGGCAGAGAGCCGGTCGATGTTCGGCAGCTTGAGATAATCGGCGCCGAGCTTGGGCAGCATCAGGCCGCGCCACTGGTCGACGACGATCAAGAGGACGTTCTTGGTGGCCGGCATGCTGGTTTCACCTTGGTTGGAGAGGCGCCGATTTGCGCTAGAGTGCCTTCAAACGAATGGAGGAGACAACACGTGGCACGCTTCAAGATTATTACGACGGCAGGCCCGGGCACGGGTGTGCCGGGCGCGGACCATTCGCTGGAGATGGAGGCGCTGGCCGGCATCGGCGCCGAGATCGTCGAGGTGAAGGGCGGCGAGGACGAACTCGCAGCCGCCGCCGTCGATGCCGACGCGATCTACGGCAAGGGCCGGCCGCGCATCACGGCGAAAGTCATCAACGCAGGCAAGAAACTGAAGGTCGTACATCGAGGAGCTGGTGATGTCCGACTACGGCGTGCAGCCGGTCGGCTACGACGAGCTTCTGCAGCGCTCTGACATTGTCTCGATGCATGCGCCCGGCACCAAGGACGCGCATCACCTCATGAAGGAAGCGCATTTCCGCAAGATGAAGAAGACGGCGCTGTTCGTGAACACGGGCCGCGGCTCCACGGTCGACGAGCCCGCGATGATCAAGGCGCTGCAGGAAGGCTGGATCGCCGGCGCTGGCCTCGACGTGCTGGAGACCGAGCCGGTCGGCCACAACAATCCGCTGCTCGGCATGGGCAACGTCATCCTGACGGCACACGTGGCCTCGGCCTCCGACCGCTTCGACGTCGCGCGCAAGCGCCGCGTCGGCGCCGAGATGGCACTGGTCCTGGGCGGCAAGTGGCCGCGCGCCTGCGTCAATCCCATGGTGCTGGAGAAGTCCAAACTCGAGCGCTGGCAGCCCATCTCGATGGAACGCGGGCCGGGCAACTGATCCGGTTCCGGTCGGATACCTCGGAGGAGCGCGCCCCTGGAGTGGCGCGTTCCCTTGAGAAACCCTTCCTATCTTGCGCAGCCAATTCGGCCTCAAGCCCTTGATTCCGCCGGTGAATTTTCGCTGCGAATGGGAAAGAAAGTGCGACATTTTTCAACGTCTCTTCCGGCGCGTGCAAAGCGGGTCGGTTCGACCAAACGATGAATAGAGCGGCAGAGGAAGCGGCAGGAACTATAGGACTACTATAGGATTCAATCAAGCGCGGCGTTGACGGCGCCCGGCGGCCCCGTACCCGTCACGGCTTCCCGATCACACCGAAGCAGCCCTATGACGCTTGCGCCGGGGCAACGGACAACGCCGACGGGGCCACGAGGACCGTCCGGTCATGGATCGCCCGGTCACATTCGGCCAAGCTCGCGAACGGCCCGAGGATGGCCTTGTCCTCGTCATCGACGGCATACCATCCACCTTCGGTCACGTTGTACAGGTCGACTTCGTCGTCGGGGACGAGAACGGCAGCCAGGTCGGGGAGTTTGTCCATTTTCCGCCTACTTCCTTCGGTACGCAGGATAACGCGCGCACCGCCGGAAGGTTTCGAACGCCCGGCAGACTAGGAGCGCCTGGTCCAGTTCGCGACGTTCACCGCGCCCGGAGGAATCTCGCCCTTCACCAGCGCCTCGACCTGGCGCACCGTGTCCATCGCCTGGCTTTCACTGGCGGGCGGTGTCAGGCCGCCGATGTGCGGCGTGGCGATCACGTTGGGCAGCCGCGCCAGTTCCGGCGACGGCATCTGGTCGGGCGCCCGGCCGACATCCATGGCGGCGCCGGCGATGCGGCCCTCCGCCAGCGCTTTTGCCAACGCGGCCTCGTCGACGAGATTGCCGCGCGACATGTTGATGAAGAAGGCGTCCGGCTTCATGCGGGCGAACGCCGCCGCATCGAGCAGGTTCTCGGTCTCCTCGTTGGCGATGGCGAGGCAAATGACGTAATCGGCGCGCGCCAGCAGATCGTCCAGCGGCAGCTTGGTGAAGCGCCGATCGTCGACCTGGGCATATGGGTCCGAGACCAGCACCGTCATGCCCAGCGCCGCGAGCAGCGGCGCCAGCCCCCGCGAGATGCGGCCGTAGCCCACGATGCCGACGGTACTGCCGCCGAGTTGACGGCCCACGCGGATTTCCGGCATCCGGCCTTCATGGTAGGCCGAGATCGCGCGGCTCATCCCCCGGGAAAGGTCGACCAGCAAGCCGAGGGTCAACTCCACGACCGACTGTACGAAGCCCGCTTCGGCGTGCGTTACCAGAACGCCCGCCGCGGACGCCGCCTCGACATCGATGTTGCGGATGTCGATGGCACTGCGCATGACCACCCTCAGGCCAGGCAGCGCAGCGAAAACCTCGCCGGGCACCGGCGTGGCGCGATCGGCAACGATGAACTCCACGTCGCGCGCCGCCGCGATCAGGCCCGCCGGGCCGAGCGGCGCATCGCCCTCATGCGACACCACCTCGACCAGTTCGCGCAACCGAGCGAGCGCCCGCGTGCCGTAGTACTGCCGCCTGGCCAGCGGCACGTGAGTCAGCAGGAGTTTCAATTCGTCCTTTTGGCCGCTATGGCGTCTTCATCGGCGTCGCCTCGCCGAGCAGCGAAACGTGCGCCGCCACGATACGCCAACCGTCGGCGGTCCGCATCCAGGTGTGGCTCTGGCGGCCGACCCGGTTGCCGCCATGTCGCTTGAACTCGCAGTTGGCGGTGCCGAAATCGCGGCCGTAGGTGACGATCCAGAGTTTCAGCAGGTCACGCTGGACGACGAAGCCGGGATCGCGCCCGGCACGAAAGGCCGCGATCTGGTCGTGGCCGTAGAGCTGCTCGCCGATGCCGTAGCGCAGCGTGTGCGGGCTCTTCCAGAACAGGCTGTCGAGCGTGATGACATCGTTGGTGTTGAGTGCTTTCTCGTAGCGATTGAATGCCGCGGTAACCTCGCCCACGACTTCGGGGATATTGATGTCCATGTTTCCTCCTTACGCGGCCCAATCTATGCGGGTGGGGCACTCGCGATGCCCTGCTTCTCCAGGAAGGCAGCGACGCGAAGTGCTGCCTGTTCGTTGTAGGGCTTGGCGATGAGCTGGACGCCGATCGGCAGGCCGCCCGGCCGCTGCAGGGGCGCCACCACGACCGGCAGGCCGATGAACGAGATCGGCTGGGTGAACAGGCCGAGATTGGCGCGCACGGGAAGATCGATGCCATCCAGTTTCATCATGACCTGGCCGAGTTTCGGCGCGGTGCAGGGTGTTGCCGGCGCCAGCACGACGTCGGCCTGGTCGAAGACCTTCAGTACGTTGGCGCGATAGCGCCGGCGGAAACGCTGGGCCTTCACATACCAGGAGCCCGGCAGCAGGGCGCCCGCCATGAAGCGCTCACGGGTGTCGGGGTCGAAATCCTGCGGCCGGGTCCTGAGCCTTGGCAGGTGCAGCTCTGCGCCCTCGATCGCGGTGATGACGTAGGCGGCGGCCCGCGCTACCGCGGCCTCCGGCAGCACGACGGTCCTGGTCGCCCCCAGCGCCTTCGCCACGGTTGCCACGGCCTCGAACGCCTCGGGTTCTCCGCCTCGCGAGAAGTAATCGCCGGCGATGGCGATGCGCAGCCCGTCGATACCCTCGATCAGGCGCGGCAGGGTCGGATCGGCGGGACGATCGGTGCAGACCGGATCGTCGGGATCCCATCCCTGCATCGCGTCGAACGACAGCGCCAGATCCTCGACCGAACGCGCGAGCGGCCCCAGGTGATCGAAAGCGTCGACGAAGGGAAACGAGCCGGCGCGGCTCAGGCGGCCGTAGGTCGGCTTCAGCCCGAACAGGCCACACAGCGAGGATGGGACGCGGATGGAACCGTTGGTGTCGGAGCCCAGCGCCAGCGGCACCTCGCCCGATGCCACGGCGGCGCCCGAACCGCCCGACGAGCCGCCGGTCATGCGCGACGAATCGCGCGGATTGCGCGAGGGGCCGTAGTGGGCGTTCTCGCCGGTGAAGTCATAGGCGTATTCGCCCATGTTGAGGCCACCCACCAGGATCGCACCCGCGGCCTCGAGTTTCCGCACCAGCGCACCGTCGCGCCGCGCCTTGGGGCCGTCCACGTTGATCTTCGAGCCGGCGCGCGTCGGCAGGCCTTCTATATCGAACAGGTTCTTCACGGCGAACGGCACACCCATCAGCGGGCCATGAAAGGCGCCGGCATCGATCTCGGCGGCGCGCTTGCGGGCACGCTCGGCCACGACGTCGGTGAAGGCGTTGACCGTGGGTTCCGATTCCGCGATGCGCTTCAGCGTGGCATCGATCACGGCGGTGGCCTTGACCTTGCCGCTCATCACCGCGCTCGCGATTTCGGTCGCGGTCGCCGATTTCGAAAGAGGATCGCTCATGGCCGGAACACCGGCCCGGGCGTCAACTCGTCGTCGAGCTCAACCTCGAGCAGCGGCCGCGCGATCATCAGCGAACGCTCGACGTTCAGGATCACGTTGGCGCGGGACCCGGGCGCAATCGGCAGGCCGATGGCTTTCGCCGCCTCGTCGACCAGTCGCGCGATGTCTGGCTTCTCATCGGCCACGTCTTTTCCTCCCTCAAGCGAAGTGACAGGCAACCTGCCGTGCCGCGCCGGCGGGGCGCAAGAGCGGCATCTCCTCGGCACAGCGCGGCGTGCCCTTGGGGCAGCGGCCATAGAAGCGGCAGACGTTCGGATTCGGGTCGATCGGGCTGCGCGGTTCGCCGCCCAGCCGCAGGCGATCCACCCGCCGTTCCGGGTCGGCCTGCGGGATCGCGGAGATCAGCGCCCGCGTATAGGGATGACTTGGATTGGCAAAGACCTCGGCCGCCGGCCCGTGTTCGACGATCTTGCCGAGATACATCACCAGCACGCGATCGCAGAGCAGCCGTACGACATTGAGGTCGTGGCTGACGAACAGGTAACTCATGCCGAGCTCGCGCTTGAGCTGTTGCAACAGCTGCAGAATGACCACCTGCACCGAAACGTCGAGCGCCGCTGTCGGTTCGTCGAGGATGAGCAGCTCCGGGCTGACGGCAATGGCGCGGGCGATGCCCACCCGGGCCTTCTGCCCGCCTGATAGCTGGTGCGGGAAACGCGGAAGCAGTTCGCGCGGCAGGCCGGTCATGTCGGCCAGCGCCTCGACACGGGCCTTGAGCTGGGCGCCCGACATTCTCTTGAGCCGCCGCAGCGGATCGGCGATGGCGTCGGCGGCTGTGTAACGCGGATTGAGCGAATCACCGGCATCCTGGAACACCATCTGGATACGGGCGCGGTGCGGATTGCCGGCAAAGGAACTGGCCCGGAAATCGGACAGCTCGGCGCCGCCAAGACGAATGCTGCCGGAAGTCGGGTCGAGCAGCCGATTGATCAATCGTACCAGGGTCGACTTACCGCAACCCGATTCGCCCACCAGACCAACCGTCTCGCCGCGACCGACGGTGAAGCTTACGTCGTCGACGGCATGAAGCAGAGACGGTGGCGCCGCAGGCTTGCTGAACGACAGGGCGCGCGCCACGAGCCCGCGCTTGCTGCCGACCACGAACCGCTTGGCGAGTTCGGCGACGTCGAGCAACGGGCCGGGCGGCACGGGCGAGGCGGAGACCGTCATAGCGGACTCCAGCAGGCAACGACATGACCGTCGCCCACGGTGCGTTGCGGCAACGGCTGGGCACAGGCATCGGTCCGGCGCTCGCAGCGCTCGGCGTAGCGACAAGGCGGCAAGTCGGCACGGCGCAGGTCGGGCAGGCCACCGGGAATGGAGGCAAGATGCTCGAGAGCGACCGTCTCGCCGGGCGTCGCCGCGAGCAGCTTGGCGGCATAGGGATGGCGCGGATGGGAAAACAGGTCGCGGGCGGGTGCCGCCTCGACGACATGGCCCGCATGCATGACCACGATGCGGTCGCAGTATTCGGCGGCAAGTGCCAGATCGTGCGTGATGAAGATGGTCGCCATGCCGGACTCGGCCGCCAGCTCGCCGATCAGATCCATGATCACCGCCTGGGTCGTCACGTCGAGGCCGGTGGTCGGCTCGTCGGCGATCAGCAGCGCCGGCCGGCAGGCGAGCGCGATGGCGATCATGATGCGCTGGCACATGCCGCCCGAGAGCTCGAAAGGATAGGCCTCGGCCCGGCGCTCGGGATCGGGAATGCGCACCTTCTTCAGCATCTCGATCGCCGCCCGCGGTGCGTCGTTACGGGTGGCACCGCCGTGGCGCACCAGCACATCGGCGATTTGCCGCCCCACCCGCCGGATCGGATTGAGGGCCGTTCGCGGATTCTGGAAGATCATCGAGAGTTCGCGGCCGCGCTGCTCGGCGAGGTCATGCTCGCTGAGTGCCAGCAGGTCGGACCCACCGAACATCACCCGCCCGGAGGTCACCCTGCCGGCGGCATCGAGGATGCCCATGACGGCAAAGGCCGTCACGGACTTGCCCGAACCGCTTTCGCCCACCAGCGCCACCTTCTCGCCCCTGTCGACGCGGAAGCCGACATGTTCGAGCACCTTGACGACGCCGGAGCGCGTGCGGAATTCGACCGAAAGATCGTCCACGGCGAGCGTGGGGACGGCCGTCACGTTCGCATCCTCGGGTCGATGATGTCGCGCAGGCCGTCACCCAGCAGGTTGAAGCAGAACACCGCCAGCATCAGCGCAAGCCCTGGAAACAGCGCGATCCACCATTCGCCGGACTGGATGAAGTTGGCGCCTTCCGCGACCATGATGCCCCACTCCGCGGCCGGCGGCCGGACACCCAGGCCGATGAAGCTGAGGCCGGCGGCATTCAGGATGGCGTATCCCATGGTGAGCGACATCTGCACCATCATGATGGGCATGATGTTGGGCAGGATATGGCCCAGCAGCACGCGTCCCTCGCCGTTGCCCGACAGACGGGCGGCCTCGACGAAGCCCGCGTCGCGCCGGACATTGGCCTCCGCGCGCGCCACGCGGGCATAGAGCGGGAAGTTGATGATCGCGGTCGCAATGACGATGTTGATCACCTCGTTGCCGAGCGCCGCCACGATGCCCATGGCCAGGACGAACAGGGGGAAGGCCATGATGGTATCCGCCAGCCGCCCGACCACGCGATCTGTCCAACCGCCGAAATAGCCCGCCGCCACACCCGACAGCGCCCCGAGGAAGAAGGCCAGGACGACCGAGGCGAAGGCGATGGTGAGGTCGAGGCGCGTCGCGACCAGAACGCGGCTGAAGATGTCGCGCCCGAGCTGGTCGGTCCCGAACCAGTGCGCCGCCGAGGGCGGCTTGAGCGCCATCGCGGCATTGCTCTGCAGCGGATTGTAGGGTGCCAGCGCCGGCCCCAGGATCGCGGCAAACAGGAACAGCGCGAACAGCCCGAAGGCGAGCCCGGTGACGAGATTGCCCGAGAGCACATAGCGGGCGTGGCGCAGCAGCGGCAGCATGCTCAGGAGTCCAGCCGGACGCGCGGATCGACCAGGCCGTAGACGAAGTCGATGGCGAGGTTGAGCGTCACATAGAGCACGGCCATCGTGAGCACGAAGCCCTGCACCGGCGCATAGTCCGACGTGATCAGGGCGTTCACGGCATAGAGGCCAATTCCCGGCCAGGCGAACACGGTCTCGACCAGCACGTTGGCGCCCAGCAGGAACGAGAACACCATGCCGAGCACGGTGATGACCGGCAGAACGGCATTGCGGAACGCGTAGGTGAAGACGACGGTGCGCGGGGCGAGGCCACTCGCCCGCGCAGTGCGGACGAAGTCGCTTCCCAGGACCGCCAGCATCGAGCCGCGCGTCATGCGCGCGAGCGGCGCGAGAGAGAAGATCGCCATCGAGATCGCCGGCAGGGCGAGCTGGCGCAGCGCCGCCCAGAACGTCTCGGCATTCCCGGTCAACGCCGAGTCGATCAGGTAGAAGCCGGTGATGTGCGTCGGCGGCGACAGGAAGATGTCGAGCCGTCCGGTCGGCGCCGGCGCCCATTGCAACAGATAGTAGAAGACGTAGGCGAACAGCAGGCCGGTGAAAAACACCGGCAGCGACACCCCTACCGTGGTCACGATGCGGCAAAGATGGTCGATCCACGTCCCCTGCTTCACCGCCGCCAGGACACCGAGCGGGATCGCAATCGCCACGGCAAGCAGCAATGCCACCAGCGTGAGTTCGGCCGATGCCGGCAGGCGCGTGGCGATTTCGAAGGTCACCGGCTGGCCGGTGCTGAGCGAGTTGCCGAGATTGCCCTGCAGCAGGTCGCCGACATAGGCGACGAACTGCTCGGGCAGCGACTTGTCGAGGCCGAGCTTGGTCCTGACCTCGGCGATCGCCTGCGGACTGGCAGCCAATCCGGCAAAGTACGCCGCGGGGTCACCCGGCAACAGGCGGGTAAGCATGAAGGTGACGACGACGACCCCGACGATGCTCGGGATCGCCGTCGCCAGCCGCGACAGCAGCATGGTCAGCATCGAAGGCTCCGACGACCGCGCCTAGCCCTTGGCGAGTTGGCGGTAGTCGAGCTGGCGGTGGAACCAGTAGCGATAGCCCGTGACGTTCTTCTGCATCGCCACGTTGAGCAGAGGCTGGAAGATCGGCACGCGCGGTACTTCCTCGAAGGCGATATCGACGAAGCCGTTGACCGCATCGTCGTACTCCTTGCCCGACGCAAACCGCGCCTTGTCGATCAGCGCGTCCATCTTCGGATTCTGGTAGCCCATCGTGTTGAAGACGGCGTTCTGGCCGTGATAGCACCAGAAGAAGAAGTATTCCGGATAGTTGAGCCAGCCGCCGAACGAGTTGGTGATCATCGGCATGTTCTTCTTCAGGAGTTCGCCGCGCCAGTTGGCGCCCGGGATCTTGTTGATCGCCGCCTTGATGCCGATCTGCGCCAGGCTCTCCTGGACCAGGATGGTCAGCGGCTCGTTGGTGCTGGCGAGGCCGAGGTCGAACGAGATCGTGGTCTCGAAGCCGTTGGGATAGCCGGCCTCCGCCATCAGCGCCTTGGCCTTGGCGATGTCGGTCTTGTAGCCGTCCTTCTGCGGCCAGACGATACCCTTGGACTTGTTGTCGGCGCCGCCGAACAGCGGGATCGCCTGGCCGAACAGCACCGAGTCCATGATCTGCTGATACGGCAGCGCCCACGCCACCGCCTGCCGGACCTTGACGTTGTCGAAGGGCTTCTGATTCACGTTCATGCCGATGTAGGTCATCGCGTTCTCGATCGGCGTGCCGACCACCGTGAGCTTTGGCATCGTCTTGAGTTCGGCGAAGTCCTTGGACGGCAGGTCGAACGACAGGTCGGCGTCGCCGCGCTCGAGCAGGGCGCGGCGGTTTCCGGCCGACGGGATGATGCGCATGATGACGCGCTTGATCTTGGGCATCGGCCCGTTCTTCCAGTCGTCGTTGCGGACGTAGACGACCTCCTGGCCGGGCTGCCAGCGCTCGATCCTGTAGGCGCCGCCCGCCGCGGTGTTGTTCTTGCACCACTCCATCGCCCAGGGATCGGTCGCGGTCGCGTTCTTCTTGCAAAGCTCTGAATTCATGATCACCGGCACGGGAACGCCGATGTCGGGCATGGTGAGCTTGTCGGCGCGCAGGAAGTCGACGCGGAAGGTATGGTCGTCGACGACGACGAACTGTTCCGGTTTTTCCAGCGAGCCGGCCTTCATCTGGAAGGTCGGGAAGCCGCCCACCGTGACGGCGCGGTCGAACGACCACTTCACGTCCTTGGCGGTGATCGGCGTGCCGTCGTGGAACTTGGCGTCGCGGCGCAGCTTGAAGGTGGCCGAGTTGGGCGTCACGTTCCAATCGGTCGAGAGCTCGGGCTCGAGCTTGGTGTAGTCGTAGTGGTCGTTGCCGTTGGCGTCCTTCTTGGCGCCGTAGGTGATCAGCCGGTCATGGGTGTTCCATGACACCTCGTAGGCCGGCCGGTTGGCGCCGACGCCGTGGATGTCCATCGAGTTGGGCGGGCTCTCGTTGACGATCAGGAGCGTTTCGTTGCGGGCCTGTGCCTTGGCCTCGGACCAGATGGCCGGCGCGGCCGTGGCGGCGGCGCCAGCAGCGGCCGTCGTCTTGATGAATGAGCGACGCTTCATTTAAGTCCCCTGTCGTTTCCACACAATCCCCGCTCCCAAAAGGCAAGTACCGTGCCAAACACCGCGCGCATGTGCCGGCTGCCGACAGACCCAGGCTTGTCTAGAAATGAGCCATGACAACCCCGCTCGACCTGGGCGTTCACGCCCTCCGGACTGCCTATCGTGCCGGCACTCTCGATGTCCGCCACGTCGTCGACGAAGTGCTGAAACGAATCGCCCATGCCGGCGAGGACAAGGTGTGGATCTCGCGACCGACCGACTCGGCGTTGCGGGACAGAGCGGCTGCCCTGGAGGCTCGGCGCGGCGAATTCGACCGCCTGCCCCTCTACGGCATACCGTTCGCCGTGAAGGACAACATCGACGTGGCCGGCATGGCCACGACGGCCGCGTGTCCCGGTTTCGCCTATGAGGCCAAGGAATCGGCGGAAGT
>RGPT01000104.1 GCA_010032545.1 Alphaproteobacteria bacterium
TGCTGGCGGCGGCGATCCTGCCGTTTTTCGTCGATTTGCAGTCGGTGCCGGGCAAGGTGGCGCTGCTCATGGCGTCGTTGCCGACCGCGGCCAACGCCTTCGTGCTGGCCAGGCAATTCGATACTTCTGTCGAGCAAAACACGGCGGCAGTTCTGCTTTCGACGGCCTTCTCCGTCGTCACGGTTTCTGCTCTGCTGGTGTGGCTGCGCGTATCCTGACAACAACGGAGGGCTGAAAATGCTCCAGGAATTCAAGAAGTTCGCGATGCGTGGCAACGTCGTGGATCTCGCCATCGGCGTCATTATCGGCGCCGCCTTCAGCAAGATCATCGATTCGCTGGTGAACGACATCATCATGCCGGTCATCGGCCGCATCGCGGGCGGCCTCGACTTCACCAACTATTTCATCGGCCTCACCGACGCCGCCAGCAAGGCCGCGACCTATGATGCCGCCAAGAAGGCCGGCGCCGCGCTGGGCTACGGCACCTTCCTCACGGTGACGGTGAACTTCCTTATCATCGCCTGGGTGCTGTTCCTGGTCATCAAGGCCATCAACCGCGTCTCGAAGGCGGAGGAGGCTGCTCCCGCCGCGCCGCCGCCGCCCTCGCGCGAGGAAGTGCTGCTCACCGAGATCCGCGATCTCCTGAAGTCGCGCGGCTAGGCGGCCACCGGCCGCGAGAGATATCGGACCGTCTTGGCGCCGGCATGGATCGTGCCGGCGCCGACCTCCGAAAAGCCAAGGGCCGAATGGAACGCGTCCGAGGCCGGATTGGGCGGCACCGAATTGACTTCGCAGACGACGCGGTCGTGCCCGGCGCGGGCAGCGTGCGCGAACAGCTCGGCGTAGAGCGTGCGCGCGTGACCCCGACCGCGCGCCGCCGGTGCCACGACGATCCGGTCGACGTAGACGAAGCGCGGGTAGCGCGAGCGGAACCAGAGGAAATTGGGGCTGTCGTAGTCCGCGTCCTGGTCGAAGGCCAGGAGGAAGGCGTCGACGTGGCCGATCCCGGTCGCGACGAAGGCCCGAGACACGAGGTCGAGCAGGCGATCCGGCTCGAGCCAGGACAGTTCCTGAGCGTGGGCATTGTTGAGAGCGAGCAGGGCGTCGCGCAACGGACCTGGCGCCGCCACGTCGGCTCGGGCGATGGACCACGTTTCGGTCATGGGGCGGGCGCCGGGTTCATGTCGCGCCAGTATCGACGAGGAGAGCATCGAGCGTCTTGGCCAGCCCGTCCGAAATCCGCGTGAGCGGCAGGCGGCATTCGGGCGAGGCGATCAGGCCCTGGCGCCACAGCAGGTACTTGATCGGCATCGGATTGGCCTCGGCGAAGAGCAGCGGCACGAAGGCCGCCAGCGGCGCCCAGGCGGCGCGCGCGCCGGCAAGATCGTTGGCGGCGAAGCGTCGTCCAGTCTCGACGAAGCGCGCCGTCATCAGGTGGCTGGCCGCGAGGATGCCGCCGTCGGCGCCTTGCGCCATCATGGTGAAGTAGAGCGCGTCCTCGCCCGTCAGTACGGCGAAGTCCTTGGGCCGGCGCTGGAGCAGGTCGAGCGACTGCGCGATCGAGCCGGAACTGTCCTTCACGCCCACGATGTTGGGCACTTCGGCCAGTTCGAGCAGCGCGTCGTTGGAGAGGTTCACCGCGGTCCGGTAGGGGATGTTGTAGATCGCCACGGCACGGTCGGTCGCGGCGGCAATCCGGGAAAAGTGAGCGATCAGCCCGTCCTGACTCGGTCGGTTGTAATAGGGACAGACCGAGACGATGCCCTCGAAGGCGAAACGTTCCAACCGGCGCATCGTCTTCTCAACTTTGTGGGTGGCGTTGCCGCCGATACCCACGAACACCGGAACACGGCCGGCCGCGACCGCGACCGTGCGCTCGACCAGCGCATCGACCTCGGCCTCGTCGAGGGCGGGCGATTCGCCCGTGGTACCGAGCGGAAACAGCGCGTCCACGCCCTGGCCAATGAAGTGTTCGATCAGCCGTTCATAGCTTGTGAAATCGACCGCGCCGTCCTGGAACGGCGTGATCAGCGGCAGCCAGAGGCCGGACATCGTTGTCGTCATGGCGCCAGCGTAGGGTGTGATAAAAAATAATGAAAACGAATGTTTTTGATATTATCGTTCGAAATTGATTATGATTTGTCATGCGTCCTGTCGTCGATGCGGGCGCCGCCGTTCGAAGGCGAGGTCCGCTTCGGCGTGCCCTACGACATCATCGGCAGCTTCGTGCCCGCCATTCTGCGCGCTTTCGCCAAGGCGCAGCCGCGCGTGCGCGTTTCCCTCGTTTGCGAGGACTCGCGCGTGGTGCGCGAGCAGTTGACGTCGGGAGGTGTCGATCTGGCGTTGACCACCGAAACCGACTGCGGGCGCCACGGCGAGACCTTGCGCACCGACCGCCTCGTCTGGGTGGGCGCTTCGGGTGGCGATGCCCATCTGAAGGATCCGCTGCCAGTGTCGCTCGGGGCGCCGACCTGCCTGTTCCGGCCGGTGGCCATCGAGGCGCTGGGCGCGGCACGGCGCGACTGGCGCGCGGTTTGCGAGGTAAGCCGTCTCGAGCCTGTCTACGCCGTGCTGGAGGCGGGCCTTGCCGTGGCGCCGTTGCTGCGCTCCTCCGTCCCGACCCGCTTCGATGTCTTCGAAGGCAGGGCGGGACGCGAGGCGCGCCTGCCGCCACTGCCCGAATTTCGCATAAATCTCTATATGCCTCCGGCCGCTGGCCCGGCTGCGCGAGATCTCGCCGACCACGTCAGGGCAAGCTTCTCGGGCAGACCCGCCCAGATTCTGAACAATTGATACCAACCGGCCTCTGTCGGGCCGAGCTGGTCCCGCATAGTATCAATGCCGTTGCTTCGAGGGCGCACCGCGGTAGCGCGCGAGCGGCCAGCAACACGAGATTGCCTGAGGGGGCGTCGTCGGGCCCGGGCGGACTTCGGTTCACCGGGCCCGGCTCTTTCTGCGCCTCAATTCCGCAGAATCCGTGCCTAGACGGCATGCGTCTTGCTGATATGCAGTCGTCAACAGGACTGCTCGCTGGATTTCCGCGACCTACTACTGGTAGTTTGCAAACGGAACGGGCAGTTGCTATGTGCCTCCGCTGTCGCCTGGTCGGCTAGGGTGGAGTGGGCCGGGGATGGACGGCGAAGTGACTTCGTATAGGTAAAAATGAAAAACAGCGTCATCGTCGCCACCCACCACAAGACCGGCACCGTCTGGATGGCCACCGTATTCAAGGCCATCGCTCAGGACCTCAACGCCACCTACGTCGACTACTGGGCCGAGAAGAGCCGGGTCGAAGAAGCGTTGAAGCGCCCTTTCGTGCTGTTCAACTATGATTCTGTTTTCCGCGGGCATTCGCAGTTGCTCAGCCGCCGCCAACGAGTCGTGGCTACACGAGCCGGTGCCGGGTTACGACAACATCACCTACCAGCGCCGGTTGAACGCCTTCGAGACCCGCTACGAACAATATGTGTTCGAGATGGAGAACTCGACCGACAGCACGCTCCGCGACATGCAGGGCTGGCAGTACGATCGGGCGAACTGCTTCGAGGCTCGCTATGAGGACCTTCGGCAGGACAGCCAGATGGCCTATTGGTCGAAGATCATCGACTTCCTCGGATTCGAGGCGGCGGAGCAGCTCGTCTGCCGTCAGCGCTTCTGGGAGCATAGCCTGTTCGGAAGCCTGTCCGGCCGCGGCCACAGCCACGTTCGCTCGGGCGACGTGGCGCAGTGGAAGCGCGAGTTCACGCCGGAACTGGCCCAGGCCTTCCGCTGGAAGTTCCCCAAGGTGCTCAATGCTCTGGGCTATGAGCCCGACGATCGCTGGATTTCCCAAGTGAACGGTGGGACGTCGATGGACACTGCCGCACGGCCGGACGGCCTGGCGGCAATGATGCGCCGGTTCTTCGGCCAGCATTGGGAGCGCCTGAAAGTCTCCGGCCGCAGCGCCTGAGGTTGGCGCTCCGACAAGCCGCGCCCGAGGGCGCGGGTCAGCGAGGCGGCAGCAGGCGCTTGGCTTGCATTTCGGCGAAGCACTTCCGGAACATCGCCTCGGTGTCCATCACCTCGGTGAAGCCTGCCTGCATCAACTTGATGGTCGAGACGATCGCGGCCGGCCCCGGCGTGTCGCGTCCGAAGCCCATCGTGTAGTCGGCGTACTCGAACGAAAGGCCGACGAAGTCCGCGAGCATGCCGGCCTTGAGCCCGTGCACTTTGCAAATACCCGCCCAGTCGGCCTCGCGCGGCCTGATTTCGCGGTCGAGCGAGAGCGGCACGTGCCCGCCCGACTCGAAGCCCAGTGCGTCGGCGATGGCAGGCCAGACGTTGGGCCACACGAACACATCGCCATTGGTGACGTTGAATATCTCGTTGCCGGCCGCCACTGCCTCGCCGGACCAGGCAATGCACCGCGCCAGAAGATCGGCATCGACCGCCTGGGCTACACGGCCCACGCCCCCAGGATAGTCGAGCTTTGCCTTGCCAGCCCGCCGCATCATGGCGGCGTAGACTCCCAGCGCCGGGATCACATTCATCGCACTGCCAACCGAATCGCCCACGATCAGCACCGGGCGAAGGATCGACCAGCGCCACGCCTTGCCCGGCTGCCGCTCGCGCAGATAGCGCTCCTGGTTCCAGTAGAAGTTGGGCTGCTCGTGCATCTCCGAGCGATTCTCGCGCGCCGGCACGTTGAGCGGACGGACATGCACACCATAGGCCTTGGTGCCCTGCAGCAGCGCCACATGGCGCAAGCCTCGTGCCGCACGTTCGAGCGGCTCGAACAGGTTCCTGAGCATCAGATCGTTGGTGAGGATCTGTTCCTCTTCCCGCCAGCCCGCCACCAGCCCGGGCCGTTCATGGAGCGCGGCATAGACGAGATGCGTGACGCCTGCGAACTCGGGCGCAAGCGATGCACATGCCGCTGCATCCGTGAGATCGAGCTGAAGCCAGCGCGCGCCGAACGTTTCGGCCGGCCGTCGGCGCGAGACGGCGATCACTTCGCAGCCGCCCTCGGTCGCGAAGTGCTTCATCGCGGCGTAACCGACAAGGCCGGTCGCGCCGGCGACGAGAATCTTCTTTGCCGTCATGGGCGGAGTAACTCGTGTCGCCTCTCCACCTCATCAGGGACGAGGAGGCAGGAGCCGGCCGCAGGCATTGCCCGCGATCGCGATGATTGGCTGCGATGTGGCACTTGTCGCCACGATATTGTTGTCGGCGCGGGCATGCTTGGGGCCGCTTCAGGCAGCCGCCTTCTTGCGGTTGGCCTCCAGCCGTGAATCGACCAGGGCCACGCCAGCGTCGATGACAGGATGGCTGAGGCCTTTCTGCTTGGCGATGAGCTGGACCAGCTTGTCGGCCCGCTCGATGTTGGGCACGCCGTTGCTGAGGGCGCGGGCGGCCGAGGCGGGGCGCACCAGGCTCTGGGCTGCGGCGGCATATTTTTCGAAGGGCACGAGGTCCTTCGGATCGGCGCCGATCCTGACGCAGAGATCGTTGACGAAATTGTAGACCGAACGCGATGTCTCGATGTCGCTGTGGACGGCCTCCTGGGCGGTCCGCATGCCGTCCTTGGTCACGCAGCGGTAGTTGCCGGCCAGCAGCATCGCCCATTTGGCGAGCGGCACGAAGATCGAGTCGTAGACCCGGAGTTTCACCGGCAGCTCGATCTTGCCCTCCGGCGACTCGAAGCGGATCGCCTCGATGTCTTTCTCGAGCTGGCGCAGGATGGCGGTGGCCTTCTCGTCCTTGAAGCGGGCGACCTTGAAGTTAGTCGGCAGTGTCACCTGCAGCACGTTCACCTTCTCCTCCGGCGGGCGGATCGCCTGCGGATCAGGGCTGTTGAGCGTGAGCCGCTCGGGATCGAAGCTGTCCCATACGCTGGCGTCGGTATAGGCGGGCTTCAGCAGCTCGTGATCGAGGCCGGGGATGCGCCGCATGTAGGGCAGCGGCGGCATGTTCATGATCGACATGCAGGGCACCTTCGATTTGCCCACGGCGTCCAGCAGCTCGCGCACGCCCGGGGAGCGGTACTGCGGCTCCTGCATGGCAAGGCCAACCATGTCGTAGTCGGCGGGATTGACGCCCGCGGTGCCGCCGGCCGTCACCTTGCCCGGCAGCTTGCGCGAGTCGATCTCGATCGGCTCCTTGCGGCCGCGGATCGGGATGCGGACGCGAAAGCCCTCTGCATTGATCAGGTCGGCCTCGGCCGGCAGGCAGATCAGGTGGACGGAATGGCCGCCGAAGAGAATCTTGGAGGCGAGAAGCGACCCGTAGGACGCGCCCATGATCATGATCTTGTAGGCCATCGTTCCGCCTCCCCGTTGTTTTCCGGGATTGTCGCGCCAACCTCGGTTGCGGTCAAAGCGGCCGTGCCGCAGGTCGATGGCGGCCAGCTGGGCTACGTCAGGCCGCCCGGCGCCCGCTCCGGATTGGAGCAGGTCAGCCGGCCCGCGGGGGCGGCAGTTGCTTCACCTGCATTTCGGCGACGCCCTTGCGGAGCATCGCCTCGGTGCTCAGCACGTCGGCGAAGCCCGCCTGCATCGGCGTGTTGGTCGGCACGGCCCTTCGGAAGACGTCGAACGGCGTAAGCGCGGTGCTGATCCTGTCTTGCAAATGATCGTCACCGCGTCCCTGTCACTCCACTTTCGCGCCCGACGCCTTGATCACCGGGGCGAGCCTGGCCTCGTTGTCGGCGCGGTACTTGGCGGTGTCGGCGGGGCTGAGCCAGATGCGCTCGGCGCCCTGCTTGTCGAACGCCTCCTTGAGAGCCGGGCTCTCGAGCGCGGTCTTGAGCAGCGCCGAAAGCTTCTCCACCATCGCCGGCGGCAGGCCGGCCGGGCCGCAGGTGCCGCCCCATGAGACGATGTCGAACCCCGGGAGGAATTCGGCCATGGTCGGAATCTCGGGCACCGAGGGATGTCGCTTGGCCGAGGTCACGGCGAAACCCTTCACTTTGCCGCCCCTCATCAGGCCGAGCGGACCCGGGATGTTGTCGAACATCATGTCGACCTGGCCCGCCAGGATGTCCTGGTGGGCGGGTGCGCTGCCGCGATAGGGCACATGCAGGATGTTGACGCCGGCCATGCTCTTGAACAGCTCGCCGGTGATCTGCGGGCTGGTGCCCGGGCCTGACGAGGCGAAGGAGAATTTTCCGGGGTTGGCCTTCAGGAGCGCGATCATCTCCGGCACCGTGTTGGCCGGAAAGTCGATGCGCGTCATCAGCATGTTGGGCACCTCCCACAGGATCGAGATGCCAGTGAAATCCTTGGCGGCGTCGAACGGCAGCTTGGCGTAGAGCGTGGGCGCGATCGCGTGCGCGGCGATGGTGTAGAGGCCGAGCGTGTAGCCATCCGGCGCCGACTTGGCGATGGCGTCGGCGCCCACCACGCCGCCCGAGCCGCTCTTGTTCTCGATGACGAACTGCTGGCCGGTGAGTTTCTCGAGTTCGTTGCAGACGATGCGGGACAGCGTGTCTGTGGGACCGCCGGCCGGGAACACGACGATGTATTTTACCGGCCGGTTCGGCCAGTCGCTCTGCGCCCGGGCGATTCCGGAAGCGATCATCGGGGCGGCGAGAGTCCCGCCGGCAAGAGCAAGCGCCCGGCGGCGCGGCAGAATGAGCTTGATCATTGGCATAGGCCTTCCCTGTGTTTCCTTGTTGATTCACATTCTATGCAAAACACCTCGGTCTGCCAGCCCTTCCCGGCGCCTTATCTTGCGCTCCGCGGTGATGGCAAATGCCGCATGAAGGCGCGTCGTGCTGCCCTCGGGTACTTGAATGCGCTAGCTCAGCGCCACGTCGAGGGTGTGGTGGAAGCGCCGCAGGTTCTGCTCGAGACGGCCCAGGATCAGCCGGTCGTTGGCGCCGCTTGCGAGGCCGCGCTGGATCTGTTCGCAGACGGCCAGGTCCTCGCCGTTGAAAACGCCACCGTCGATCAACTCGAACGAACGCGCCCAATGCGCCTCGGCCTTGTCGGTGCTCGGCGCCTCGGGGATCAGCATGGAATGGACGAACAGCGTCTCGTCGGCGGATGTCGGGAACAGCCCCATGTGGCTGACATAGTCGGGGTGGTAGACGAAGACGCTGTTGGGGAAGACGTAATGCGTCAGCGTGCCGTGTACCTGCGGGCTCCAGCGCTCGGGCGGCAGGGCGCGGATTGCCGCTGAGCTTTCGCGCCCCACCAGGACTCGCTGGTGGGGACCGACCTGGTCGCTGACGGCGACGGCGTCGTGGAAGAACCGGCCGATCGTGCCCGCGTGCAGGCGGGTCACATGATAAACCTCGAGGAAGGCATCGACGACCAGCTTCCAGTTGGTGGCGCGTTTGACCGCGTGCTGGCGATAGAGGCGGTGGCTGCCGAGCCCGATCGACTCGAGGTCGCGGTCGATACCGCCCAGGAAGGCGGCTATGTCGGGCGCAGGGCCGGACTCGGGGTCGAGCACGGCCCAGATCAGCCCATGCCGCACTGAAGACGGCAGCTCGCGCAGGCCACTCGCCTGTTTGTCCAAGGCTGGGAAAGCCTCGGCGTGCGGCAGGCCGGCGAGGGTGCCGTCGAGCCGGTAGGTCCAGCCGTGATAGGGGCAGACCAGGCTTTGCTGCGGACAGGCCACGCCGTCTTCGCCGACCAGCCGCGCCCCGCGATGGCGGCAGACGTTGAGGAAAACTTTCACCCGATCTTCGCGCGTGCGTGTCATCAGCACGGGCACGCCACAGAACTCGCGCGCCATTGCGCTGCCAGGATCGCCGAGCTGGTCGACCGGGCCGAGACAGAGCGGCTGGCGGCGAAAAAGTCGCTCGCGTTCGCGGGCGAAGTGCCCGGAATCGCAATAGAGGGCCGGATCGAGGCTCGCCTGGTCGGCCTGCCAGTCGGGGTTGCTGCGATGCTCCAGCTCGCCCAGAAGCCGTTCGAACAAGTCCTGCCAGTGCGGCGCGGTTTCATTCCTCGTCATGAGGGCTCCTTGTGGCGGCGGGATAGGGGCGGGCCGAAACGGCCTGGAGGCAAAAAGCGGTGATGGCGCGGGCGAGCGTTTCGGCATCGGGCGGTGCTTCGGCGTCCTGCGCCAGCGGACCGATCAGTCCCTCGGTCAGCGCGCCGATCAGCCCGGCCGCGGCCACGCGCGCGTTCTGCGCCGGGAACTCGCCGGTGGCAATGCCGTCCTCGACCAGGCGCTGGATCACGTCGGCGAACGCACGGCGGTATTTCAGGCGTGCGGCATCCACTTCGGGGTCGGCTGGTTCGGCGATCATCGCCCAGGCGAGCCGCCGCGCCAGCACGGCGCGCAGCGCGAAGATGCGCACCGCATCGGCAAGGCGGGCCGCCGCCGTACCTTCGCTCGCCGCGACCGCCGCCATGACGTCGACCTCGTGGCCCGCGTTCAGCGCCAGCGCCTCGGCAAACAACTCGCCCTTTGACGGGAAGTGGCGATAGACCGTGCCGGTCGCCACGCCCGCCGCCTCGGCAACGATCGCAACCTGGGCGCCACGGAAGCCGACCTCGCCCACCACGGCGCGGACCGCCTGCAGGATGCGGTCGCGCTTGTCCTGGAGCTGTTCCTCGACCCGTTCGGTGCGTCGGTAGGCCATGGCATAAAGAAATGAATGTGCATTCATTTCTTGTCAAGGCCAACGACCTGGACACCGACAACGTGAGACCGACGGCTCCGGTGGCAGAGCGACGTGTGCCAGAAAACGGCCTTTCGCCGGTGCGCAGTGCTAGGGTGCAGCAACACCTCAGGAGCAGCCCCGTGACCGACCGCGCCCACATTCTTCTCTGGACCGACCAGCCCGCCGCCTATCTTGACGCGGTGAAGGCTGCCGGTCTTGCCGATCGGGTCGCGATCGACACCCTGTCGCGCCAGGATAGGCCCTCGGCCGCCCAGTTGGCCCGTACCGAGGCGCTGATGGCGGGTGGCGTGCCGGCGGGCCTCCTGCCGTCGATGCCGAAGCTGCGCTGGGCCCAGGCGATGAGCGCCGGCGTCGAAGGCTGGATGGCGCTGCCCGACTTGCCGCCCGCGCTCACGCTCACCTGCGCCCGCGGCACGCATGCCGAATCGATGCCGGAAAACATCATGGCGGCGCTGTTCTACGCCGCGAAGCCCGTCAGGATCGCGGTCGAGAACCAGAAGAGCGCCAGATGGGTGCATACCGTGCCGCAGCCGCTCACCGGCAAGACACTGGGCATCCTTGGCCTGGGGGTCATCGGCCAGGAGGTGGCCCGTCTTGCATCGGCCTTCGGCATGCGCGTGATCGGCACCAAGCGCCGGCCGGGCGCCGTGCCCAACGTGGCCGAGATCCTGCCGCCGGAGCGCACCGACGAGGTGCTGGAGCAGTCGGACTATGTGTTGCTGCTCCTGCCGGCCACACCCGAGACCGACAATTTCATCAATGCCGCGCGCCTGGCCAAGATGAAGCCCACGGCCTGGCTGATCAATTTCGGCCGCGGCCACACGATCGTCGATGCGGACCTGATTGTCGCGGCGAAGGACAAGAAGATCGCCGGCGCCATCCTCGACGTCTTCCGCCAGGAACCGCTGCCGTCGGAGCATCCGTTCTGGAAGGCCGAGGGCATCGTCGTGCTGCCGCACATCGGCGGCCCGCATCCGCAGCGCGACCGGTTTGTGGCGCGGCTGTTCGTCGAGAATCTCGAACGGTTTCTGAATGGGGCACCGCTAAAAGAAGTCGTCGACCGCGCAGCGGGATACTGACCTCCGCCGTCGTTACTGCAGCCCGTAGATCGCGAACTGGCGTTCGACGTTGGGGTCGAGGATGCGGGCGGCAGCCTGGTCGGCCTCGCCTTCCTTGGTCTGGCCGTTGCGGATGCGCGCGAGGCCGCGGCCCCAGAGCGCCAACGGTTGGTTGGGATTGACGGCGAGCGCTGCGTCGTACTCGGCGATGGCGATCGCGGGGTCGCCGAGCTTCAGATAGATGAAGCCGCGGACCTCGCGCACGTCGAGGCTGGTGGGCATCAACTTGAGCGCGAGGTCGCAATCGGCCATTGCCTTCACCAGGTCACGGCCGGCGATGGCGCGCGTCAGGCAGCGGTTGTTGTAGGCCGGGCCCAGCGAAGGATCGAGCAGGATGGCGTCATCGTAGTCGGCGATCGCCTTGTCGTAGGCGCGTTGGCCAAAATGCGCGTAGCCGCGATTGTAAAGAGCGACCGGGTTGTTGGGTTGGATGGCAAGTGCCGTATCAAGGTCGCGGATCGCGTCGGCCGGCCGGCCGGCGGCGGCGTGGACTGCCGCCCGGTTTACGAACGCGTCGACGTAGCGGGGATTGAGCTTTATCGCCTGGTTGTAATCGGCAAGGGCCAGCTTGTTCTCGCCGCGCCGACCCTGCGCCACGCCGCGATACAGGAAGGCCTGTGCGTTGTCGGGCGCCTCTGTTACGGCTCGATTGAGGTCGCTGAGAGCTCGGCCGGCCTGCCCAAGCTGGCTGTAGGCGTCGCCGCGCAGGATCAGGGCATCGACGTAGTCGGGCTGCAGCTCGAGAACCTTGTCGAAGTCTGCGATGGCCCGGGTGAAGGCCCGCTTGCGGCTGGTGAGCAGGACGCCACGGCCATAGTAGGCAAGTGCGCTCTGGGGGTCGCGTCGGATCGCATCGTTGTAGTCGTCGAGGGCCTGGTCGGTCTGGCCCAGGGCGTCGCGCGCGGCAGCGCGGCGGTAGAGGGCAAGCGCGTCGGGATTGTTCGGGTCGATGGCGCTATCGTAGTGCTTCAGCGCCTCCGTATAGTCGCTGGCGGCCATGATCCTGTCGCCCAACGCCATCCGCGCCGCACCGCGGTTGAGACGTGCAAACGCCAGTTCGGCGGGCGGCAGGGCGCGGCTGATGATCGCCTTGGCGCAGGCCGCGATCCGGCGCTCGGCAGTGAGCGCCGTGGCAAAGCCACCGTTCACGCAGATGTCGTAGCTTGCGCGGGGCGATTCATCCGGCGCCGAGGGGGTGGCTGGCGGAGACGTCGAAGCCTGCGGCTCCGCTCCGGGCGGTGGAAACCTGTAGTAGGCATAGCCATACACCGCGGCCGCGGCCCCAAGTGCGACCGCGCCAGCAAGCGCAAACCTAGCAAACGACATCGATGTTCCCTCACCCCGGCAGCAGCATCGCACACCTTGTCAGGAGCGCCAACGAGCCGCCGGAGGGAGTGAACTCAGTTGAGCCTTGCCGCCTTGGCCATGGCCTCGATCGCCTCTGGCTGACGGGAGCGGACGTTCAGCGTGTCGGCGCCGCAATCCTCCCAGGCGCGATAGCGCTCGCGGATGCGGTCGGGCGGGCCGACGATGGATTTCATGTCGACCCATTCGTCGGGCACCGTGGCGATCGCTTCGTCCTTGTGGCCGGCGAGATAGAGTTCCTGGATTCGCTTGGCCGCATCGCCGAAGCCGCGGCGCACCATGATATCGTTGTGGAAGTTCTTGGTCTTGTGACCCATGCCGCCGACATAAAGCGCGACCTCCGGTTTCAGCCGGGCAAGTGCCCCCTTCACGTCGTTGTCGACCTCGACATGGACGTTGGCGGCGATGGCGAAATCCTTGAAACCCTTGCCGTTGCCGGCACGTCGAAAGCCTTCTTCCAGCCACGGCCGGTATTCGTCCATGGCGCCGGGCATGAAGCCCATCGGCAACCAGCCGTCGGCGATCTCGGCCGTCAGCTTCACCGTCGCCTCGTTGCCGGTGGCGAGATAGATCGGGATGTCGGGGTTCATGTGCAGGATGGATTTCAGCGGCTTGCCGATACCCATGGCGCCGGGGCCGGTATAGGGGAGCGATATCTCCCGCCCCTCGTGGGCGACGGGTGCTTCCCGCTTGAAGATCTTGCGCATGATCGAGACGTAGTCGCGCATGCGCCAGTAGGGTTTGCCCCAGGGCTCGCCGTACCAGCCCTCGACGATCTGCGGGCCCGACACGCCGATGCCGGCGATGAAGCGACCGCCGCCGGCGAGCGCATCGACTGTGCCGGCCGACATGGCGGCGTTGGCGGCCGTACGGGCGGCAAGCTGCATGATGCCGGTGCCGAGTTTTATGCGCTTGGTGACGGCGGCGAGGTAGGCGAGCGGCGTCACCGCGTCGGAGCCGTAGGCTTCCGCCGTCCAGACGGAATCGTAGCCCAGTTCTTCGGCGCGCTGGATCAGCTTCACCGGAATGTCGAGATGGGCGCGTGAATAGCCGATGGCGAGACCGAGCTTCATGGATGCTTCCTCCTGTTCGTACGGACCGTACCATCGACGGCCAGCAGCCCACCAATCGGGAACTTGCCTTGAAATCTGTTCTGCGATTTGTCGCTCTGGCGTTGGCAGTCGCGGCGATCACCCTGATGCTGGATCTCATCCTGACCGCGACGCTCTTCTCCGGCCTGAAGAAGTCGTGGGCGGAGGCCGCCTGGCCCGGCGTCTATACGTCGGCCGCCCATCACCACGATCTCGTTCCGAACCGGGAGATCACGCGCGTCTGGGGCAGGGGCCGCAATCCCTGGAAGACGGATCGGTTCGGGTTCAGGACAGGTACCTGTGCGCCCGGCGAGCCGGAGAAAGGAAGGAAGGCAATCATCGTTGTCGGCGATTCCTTCGCCGAGGCGCTGGGCTCGAGCTATGAGCAGAGCTTTGCCGGTCTCATGGCGTGTGACGCAGGCATGCAAGGCAAGGCAGTCCACAATCTCGGTGTCGCATCCCACCGCCCGGCCATCTACCACCAGAAGGTTCGCGCGGCTGCCGAGCGATTGGGAATTGCGCCCGCCGAGATCTTCGTCTTTCTCGACCTGTCGGACATCGATGACGATGCCACTGTCTATCTCACCGATGGCGATCGCGCTGCGGACCCCGGAACGCGGGTGGACTGGAAGATCCCCTGGACCGAGATCGGACAGTTTTTCGTCAACAACTTTGCGTCGGTCCATCTTGTTCACGACCTGTCGGTGTTCTCGTCGCTCCATGGCAGGAAGTCATTCGGCCGGGCGCCGGCACGCTGGACGTTGGATCCGGCCTTGCTCGAAAGCTGGGGGCGGCGCGGACTGGAGATCGCCGGCGGCAATCTCGACAAGCTTGTAGCCCTGTGCCGGGAGTGGCACTGCCGAGTCACCCTCGTGGTCTATCCTTGGCCCGACAATGTCGCGGTCACCCGCCGCGACATTGTCGGGC
>RGPT01000105.1 GCA_010032545.1 Alphaproteobacteria bacterium
GCCGCGACCACGGCTGCCGAGACCCCGCGCCCGGGTACGGCGCCCGACGCCGACAAGCAGCGCGCCGAACAGGCAGCGCGCATGCTGGCCGAAGCCGCGGCCGCACGGCAGCAAGCCGAAGAGGAATTGAAGGCAATCGCCGAAGCGCGAAAGGCTGTCCAGGCCGCCACTGCTCCCGCGCCGGCGTCGCCCGACTCCGACAAGGACGTCGCGGCGCTTCGTCTCGAGATCGCGACCATACGATCGGCACTGCAGACGCTGGACCAGGCGATGTCCGGACAGAAGGACGAGACGGCGCGTCAGCGCGAGCAGGCCAGGACACTGGCCGAGGCCATCGACAAGGCGCGCGCCGAGGCCGGCGCGTTGGGTGCCGGCGAAAAGAAGGCGCTGGACGCCGCGCGCGCCTCGGCCGTGGTGGGCGTCGCCGCGCGGTTGAGTTCGGCGATCGAATCGGGCCTGCCCTTCGCCCAGGAGCTGGGCTTGCTGGCACCGCTCGCGCAAGGCGATGCCAAGCTCGGCGAAATCACCGCCGCCCTGCAGCCCTACGCGCAGGCCGGTGTCGCCTCGCGCGCGACGCTGGCGGCGAGTTTCCCCGCAGTGGCAAAGGCAGCACTCGCCGACGACCTCGCCGACGATTCGTTCGGCGAGCGTGTCCTGGGCAAGATCAGGAGCATCGTGTCGCTGCGCCGGGTCGGCGCCGACGTGCCGGGCGACGCGGTCGAAGCGAAACTCGCGCGCGCGGAAGCTGCGCTCGAGGGCAACGACGTGGCCAAGGCGGTCGATCTCGTGAAGTCGCTGCCGCAGCAGACCGCCAACGCAACATCGGCTTGGCTGGCCCGCGCCGAGGCACATCTCGCGGCCAAGCGCGGCGTCGACCAGCTGGCGACCTACGCCGTGGCCCTGCTTGGCGCGGCGCGGTAGCCGGCGATGACCACACTGCGCATCCTGATCTGGTTCGCCATCGCTGCCGCCGCGATGCTGGCCGCGGTGTGGCTGGCCGAACGACCGGGCACCCTCACTGCCGAATGGCAGGGCTGGCGCCTCGACACCAGCGTCGGCGTGGTGGCGATCGCCATCGTCGTGCTGATCCTGCTCGGCGTCGCCGCCTGGCTGCTGTGGCGCTGGATCTCGGGCGCCCCGGGCGCGCTGCTCGAAGGCTGGGGCGACAGCCGGCGCCGGCGCGGCTATCGCGAACTGACACAAGGATTGGCCGCGGTCGCCGCCGGCGACGGCGCCGAAGCGCAGAAGCACGCACGCAAGGCCGAACAGCTTCTGGCCGAGCCCGCGCTCACGCTGTTGCTGTCGGCCCAGGCCGCCCAGCTCACCGGCGATCGCGACGGCGCGCGGCGGGCCTTCGACGCCATGCTGAAGGACCAGCAGATGGCCTTCCTCGGCCTGCGCGGGCTGATCGGACAGTCGCTGCGCGACGGCGACCAGATGACGGCACTAGGCTATGCCGAGCGCGCCTTTGCGCTCCGGCCACAGACACCGTGGGTCGTGCACTCGCTGTTCGACATGCAGGCGCAAGCCGGCCACTGGAAGGCGGCCCAGGACACGCTGGATGCCGGCATGCGCCGCAAGGTCGTCACCGCCGACAAGGGCCGCGCATTGAAGGCGCTGCTCGAAGTCGAGCGCAGCCGCGAGGCCGAGCACGCCGGCCGCGCGAGCGACGCGCTGGCCCTGGCGCGCGAAGCGTTCGGCCTCGCGCCGGAGCGAATCGCGGTAACCAGCCGTCTGGCCGAGCTTCAGATCAAGGCCGGCGATGCCAAGCGCGCGATGAAGACGCTGGAGCGCGGCTGGGCCGTGGCGCCGCATCCCGATCTGGCCGAGCTTTATCTGCGCGCCTCGGGCGAGTCCGATCCGCTGAAGCGCGTTGGCATCGTGCGCCGCCTCGCGGCCGGCAACCCCGACGACATCGAAAGCCACCTGGCCCTGGCCAAGGCCTCGCTCGACGCGGGCCTGTGGGGCGAGGCGCGACGCCAGCTCGAGACGGCGGGCGGCACTTCCCCGCCGGTTCGCATCTGCCGCCTGATGGCCGAGGTCGAGGAACGCGCCAACGCCGGCCAGGCCAAGGTGCATGAGTGGCTGGCACGCGCCGCCACGGCGCCGGCCGACCGCTCCTGGTCCTGCACCGCTTGCGGTGCCCACCACGAAACCTGGCGATCGGTCTGCGAGAGCTGCAGCGCCTTCGGCACGTTGCAGTGGCGCGCGCCGGGCACCTACGGCCAGATCCTGCCGCCCGAGGCACGCCCGGCAATCGCGGCGGGACTTTCTCCTCCCTAGCGCGGATCCCGCGCAGGGGAGGACAATGAATTTGGAGGAAACGACATGTTCGAGACCACGCTTGCCGGCAGCCTGCCCAAGCCCTCGTGGCTGGCCACGCCCAATGTGCTGTGGGCGCCGTGGACACTCACGGGCCAACCGCTGTTCGAGGCCAAGGACGACGCGACCCTGCTCGCCATCCGCCGCCAGGAAGAGGCCGGCCTCGACATCGTGAGCGACGGCGAGCAGGCGCGGCAGCATTTCGTGCATGGCTTCCTGGCCGAGGTCGACGGCGTCGACTTCGACAGGAAGGTGCGCATGGGCATCCGCAACAACCGCTACGATGCCGACTGCCCGACCGTCACCGGCCCGCTGACGCGGCGCAAGTTCGTGCACGAGCGCGAGGCCCGCGTCGCCCGCGCCGCCACCGCGCGCAAGCTCAAGTTCACCCTGCCCGGGCCGATGACCCTGATCGACACGCTGGCCGACGGCTACTACGGCGACCGCGTGAAGATGGCCTTCGCCTTCGCCGAGCTGCTGAACCAGGAAGCCAAAGACCTCGAGAGGCTGGGCGTCGACGTGGTCCAGTTCGACGAGCCCGCCTTCAACGTCTACCTCAACGAGACGGTCGACTGGGGCGTGCCGGCGCTGGAGAAGGCGGCCGAAGGCCTGAAGTGCACCACCGCCGTTCACATCTGCTACGGCTATGGCATCGAAGCCAACAACAAGTGGAAGGAAACGCTGGGCGAAAGCTGGCGTCAGTACGAGCAGACCTTCCCGGCGCTCGACCGCAGCAGCATCCAGCAGGTCTCGCTCGAAGTCCGCGACAGCCACGTGCCGCCCGAGCTGATGAAGCTGCTCAAGACCAAGACGGTGCTGGTCGGCGCCATCAACGTCGCCTCCGACAGGATCGAGACGCCGGAGGAAGTGGCCGAGACGCTGAAGCGCGCGACCGAGTTCGTCGACCCCGAGCGCATACAGGCCTGCACCAACTGCGGCATGGCGCCGATGACGCTGGGCACGGCCTACGGCAAGCTACGCGCGCTGGCCGAGGGTGCAGCACTGGCGCGCAAGGCGATCTAGCTTTCCCGTCGCCCCGAGCGTAGCCGAGGGGCCTTCTGTCTATAGGAGATGGCTTGTTGTGGAGATAAGGTCCCTCGGCTACGCTCGGGACGACGGGGTCACTTCAAGTTCCGCCGCAGCTCATAGAGCACTTCCAGTGCCTGCTTGGGTGACAACTCGTCGGGATTGATCGACGCAAGCGCCTTCTCGACCTCTGACTCCACGGCCTTCGCCGAACCGCTTGCCGGACGCGCGGGCGCCGCCGCGAACAGCGGCAGGTCGTCGGCGAGTTTGGTCACGGCGCCCGACTGTTCACCCTTCTCCAGCGCCGCCAGCACCTGCTCGGCGCGGGCGACGACGGCCGCCGGCAGTCCGGCGAGTTGGGCCACGTGGATGCCGTAGGAGCGGTCGGCGGCGCCGGGCGCCACCTCGTGCAGGAAGACGACCTCGTTCTGCCATTCCTTCACGCGCATGGTGTGCGGTGCAAGCGCTGCCAGCCGCTCCTTCAGGGCGCCCAACTCGTGGAAGTGGGTGGCAAACAGCGCCCGGCATTTGTTGACGTCGTGCAGATGCTCAAGCGTCGCCCAGGCGATCGACAGGCCGTCGAAGGTGGCGGTGCCGCGGCCGATCTCGTCCAGGATCACCAGGCTGCGCGGCGTCGCCTGGTTGAGGATGGCGGCGGTCTCGACCATCTCGACCATGAAGGTGGAGCGGCCGCGCGCCAGATCGTCGGCGGCGCCAACGCGACTGAACAGGCGATCGACGATGCCGATGGTAGCGGTCTCGGCCGGCACGAAGGAGCCCGCCTGCGCCATCACCGCAATGAGCGCGTTCTGGCGCAGGAAGGTCGACTTGCCGGCCATGTTGGGGCCGGTCAGCAGCCACAGCCGGCGCTCGGATCCGAGATCGCAGTCGTTGGGCACGAAACCCGGACCACCCTGGCGCAGCAGCGCCGCCTCGACCACGGGATGCCGTCCGCCTGTCAGGACGAAGGCGGGATCGTCGCTCAGCACCGGCCGCATGTAACGGCCGCTCGCGGCCAGTTCGGCCAGGGCCGCGGCGACGTCGAGCGCGGCGAGCGCGCGGCCGGCGGCGGCCACGGCCGTCGACACGGCGAGCACGCCTGAAGCAAGCTGCTCGAAGATCGCCAGCTCCAGCGCCAGCGCCTGGAGCCGTTTCGGATGAAGCCGCCGTCCCGCGCAAACAGGGGCGGCTCGTCGGCCAGCGCCGCCGCCAGCGCGTCGATCAGCGGCCGGTGATTGGAACACGCCGCCACGATCTCCCCCAGCGGCGCCGGCGGGGGCGCCAATGCCTCGGGCTCGGCTCCGAGCAGGGCCGCCAGCGCCTCGCCCGAGTCGAGGCCGTCGCGGAGCGCCGCCAGATCGCGCGGGCCGCCGCGGCCGACACTGAGGCGAGTGAGCGCGCGTTCGATGTCGGGCGTGCGCTTCAGCGCCTCGCGCACCCGCTCGCGCACGGCGGGCCGCTCGACGAAGAGCTGCACCAGATCGAGGCGCCGCTCGATCGCCGCCCGGTCGGTGAGGGGGGCCGCGATCCGTTCGGCCAGCAAGCGTGCGCCGGGGCCGGTCAGGGTGCGGTCGATGGTGGCCAGCAGCGTGCCGTCGCGGCGACCGTCGAGGCTCTTCACCAGTTCCAGGTTACGCCGCGTCGCCGGGTCGATCTCCATCGTGCCGTCGGCGCGCTCGCGGCGCGGCGGTGCCAGCGCCGGTCGCTTGCCGGCCTGCGTGAGTTCAACGTAGTCGAGCAGCGCGCCGCAGGCGGCGACCTCGGCGCGCGAGAACGATCCGAAGCTTTCCAGCGCCGCGACGTTGAACGCCTGAAGCAGGCGCTTGCGGGCATTGTCGCTGTCGAAGCGCGCCGACGGCAGCGGCGTCAGCACCGTGTTCCAGTCCTCGAGCACGGCCTTCAACGGCTCGCGCGCCAGCAGCCGGTCGGGCAACAGCAGTTCGCCCGGCGCCAGACGCGCGAGGGCGGCGGCAAGCTGCTGCGGCAGCACCGGCTGGGTGGCGAAATCGGCGGTCGAGAGGTCGAGCCAGGCCAGCGCCAGCTCGCCCTGTGCCTCGGCGATGGCGGCCAGGTAGTTGTGGCTGCGCGCGTCGAGCAACGAATCCTCGGTCAGCGTGCCCGGCGTGATGACCCGCACCACGGCGCGCTCGACCACGGATTTCGCGCCGCGCTTCTTGGCCTCGGCTGGATCCTCGATCTGTTCGCAGACCGCGACCTTGAAGCCCTGGCGGATCAGCCGCGACAGGTAGGCCTCGTGGCTGTGCACCGGCACGCCGCACATCTTGATGTCTTCGCCCATGTGCTGGCCGCGCTTGGTGAGCGCGATGTCGAGCGCCGCCGACGCCCGGACGGCGTCGTCGAAGAACAACTCGTAGAAATCGCCCATCCGGTAGAACACCAGATGGTCCGGATGCTGCGCCTTGATCGCCAGGTACTGGCGCATCATCGGCGTCGCGTCGGCCGGAATGGCGGCGGTTGAATTGTTGTCGGGCATGGCTCCAGTATAGCCCCCTATGCGCGATCGACCATTGGCACCAGGAGCATTGGCTGGCACCAGCCTGTGAATCTCGCCAATATGTCCCCTCAACCGGGAGTGAAATGATGGCGAGCAAAAGCTCGGAAGCGATGGTGAGCAACGAGATGGGCGATCTCGACGGCGATTCGCTGATCATGCATCGCTCAGGCCGGCCGGGTAAGATCGAGATTATCGCCACCAAGCCGCTGGTCACGCAGCGCGACCTTGCGCTGGCCTATTCGCCCGGCGTCGCCGCGCCCTGCCTCGAGATCGAGAAGGATCCGTCCACCGCCTACGACTACACGGCGCGCGGCAACCTGGTCGCTGTCATCTCCAACGGCACCGCCGTACTCGGCCTGGGCGACATCGGCGCGCTCGCCAGCAAGCCGGTGATGGAGGGCAAGGCGGTCCTGTTCAAGCGCTTTGCCGACGTCGACTGCATCGATCTCGAGGTCGACACCAAGGACGTCGACCAGTTCGTCAATGCCGTGCGCTATCTCGGGCCCACCTTCGGCGGCATCAACCTCGAGGACATCAAGGCGCCGGAATGCTTCATCATCGAGCAGCGTCTGCGCGAGCTGATGGACATCCCGATCTTCCACGACGACCAGCACGGCACCGCCATCGTCTCGGCGGCCGGCTTGATCAATGCGCTGCACCTCACCGGCCGCGACATCAAGGACATCAAGATGGTGGTGAACGGCGCCGGCGCCGCCTCGATCGCCTGCATCGAACTGGTGAAAGCGATGGGCCTGCCGCACGAGAACGCCATCCTGTGCGACACCAAGGGCGTCATCTGGCAGGGCCGCACCGAGGGCATGAACCAGTGGAAGAGCGCCCATGCGGTGCGCACCAAGGCGCGCACGCTCGAGGAAGCCATGAAGGGCGCCGACGTCTTCTTCGGCCTGTCGGTGAAGGGTGCCGTCACCAAGGAGATGGTCCGGTCGATGGCCGCCAAGCCGATCATTTTCGCCATGGCCAATCCCGACCCCGAGATCACGCCCGAGGATGTGCGCTCGGTGCGAGCCGACGCCATCATCGCCACCGGCCGCAGCGACTATGCCAACCAGATCAACAACGTTCTGGGCTTTCCCTACATCTTCCGCGGCGCGCTCGACGTGCGCGCCAGCACGATCAACGAGGAAATGAAGGTTGCCGCCGCCGAGGCCCTGGCCAAGCTCGCGCGCGAGGACGTGCCGGATGAGGTCGACCGCGCCTACTCCGGCCGCCGGCTGCGCTACGGGCCCGAATATGTCGTGCCGGTGCCGTTCGATCCGCGGTTGATCTCGGCGGTGTCGTCGGCAGTGGCGCAGGCTGCCATGGATTCGGGCGTGGCGCGCAAGAAGATCGCCGACATGTCGGAGTATCGCCGCGGCCTCGCCGGTCGCCTCGATCCGACCAGCCACTGGCTGCAGAGCCTGTTCGACCAGGTGAAGGCCAATCCGCAGCGCATCGTCTTCGCCGAGGGCGAGGAGGAGCGCACCATCCGCGCCGCCGTCGTGTTCCGCGACAATGGCTACGGCACGCCGATCCTGATCGGGCGCGAGGAACAGGTCCGCGAGACCATGAAGACGCTGGGCATAAAGGACACCAGTGGCATGGAGATCCACAACGCGCGGCTCTCGACCCGCAACGCACCCTACACCGACCTGGTCTACGGCCGCCTGCAGCGCGACGGCTACCTGCGCCGCGACGTGCAGCGCATGGTCAACCAGGGCCGCAACGTGTTCGGCGCCTGCATGGTGGCGATGGGCGACGCCGACGGTATGGTGACGGGCATCACCCGCCGCTTTCCCGAATGCTATGGCGACGTCAAGCGCGTGATCGACGTCGAGGCCGACAAGGTGCCGATGGGCTACTCCATCGTCGTGTCGCGCCACGGCACGGTCTTCCTGGCCGATACCTCGATCAACGAGACTCCGTCGCCCGAGCAGCTCGCCACCATCGCCCGCCAGATGGCACGCAATGCCCGCCAGATGGGCCACGAGCCCCGGGTAGCCTTCCTGTCGTTCTCGAACTTCGGCAGCCGCGAAATCGAGCGCATCGACCGCATCCGCAAGGCCATCCGGATCCTGCGGTCGGACAAGGTCGATTTCGAGTTCGACGGCGAGATGCAGGCCGACATGGCGCTCGACTACGAGCTGATGCGGGAGACCTATCCGTTCTGCAGTCTCACCGGTCCCGCCAACGTGCTGGTGATGCCGGGCCTGCATTCGGCACATATATCCTCGCGCCTGCTGCAGCGGCTGGGCGGCGTCACAGTGATCGGCCCGGTGATCGACGGCCTGCAGAAGCCCGTCCAGATCGTCCAGATGGGCGCCACGGTGAGCGACCTCGTGAACCACGCGGCACTCGCCGCATACGGCGCACTCAAGGCGCGGAGGTAGGAATGGTCGATCTCGTCATTCGCGGCGCCACCATCGTCGATGGTCTGGGTCACGAGCCGCGGCGCGCCGATCTCTCGGTCACGGACGGCCGCATCGTCGCCATCGGCGACATCAGGGAAAAGGGTACCGAGACCATCGATGCCGGCGGCCTCTCGCTGGCGCCCGGCATCGTCGATGTGCACACGCACTACGACGCCCAGGTGACGTGGGACACCACGCTCTCGCCGTCACCCTCGCTCGGTGTCACCACGGCGGTGATCGGCAATTGCGGCTTCGGCATCGTGCCGGCGCCGCCCGCCGTCCGCGACCTGGTGATCCGCAACCTCTCGGTCGTCGAGGGCATGGACCTCGACGCGCTGCGCCAGGGCATCGCCTGGGATTTCGAAAGCTTTGGCGATTACATGGCGATGCTGCGCCGGCGCGGCGCCTACGCCAACCTGGCGGTTCTGGCGGGCCACTCGACCATCCGCACCGCCGTCATGGGCGAGGACGCCTCGCAGCGTGCCGAGGCAACGCCGGAAGAAGTCGCCAGGATGAAGGCGATGGTAGCCGATGCCATGGCCCACGGTGCGATCGGCCTCGGCGCCTCCTACTCGCTCAATCATTCGGGCTTCGGCGGCGTGCCGATGCCGTCCACCATCGCGCCGATGTCAGAGCTCGACGCTCTCGTCGGAGCGATGGGCCCGCGCGGCAAGGGCGTCGTTGCCATCGCCTCGGGCGTGAAGACGCCGGCGGAGCTGGAGCCGATGGCGGCCAGGTACGGTCGGCCGTTTTTCCAGGGCACCGGCATGGCGATGTACAACGAGCAGGAGCCGGCGCGCGCGCTCGGCATCTTCGATGCCTGCGCCGCCGCCATCCGGCGCGGCAACGGTCTCTACATCCAGATTCCCTGCCAGCCGCTGTCGTTCGACTTCACAATGGCCAACGCCTACCCATTCTACAGCCACTCGGCCTTCGACCCGATCAAGGCTTTCACGCCCGAGCAGCTCAGCGCCGTCTATCGCGATCCGTCGTGGCGCGCCAAGTTCCGCGAGAATGCGAAGAACCCGCGACCCGGCATGATTTTCCAGGGCACGTGGGACCGCGTGATGGTGGCCGTGGCGCAGAAGCCCGCCAATGCCAGGTACGTGAACCGTTACCTGCACGAGATCGCCGAGGCCGAAGGCCGCGACCCGCTCGACGTCATGCTCGACCTCAGCCTCGACGAGAATCTCGAGACGGCGTTCCTCGGCCGCTTCCTCAACGTCGGCGACGCAGGCGTGGCGCGGCTCCTGAAGCACGAGGCGGGCGTGGTGGCGCTCTCCGACGCCGGCGCCCATCTCATCTATATGTGCGACGCGGGTTTCGGCCTGCATTTCCTCAGCCACTGGGTGCGCGAACGCGGCGACTTCGACATCGTAGAGGGCGTCCGGCGGCTCACCAGCCATCCCGCCGATCTCTATGGCATCCAGAACCGTGGCCGAATCGCCGTCGGCGCCCAAGCCGATCTGCTGCTGTTCGACCAGGCCACCGTGGGTGTGACGCCGGCCGAGCGGGTAGCCGACCTGCCCGGAGGCGGCCGCCGCACCATCCGCCGACCGACCGGCGTGCACGGCGTCTTCTGCAACGGAATCCGCACCTTCGACGGCAAGAACTATACGGAGCTCGCCAAGGGCCCCGGCCATGTGCTCGACCGGTTCAACCCGTCCCTGGGTCGGCACGCGGCTGTTGCTGCACAGTGACGACAGTTGCACTCCGGCCCGATCGATCTTCGCCGACCGCGATGTCGGGGGCCGAACGACCGCGAGCCGGCTGGAGAGGCGCAGTCCAGGCCGTCTAGAGCGCCGGCTTGCCGATGTCGCCGCGGGCGCGGCGCGCGAGATAGACCTGCAGGTGGGCATAGCCCATGCGCAGGTTGGGCGTGGCAATGCCTGCTTTCTTGGCGCGCGCAATCATGTCGCCCACCACGTGGTCGGCCTCGACCATCGCGCCCTTCTCGAGATCGTGCAGCATGGAGGCGGTAAACTTGGAGCCCTTCACCGTCAGGAACGAACGGATGGTGGCGATGCCCTTTTCGCCGGGATCGTGACCGGCGGCGGCCGCGACCTTGCGGCCCTCGTCGACCGTTTCGAGCACGATCGCCTGGCCTTCGTCGGCTTCGAGGATATCGCCCGAGGCGCCGCGCATCAGGCAGCACATCGCCGCCAGCGAGCACAGCATGATCCACTTGTCCCAAAGATCCTGGACGATGTGCGGGTTCAGGCCGCCGTCGATGCCCGACTTCTTGATCGCGGCATCGAGTTCGCCCAGCGCTGCGCGCGCAGGTTTGCCATCACGCTCGCCGAAGGAGATCGCGGCGAACGGGCTGGTGTGCAGGATTTCGCCCTTGTCATTCATTGCGACGCCGACGCGGGCAAGGCCGCCCACCACCTTATCGGCGCCAAAACGGGCATCGAGCGTATCGAGATGGCGCATGCCGTTCAGCAGCGGCACGATCGTGGTGCTGGCGCCGATCGCCGACGCGATGGCGTCGATCGCCGAGTCGAGGTCGTAAGCCTTGCAGGTCAGCAGCACGAGATCGTACGGCCCGCCATCACTCGCCGCAGTGACGGTCTTCACCTTCTGGGTAATGTCGCCCTTGGTGCTCTTGATGACCAGCCCATCGCGCTTCAGCGCTTCGTTCCGCGCCGGACGAACAAGAAAGGTCACGTCGGCCCCGCTCTGGAGCAGACGGCCGCCGACATAGCCGCCGATCGCGCCGGCACCCAGGATGAGAATTTTCACTTGAGACCACTCCGCGCGCGACGCGCCTCGTAGGATTGAAGATGGGCATAAGCGAAGCGCAGGTTGGGCGTGGCGATTCCATGCTTGCGAGCCCGCCCCAGCATGTCGCCCACGATCTGCTTGCCCTCGGCCGGACCGCCCTTCTCCATGTCGCCCAGGATCGAGGCCACGGCCTTGGAGCCCTTGCTCGTCAGCATGGTCTTCAGGCCGGCCACGACCTTGTCGCTGGGCGCGTGGCCCTCTGCCGCAGCAACCTTGCGGCTCTCCTCCAAGGTCTCGGCCACGATGGCAGCGCCATCCTCGGCCTCCATGATGTCGCCGATGGTGCCACGCATGGAGGCGCACATGCCGGCGATCGTGGCCAGCATGATCCACTTGTCCCAGAGATCCTGGTTGATGTTGCCGTTGAGGCCACCGTCGATGCCGGCCTTCTTGCAGGCCGCATCGAGCTCGACCAGCGAGGCGCGCGCGGGCTTGCCGTCGCGCTCGCCGAAAGACACGCCCGATGCGCCCGAGTGCAGGATCTCGCCGTTGGGTCCCAGCATGCCGGAGATGCGGGCGAGGCCGCCGGCCACCCTGGCTGCACTGAACTTGCCGTCGAGCGTGGCGAAATGGGCGTGGCCGTTCAGCATCGGAACGATGGTGGTGCCGTTGCCAACTGCGGGCGCAATCGACTCCATCGCCGACTCGAGGTCGTAGGCCTTGCAGGCCAGCACGACGATGTCGTAGGGCCCACCCTCGCTGCCCTTGGTCACGACCTTTGCCGGCACGACTGCATCACCCTTGGGGCTTTTGACGACCAGGCCGTCTTTCCTCACTTTCTCGGCGCGCTTCTCGCGCAGCAGGAAAGTGACGTCGGCACCCGACTGGTGCAGCCGCGCACCCCAATAGCCACCGACCGCGCCGGCACCGAGAATGAGAATCTTCACGCTTTTTTCTCCGTCGTGGTCCGTTCCGCCACCCACTCGGCCAGCCATGTCGCAAGGTCGTCGGTCTGGTGGTGGATATGGTCGAGATCAAGGCCGGCGGCGCGCGACACGCTCTCGTCGGTCCGGATCCAGATGGTGCGCATGCCCATGTCGGCCGCGGGCTTCAGGTTGATCGCAATGTCGTCGGCGAAAGCGGCGCGCGTCGGGTCGACATTGTGCCGTCGCACCAGCTCGTCGTAGATTTGGCGGTGCGGCTTGGGCCAGTAGTCGCCCGCGACGATGTCGAAAATCGCCTCGAAGTGATGGGCGATGCCGAGCTTCTCCATGACGCGCTCGGCGTGCGGCACGTCGCCGGCCGTGAAGATCAGCTTGCGGCCCGGCAGCTTGGCCAGGGACGCTTCCAGATCGGGCGCATGCGGCACCGGCGAGTAGTCGATGTCGTGCACGTAGTCGAGGTAGTGCTTGGGGTCGACGCCGTGCAGGGTCATCATCCCCCGCATCGAAGTGCCGTGGTCCTTCCAGTACTGCTTCTGCACGATCCGCGCCTCTTCCGGCGTGACTTTTAGCCAGTCGGAAATATAGCGGCCGATGCGCACGTCGATCTGGGCGAACAGGTTGCAGCGCGCCGGATAGAGCGTGTTGTCGAGGTCGAACAGCCAGACGTCTGGATCGTGATGAGGAGGCATGGCGCTGGATTACCGGGCAGCCGTGCGCTTGTCGAGCCGGCGGCCTATAAAGGCGCCATGGATGCCCTCACGATCGTGCTTCTGGCGGCCATTGCGCTGCTGATCCTGGTACTGGTGCTCGCTCTCACCCGCCGCGGCAGCGGCGAAGCCGAGGTGATGCGCCAGCAACTGGCGCTGGCACTCAGCCAGCAGGCCGAGACGGTGCAGCGGGTCGAGAAGTCGCTGCGCGAACAGGAGCAGGCGCTCTCCAAGGTGGTCGAGGAGCGGTTGGACCGCACCGAAAAGGCGACCGGCCAGATCGTCACCGACCTGCGCGAGCGGCTCGTCCGCATCGACGAGGCGCAGAAGAAAATCGGCGAGCTCTCGACCCAGGTGGTGAGCCTTCAGGAAGTGCTGTCCAACAAACAGGCGCGCGGCGCCTTCGGCGAGGTCCAGCTGAACGACCTGGTGCAGAACGCGCTCCCGCCCTCGGCCTACGAATTCCAGGCGACGCTGTCTTCGGGCGTGCGCGTGGATTGTCTTCTGCATTTGCCCAACCCGCCGGGCTCGATCGCCATCGACGCCAAGTTCCCTCTGGAAAGCTACAGCGCCCTGCGGGCTGTCGCGCCGGGCGACGCCGCGGCCCTTGCGCTTGCCCAACGCGCCTTCCAGCAGGCGATCCGCAAGCACATCGGCGACATCCGCTCCAAGTACATCGTCGCTGGCGAAACTGCCGAGTCGGCGCTGATGTTCCTTCCCTCGGAAGCTGTCTATGCCGAACTGCACGCCAACTTCACCGGCCTGGTGGAGGAATCCTACAAGGCCCGCGTCTGGATCGTGTCGCCCACCACCATGATGGCGACGCTGAACACCGTGCGCGCCGTGCTGAAGGACGTGCGCATGCGCGAGCAGGCGGGCGAGATCCAGAAGACGGTCGGGCTGCTGCTCGACGACGTGAAGCGGCTGGACGAGCGGGTCGAGAAGCTAAAAGCCCACTTCGCCATGACCGAGAAGGACCTGAAAGACGTCGACACGTCGGCCGATCGAATCACCAAGCGCGGCCAGCGCATCCTCGATGTCGATCTCGGCGATGAGCCGCTGACACTGTCGAAACCCTAGATCATCCCCACGGCCCGCGGCGCGATGCCGTTGGCGCGGCGCCCCAGGGACCCGGCCGGGCCGGCGCCGGCGCGCGATAGCCGCTTCCCGCCATCGCTTCCAGCCGCGCGATACGTTCTTCCATTGGCGGGTGCGTCGAGAACAGGCTGGCCATGCCGCCGGCCGAGAGCGGGTTGGCGATGTACATGTGCGCCGTCGCCGGGTTGGCTTCGGCCGCCCGGTT
>RGPT01000106.1 GCA_010032545.1 Alphaproteobacteria bacterium
TCTCGGCCGGCTGGGCCAGCACGACCGCGCCCTCGTCGTGCTTGAGCGCGCGGCGCGACTGAAGCCCGGAGACGCCGCCATCGCTCACAACAAGGGCCGCACCCTAGAGGCCCTCGGCCGAGCCGACGAGGCCGAGCGCGCCTACGACGAGGCGCTGGCGATCGATCACCGCATGCTGCCCTGCTTGACCGCACGGGCGCCGGCGCTGCCGCGCTGGCAAGGCGAGGAGCCGCTTTCCGGCCGGCTGTTGCTCTACCCCGAACAGGCCGACGTCGAGAGCGACGCTGCCCGGCGCGACACGCTGATGCTGCTGCGCGGCGCCGAGGGTCTGCGCGCCCGCGGCATCGACGCGGTGCTCCAGTGCGCCGCCGACGTCGCCGACCTGATCGACATGCCTACCCTTCGGCGCGACGCGCCGCTCCACGGATTTGTCGCCGCCGCGCCGTTGCGCAGCCTGCCCCATCTGCTGGGCTGGACCCTGCAATCCTTGCCGCCGCCCGGCGCCCCGCGGCAGACGCCGCAACCCTCTTCCCGACTGGGATGGTTCGCCCGGACAGCGCCGCCGGCGGGCAAGGATGTCGTGATCGATCCCAGCGACGTTACGAAGTGCGGCTTCGTCGTCGGCGACGACACTGCCGCCACGCATGTCGCCGCCCTGCTCGGCATTCCCACACTCTTGTTGCTGCCGCCTGCCGCAGACTGGCTCTGGGGTCCGGCCCGCGGGCCTTCACCCTGGTATCCCAGTCTCGAAGTGATCGGCGAGGAGGAGAGCGAAAAGCTGGCGGCGTGGCTTGGGAGGTGCTGATATCTGCCGCGCCGGAGATTCCGCCGAATGGGCAAGATGCTTTTCGACAAGATCTGGGACCGCCACGTCATCACCGGCCTCGACGAAGTCGCCCGGACCCTGGCCGTCCGTCCTCGGTTTGGCTGTGACGGTCCGGCTGTAGCCTTGTGAGACCGCTCCACGCCGCCGGGGCGCTTCTCATCGTGGCGATCTGGGGCCTCAACTTCCCCGTGATCCGTTTCGGGCTGAACGAATTCACACCTTTCACCTTCGCGACCTGGCGCTTCGTGCTGGGCGCCCTGCCGGTGCTGTTCGTGCCACGACCCAACATCCCCTGGGCGACGCTGGCCGGCATCGGCGGATTCATGTTCGCCGGCCAGTTCGTCTTCCTGTTCTTCGCCATGCAAGCGGGCCTGCCGCCCGGCCTCACGTCGGTCCTGGTGCAGCTGCAGGGTCCGCTCACGGTGGTGCTGGCGGCCGTCTTCCTGCGCGAGCACGCCACGCGCGGCCAGTGGCTAGGACTGGCGGTCGCGGCGCTGGGCGTGGTGCTGATCGGCCGCTCGGTGGAAGGAACGGCCAGCGTGCTCGCCGTGGGCCTGGCGCTGCTCTCGGCGCTGACCTGGGCCGCGGGCAACCTCTTTTTCCGCTCAGCGCGCGGCCAATCGATGTTCGCCGTCACGGTGTGGGCGAGCGTGCTGCCGCCGATCCCACTCGCGCTGGCGAGCCTTGCCCTCGATGGCCCAGGCGCGCTCCTCACGCCGATCCTGGCGCCGAGCTGGGGCGGCTGGTTCGTGCTTTTCTATTCGGTCGTGCCGGTCATGTGGCTGGGCTACCTGATCTGGGGCACGCTGTTGCGCACCTATCCCGCCGCCAAGGTCGGACCCATCTCGCTGCTGGTCCCCTGCGCCGCACTCCTCTTTTCGTCCTTCCTGGTCGGCGAGCCGGTCGGCGGCTTGCGCCTGCTGGGCGTCGTCGTTGTGCTGGGCGGCGTCGCCATCGGCGTCTTCGCCTCGGGGCGACGGTTGCGCTGAATACGCCGCGGAACGCGGACCATTTCGTGGACCATGGAAAAGCCCGCCTGATCCCTCCGGCGCGCCTTTCCCATCACGGCGGAGAGCACAACAACCCCGCAGAACCTGCAGAGAACAAGGTCGTGCTGGTAGTGCTAGCGCGGGTGCTCCACGCTCACCACCACGCTGCCGCGTTTGCGGCCGGTCTCGACATAAGCGTGGGCATCGGCCATCTGCGCGAACCGGTAGCGCCGGTCGATCACCGGTTTCAGGGCGCCGGATTCCGCCAGCTCGGCCAGCTGCCGCACGTCGGCGGGGCGCTCCTCTGCTGGGCCCGCGATCACACGGCGGCTGCCAGTCAACGGTGCCCACAAGACCGCCAGCATCTCGGGCATCCCCGCAGCCACCGCCAGCAGCCGCCCACCGTCCCTGAGGACGTTCTTGCCGCGCGCGAACGACGTTGCACCGACGGTGTCGACCACGATGTCGTAGCTCCCGCCCTGCGATGCGAAGTCTTGCCTTGTGTAGTCGATCACCCTGTCGGCGCCGAGCGAGGCGACAAGCGCCAGATTGGCCGTGCTGGCGACGCCCGTGACCTCGGCGCCGAAATGTTTTGCAAGCTGCACCATGGCAGATCCAACGCCGCCGGAAGCGCCAACGACCAACACCTTGTCGCCCGCCTTGATGTCCGCCTTGCGCAGAAAGTGCAGCGACGTCGACCCCCCGAACGACAGCGAGGCCGACTCCTCGAAGGACAGGTTTGCGGGCTTTCGCGCCAACCCGCCGTCTTCGGCCATCGCACGGTACTGGGCATGGCATCCCATGGCGCCGCCCGGAAAGCCGAAAACGTCGTCGCCGACGCGGAACCGGGTAACGTCCTTGCCGATGGCCTCGATCGTGCCTGCCAGTTCGGACCCCATGATGGGCTGGCGGGGCCGCGTGATCCCGAAAGCCAGCCGTGCCACGAGCACAAGCCCCTTGGGAACGCAGAGCGTGCGCACGCGCCAGTCACCCGAGGTCACCGTCGTTGCCTTGATCCTGACGAGGACCTCGTTGGCCCGTGGCACGGGCTTCGGCACATCGGCAAGCTCGACGACGTCGGGGCCGCCATAGCGGCGATAGACGTAGGCCTGCATGGTCGGGGACGCGACATGATCGAGGGTCATGCCCACCCAATAGGCCAGCCGGCCTTGTGCCGGTAGGCCCTGCCGATCGTGGCCCTTACGCCTTCTGCAGGCCGCACCATTCGGCGATGAACAGCGCCGTGGCCTGGGTGATCTTGCGCATCGATTCCAGGTTCACGCGTTCGTCGAATCCATGGATGTCGTCGGATTCCGGCCCGTAGACCAGTGCCGGGATGCCGGCATAGAGGCCGAAGAAGCGGTTGTCAGCGGTGCCGGTCGAGGTCTTGTCCTCGAGCGCGCTGCCGAACACCGTCTGGTGCGCCCCGGCCAGCACTTCGCGCACCTCCTCGTGGTTCTTCAGCACGAAGGGCTCGGCCTGGAAGCCCTCCCAGGCGACGGTCGGTGGGTTGTTGCCCAGGAACGGATCGTTGGCCGCGGCCTGGCGCACCAGATCCTCGATCTCCTGGCGGCATTCCTTCAGGGTCTGCGACGGCAGCACGCCCACACGCATGTCGAAGCTGCACCAGGACGGCACCGAACTTGCCCAGTCGCCGCCGGCAATCTTGCCGACGTTGAAATTCACCGGGTGATGGTGATCGCAGAAATGCCTGTCGTGCGCCTTCCGGGCGTTCCACTTCTTCTCCAGCTCGCGCAGCTGCTGGATGAGGCGGAACGCCGATTCGATGGCGTTGGAGCCGGCATCGGCCTTGTAGACATGGACCGGATGGCCGGTGACCTTGACCTGGAACCACATGACGCCGACCTGGGCCACGGTGAGCACGCCCGACGAGGGCTCGGGAATGAGGGCCGCCTCGGCGCGGTAGCCGCGCTGCAGGCAGGCGAGCGCGCCGTTGCCCGTGCACTCCTCCTCGACCACCGATTGCTGGTAGACGTCGGCGGCCGGCTGCCAGCCCAGCGATTTCAGGGCGCGGAGCGCGAAGACGTTGAGGATCAATCCCGCCTTCATGTCGCCCGAACCGCGGCCGTACATCCAGCCGTCCTTGATCGCGGGCTCGAACGGAGGGCGCGCCCACATCTCGTGCGGCCCTTCCGGCACGACGTCGATATGCCCGTTCAGGATCAGCGACCGACCTTTGGGCGACGACGGCCGCCAGGCACCGACCACGTTCCAGGCGTCGTCGTAATCCTGGCTGTGCGGCGAGTAGCCGGGGAGGTGCTTCAGATCGTCGATCTTGATCTGCCAGCGATCGACGCCGAGGCCGTCCTCCTTGAACAGGCGGGCCATCATGTCCTGCGCCGGCGCCTCCTGAAAGCGCGTCGACGGGATCTTCACCAGGTCGGCCAGCACCTTGGTCTGCTCGTCGAACCGGCGGTCGACTTCGCTCATGACTTTTGTTTTGACGGCGGCGTCGAGCATGGGGGCGTTCCTGTCGATGTTCGGTCGGGGAGACATTGGCCGAGGCGAAATGACTCGTCAAAGCGGAGCCAGCCTTCTATTTCACGCCGCAATGACTTCGTTGCGTACGCTGGAGGAACTGGACCGCGCGGGACTGCTAAGCCCCGATCCGCGGCTGGCCGAGGCTGCCCGATCGATGGCGATCGCCATCACGCCGGAGATGCTGGCGCTGATCGATCGCAGCGACCTCGCGCGCGATCCCATCGCGCGCCAGTTCGTGCCCAGCGCCGCCGAGACCGAGGTGTCGGCCGACGAGCTCGCCGACCCGATCGGCGACGTAGCGCTCTCGCCGGTGAAGGGACTGGTGCACCGCTATCCCGACCGCGTGCTGTTGAAGCCGCTGCACGTCTGTCCGGTCTACTGTCGCTTCTGCTTCCGGCGCGAAAAAGTCGGGCCAGGCGGCGAGGCCCTGTCGGCGGCCGAGCTCGAGGCGGCGCTCACCTACATCCGCGCCCATCGCGAAATCTGGGAAGTGATCCTGACTGGCGGCGATCCGCTGATGCTGGCGCCGCGCCGGATGGGCGAGCTGATCCAGGCCCTCGATGCGGTCCCGCACGTCGCCGTGATCCGTATCCACTCCCGTGTGCCGGTCGTCGACCCGGAGCGGGTGAGCGACGAATTGATCGTCGCGCTAAAGCCGCGGCGCGCGAGCCTCTGGCTTGGCATCCACTGCAACCATGCCCGCGAACTCGCGGCCGGGGCGCGGGCCGCGCTGGCCCGCCTTGCCGATGCCGGTATTCCGCTGATGGGCCAGACCGTGCTGCTGCGCGGCATCAACGACGATGTCGAGACACTGGACCAGCTCATGCGCGCGCTGGTGACGGCCCGGGTAAAGCCCTACTACCTGCACCATCCCGACCTGGTGCGCGGCACCGGCCATTTCCGCGTTTCCATCGAAGCGGGCCAGGCATTGATGAAAGCATTGCGCGGCCGCCTTTCGGGCCTCGCCCAGCCGACCTATGTGCTCGACGTCCCCGGTGGCCACGGCAAGGTCCCGATCGGCCCGGCATATCTCGGCGACGATCCGTCGGCGCTCGCGGTGGAAGATGCCTTCGGCGGGCAGCACCGCTACCCGGGCTGAGCCGCTCGGATCAGAGCGTTTGCGTGCCGACGGCCCCTGGCGCCATGATGGCGAGTTCGATGTCCATCTTGCCGGCGCTTTCGAAGGCAAGCGTGACGGGCGCCTGCGAACCCGGTTCGAGCGGCGCCTTGAGGCCCGTCAGCAACAAATGATAGCCGCGCGGCTTCAGCGTCAGCGTGGTGCCCGGGAACAGGGCGAGGCCATGCTCGCGCTCGCGCATGCGCAGGCCATCCCCCACCACCGTGATGGCGTGGATCTCGACACGCTCTGCCACCGGACTGCTGGCAGCGATCAGCCGATCCGGAGTCGTTCCCTTGTTGGTGATCATGAAGAAGCCGCCGCCCTCCGCCGTGGCCGGCAGGGACGCGCGCGCCCAGGGGCCAACGACTTCTATTCCGCCCAGCACGAAGCTGCGGGCGGCGGCAGGGCCCTTCGGGCCTTCGGAGGTCTCACGCGAACGATTGAACCAGCTCATGGGGCTATCTTTTAGCGCGAAGCGAACGGCGGCGTCATTTGTCGTCCCACCGTCCCGCTCATCTTCTCGGGGATTAGTTTGGTTGCCGGCCCGGACTGCCGGACCGCCTGTCAGCGGCGGCCGGTTGCCGCAACCGCCGGCCGGCCGGATCGCATCTGGGGCGCACTCAGCTCCTCGATCAGCCATTCCTCGAAGGCGCGCGTCTTGGGCCGGCCGACCGAGGCCGGCGGACACACGAACCACCACGCCTTGCCGCTGTCGACGATCTGCGGGAACGGCTGGAACAGCCGGCCCGACGCCAGCTCCTCGCGGAAGAGCTGGGGCGGGCCGACGGCGACGCCGGCGCCCTCCATCGCCGCTTCCACGGCGATCATTGTCGAATCGAAGGAGAGCACACGCTTGGGCTTGAAGTCGCCCATACCCACCGCGCGCAGCCAGATCGCCCATTCGGGATCGTAGGTCATGTCAATGAAGGGCACGCGCTTCAGATCGTCGAGGGTCTTCAGCTTGTCGCGATAGCGCTTGCCGCAAAGCGGCGTCAGCACGTCACTGAACAGGCGCGTGGCGTGCACATCGGGCTCGGGTTGGACGGTGAAGCGGATGGCGCAGTCGAAATCCTCGCGCGCGAAATCGACCCGCCGCTGGGTCGTCGTCATGCGGACCTCGATCTCGGGATGCTTGGTCTGAAAGCGGTGAAGGCGGGGCGCCAGCCAGCCCAGCGCGAACGTCGTCACCAGACTGACGTTCAGCGTGCCGGAGTTGGCCTTGCGGCCAACACGCTCAAGCGCATTGGTCATGCGGTCGAAGGCGTCGCGCAGATCGGGCAGAAGGGCTGCACCCTCGCTGATGATCTCGAGCCCGCGCGGCCGGCGCACGAACAGTGCCACGCCGAGCCTTTCCTCGAGCGCCTTCACCTGATGGCTGACCGCCGCCTGGGTGACATGTAATTCCTCGGCGGCATGGGTGAAGCTCGCGTGACGGGCGGCCGCTTCGAAGGCGCGCAAGGCGTTGAGAGGCAGCTGAGAACGGCTCATCTAAGGCGCACGTACATAGATTTTCTATGCCTCCCCCGAGGTTTCATCCTTTGAAACCCGAGCCATTATATAGCAAATACAATGAAGAAACGAGGCACAAGAAGCTCCATTGAGCTTTCCGGCCTCTAACGGAGCTAAGTCATGTCGACCCTGTCCAGCGCGCGGGCCTTCGCCCGCGGCGATGTCCCCTCCTTCTCTCTCGGTCGCGCCGTCGCGCTGATCGCCGGTGCGGTCGTGGTCGGGGTCGAGACTGTCATGACCCGAAGCGAACTCGCCCGCTCGCGACGCCAGCTTGCCCAGCTCGATGACCGCCTCTTGCGCGACATCGGGCTCGACCGGGACGCGGCGCGCTTCGAGGCCACCAAAGGCTTCTGGTCCTAGGCCCCGTCGGGCGGGATACGAATTGCCGGCGGCAGCCGGATAGAGCAGGGTCGGTCATGGTGCTTTGATGGCGCCATGACCCAACACCCACTTTCGCTTCCCACCTTGGCTCTCGCCACCGCTACCCTTCCCGATCCGGACACGAGCTGGCAGGCCGTTCTGCGGCGAGACCGGACGTTCAACGGCCGGTTCTGGTTCTCGGTGAAATCGACCGGGGTCTACTGCCTGCCGTCCTGTGCCGCCCGGACCCCGCTCAGGCGCAACGTGGATTTCCACGCCTCGCCCGAAGCCGCCGAGGCTGCCGGCTTCCGTGCCTGCAAGCGCTGCAAGCCACGCGACTGGCACGCCGAGACAGGTCTCAGCGCGTCGGTCGCCCGGGCCTGTGCCCTCTTCGACTCCCCCTTTGCCGACACGCCGCCCTCGCTGGCTGCCGTGGCACGCCAGGTCGGGCTGTCGAGCGGGGCGCTCAGCAAGCGCTTCATCGCCGAACTGGGGGTAAACCCCCGCGACTGGCTGGTCGCGCGCAAGCGCCAGCGCTTCCGCAAGGCATTGCGCGGCGGCGAGACGGTGGCCGACGCACTCTATGGCGCCGGCTTCGGTTCCCCCAGCCGCGTCTATGAAAGCAGCGACAAGACGCTGGGCATGACGCCGGCAACCTATGCCCGGGGCGGGGCGGGGGCCCATATCGACTACACGATGGTCGATTCGGACTATGGGCGCGTGCTGGTGGCGGCGACGCACAAGGGCATTGCCGCGGTATTCCTGGGCGACAACGACCGCGCGCTCGAGAAATCCCTGCACAACGACTTCCCGTCGGCGGAGATTGCCCGCAACGACCGCACCCTGGGGCCCCGCGTGAAAAGCGTGCTCGCCCGACTCTACGGCCGCAAGCCGACCGCGCTCGACGCGCCCGACGTGCCGCTCGATATCGTAGGGACCGCCTTCCAGTGGAAGGTCTGGAAGGCACTGACCGAAATTCCGGCGGGCCAGACCCAAACCTACGGCGAAATCGCCCGTCGGATCGGCGAACCCACCGCGGCCCGCGCCGTCGGCCGGGCCTGCGCCACCAACCAGGCAGCGGTGGTCATTCCCTGCCATCGCGCCGTCGGCGCCAGCGGCGCGCTGACAGGCTATCGCTGGGGCGTGGCGCGCAAGGAACGGCTCCTCGCCGAGGAACGCCGGCGCAGCAGCACGTAGAAGGCGCCGCTGCCGCCATGATGCGGGTGGGCGGGGCGGACGCTGCGCACCCGGGCACGGTTGTCGGCGCGATTGAGCCAGCCCACGAACTCCGCGCGGATACGACCGCCCATCGGGCGTCCGCCTTCCTCGCGCAGGCCCTTGCCCGTAACGACGAGGACGATCCGGAAGTCACGGCCGGCAGCGCGTTCGAGAAACTGGCCGACGGCACGTTCGGCGACCGCCAGGGTCATGCCGTGCAGATCGAGGGTCGCCTCGGGCGCAAGCTTGCCGCGTGAAAGAGCGCGCGCGACGTCGCGGTCGAAACTGCGGTCCTCGGCGCTGAGATCGGGCTCGACCGCCAGCGTCCGCGCGACCTTGGCCGGCGGCGGCACGATCCTGGGCGGGACGGGCTTGCCTGGCTCAGGCTTGACCGGGTCGACGTGCGTCCGCGGCCGCCGACGCCGACCGTCGAGTGGCTTCACGTCGGCCATCGCCGCCGAGAACAATGCCGCGTCCTTGACCATGGCATTTCGTGTAGCCTTGGCCGTGGGGCGGGTCTACACAGCCCGCCATGGCCCTGCCTTCCTCGACTCCAGCGCCTCAGCCCGACCCCGACCTCAAGTCCGGCCTGCAATATCTGCGTGCCGGCTGGTTCGACCGTGCCGAGCCGCTGTTCCGCGCCGCCCTCGGCCGCTACGGCGAGCGGCCCGACATCCTGCACTACCTCGCGGTCTGCCTGTCGCAGCGCGGCGCGCTTGCAGAAGCCGAAACCTTGTGGCGCAAGGCGCTGGCCAAGGACCCCAACGAGCCGATGCTGTCCTACAATCTCGGCCTGGTGGCGCGGCGCCAGGGCCGCCTCGACGAGGCGGCGCGGCGCTTTCGCGAAACGGTCCGCCGGACGCCGGCGCATGTCGAAGCGCGACTGGCACTCGCCTCGATCTACATAGACCTCAACCGTGTCGCCGCCGCCGAGCGCGAACTGACCGAGTTCGTGGGCAACATCGACCGGGCGATCCACGAGCAGGGCACCGAGGCGCTGAAACCGCTCCAGGCCCGGGCCCGCAACATGCTGGGTCACGTCCTCTATCGCATGGGTCATTACTCTCCGGCGATCGAGGTCCTCGACATGGCCATGGTCGACGCCGGCGAAGACCCGGCGCGCCGTGGACAGATCCTGGGCGACCGGGCGCTTGCCCTGGGCGGCCTCGGCCATCACGAGGAGGCCGCCGCCGAAGCCGGCCGGGCACTGGCGCTCGCACCCGAGAGCGCCAGCCTCAATCATGTGTTGGGCTTCGTACTTTACCATTCGGGGCGACCGACGGACGCGATCGCGCCGCTCGAACGGGCGCTCGAACTCGATCCCGCTTTTGCGGCAGCATTCAAGACTTTGGCCTTGGCCCAGGCCGCCGCCGGCCAGGGCGATGCTGCCGTCGATCTGCTGCATCGGGCACTGCGGGCTGACCCCAACGACCGCGACGCCGTCCTGCAGCTTTCAAATCTGCACATCGAACGCGGACGGTTCGCCGAGGCCCTGGAAACCCTGGAGGCTCACATCAAGGCAACGCCCGACGACGTCCGGGCGCTCAACAATCAGGGTCTGGCGTTGCGCGGCCTCAAGCGTTTCGAGGAGGCGCGGCGTGCCCTGAAGCGTGCGTCTCGCCTTGCGAGCGACGATCCCTTCGTGCTGACCAACCTCGGTCGCGTGCTGGTCGACCTCGGACGGGCGGCCGAGGCGCGGACGTTGCACGAGCATGCCATGCGTGGCTTGCCGGGCGATCCGCGGCTGCTCGCCCATTACGGCATCTGCCTTGCGGCACTGGGCGAAAGGGACAAGGCGCGCGAAATCCTCGACGAAGCGCTGGCGGCCAATCCGCACAATGCCGAGGTGCTGGCGGCACGGGCGGGCCTCGACGCATGAGCGCGGCGGACCGTCTGGCCGACGTTCGCCAACGGATCGAAGCCGCGGCGCGCAGTGCCGGTCGCGCTCCGGCGGACGTCACCCTCGTCGCCGTCTCCAAGACCCATGGCGCCAACCGCGTCCGCGAGATGCTTGACGCAGGCCAGCGCGTGTTCGGCGAAAACCGCGTCCAGGAGGCGGAGGAGAAGTTCCCCGACCTCAAGGCCGCCCATCCCGACCTCGAACTGCACCTGATCGGTCCGCTGCAGACCAACAAGGCGCGCGACGCGGTCAGGCTGTTCGACGTCATCCAGTCGGTCGACCGCGAACGGCTGGCCGTGGCCCTGGCCAAGGAGATGGCGCACCTCGGGCGCCGGCCGGCCTGCTACATCCAAGTCAACACCGGCGAGGAAGCGCAGAAGGCCGGCGTTGCGCCGGCAGATGTCGATGCCTTCATCACGGCCTGCCGCGACACGCACAAGCTGCCGGTCGTCGGCCTGATGTGCATCCCGCCGGTCGACGAGGAGCCGGCGCTGCATTTTGCCTTGCTGGCCAAGATCGCCGCGCGCAACGGCCTGGCCAAGGTCAGCATGGGCATGAGTGCCGACTACGAGGCGGCGGTGCGGCTGGGTGCCACCCATGTCCGCGTGGGAAGTGCCCTGTTCGGCGCCCGCCCCCCGCTCGAGGCACCAACGCCGAAAACCGATGCCTGAACTTCCCGAGGTCGAGACCGTCCGCCGTGGCCTCGTGCCCCGGCTGGTGGGCCGGCGTATCGTGCGGTTGCTGCAACATCGCCGCGACCTGCGTGTCCCGCTGCCGGCGCAATTCGCCAAGAAAGTCGAGGGCCGAACGGTCCGCGCCATCGACCGCCGGGCCAAGTACCTGCTGATCCGCCTGGAGGGCGGCCAGACCCTGATCGCCCACCTCGGTATGTCGGGCCGCATGACGCTGCACGATGCTGCAAGTGCCGCCCAGCATCCCTTCGACCGGCACGACCATGTCGTCTTCGAGACCGACGAGGGCTGGCAGGTTCGCTTCAACGACGCCCGCCGCTTCGGGCTGATGCTGCTGGCGGCCGACGACGCGATCGCCAAGCACAAGCTCTTCAAGGGATTGGGGCCCGAGCCACTCGACGAGGCGTTCGATGGCGCGGCCTTGGCTGGCCGCCTGAAAGGCCGGCGCACACCGATCAAGGCTGCCCTGCTCGACCAGAAGACGCTGGTCGGAGTCGGCAATATCTATGCCTGCGAAGCGCTGTTCCTCGCCGGAATCTCGCCGCGCCGGTCGTCTCACACCGTTCAGGGCGAGCGCGCCGACCGGCTGGTGGCGGCCATCAAGAAAGTCCTGCTGCGCTCCATCGAGGACGGCGGCTCGACGCTGCGCGATCATGTTCAGCCGGGTGGGGAGCTCGGGTACTTCCAGACCCGGTTCAACGTGTACGATCGCGCCGGCATTGCCTGCCCGACGCGCGGTTGTGGCCGCTCGGTGCGGCGGCTGGTGCAGTCTGGCCGGTCGACCTTCTATTGCGCACACTGCCAGCGCTAGCTAAGAGCGGCTCCATACTTGGGAGGACGCCGGTGGCTGCCGTATACGAAAACATTCTGACCGAAACCAAGGGCCGCGTGGGGATCATCCGGCTCAACCGGCCCAAGGCGCTGAACGCGCTGTGCGCCGACCTCGTTCGCGAACTCGGCCTGGCGCTCGATGCGTTCGAGGCCGACGCTGGCATCGGCTGCATGGTCCTGACCGGCAGCGACAAGGCCTTCGCCGCGGGCGCCGACATCAAGGAGATGAAGGACAAGTCCTACCAGGACGTCTTCCTGCAGGACTTCATTACTGTCGGCTGGGAAAAGGTGAGCCAGGTGCGCAAGCCGATCGTGGCCGCCGTGGCGGGCTATGCACTGGGCGGCGGCTGCGAGATGGCCATGATGTGTGACTTCATCATCGCGGCAGACAACGCCAAGTTCGGCCAGCCCGAAATCACGCTCGGCACCATTCCCGGCGCCGGCGGCACACAGCGGCTGCCGCGCTTCGTCGGCAAGTCGAAGGCCATGGACCTCGTACTCACGGGCCGCATGATGGACGCCGCAGAAGCCGAGCGCTGCGGTCTGGTAAGCCGCATCGTGCCGCTCGCCGATTTGATGACCGACGCGCTCGCTATCGCCGAGAAGATCGCGGGCCTCTCGCTGCCGGCCACGATGGTCGCGAAAGAGGCAGTCAATCGCGCCTTTGAGACAACCTTGGCCGAGGGCGTGCGCTTCGAACGCCGCACCTTCCATGCAACCTTTGCCTTCGACGACCGGGCCGAGGGAATGGCGGCTTTCGCGGAGAAGCGCAAAGCAGGCTGGAAACACCGTTGATTGGCCAATTCTGGCGAGCTTGACCGGCCCCCATGCGGCCCGTATAAGCCCGCCCTTCGAGCAACGAGGACTAAATGGCTAATCACAAGTCGGCCCAGAAGCGCGCCCGCCAGACAGAGACCCGCACTGCCGTGAACACGGCACGCCGCAGCCGCGTGCGCGGCTCGATCAAGAAGGTCGAGGAGGCGATCGCCGCCGGCGACAGGAACGTCGCCCAGGCGGCGTTGCGCGCCGCGCAGCCGGAGATCCAGCGCGCTGCGATCAAGCGCATCGTCACCAAGAATGCCGCAGCGCGTCGCGTGTCGCGCCTCGCCGCACGCATCAAGGCGATGGCCTGATCCCGACAGATTTTTCTTCAGTCGATGTGAACGCCGCTCATTCGAGCGGCGTTTTCTTTTTTGGCGCTTGCTCTCGACCCAAGATCGTCAAAATAATTTCTGCCCATTTTGATGAAGAGTATTTGGTCGCTAATTGGGCGAACAACATACGATTCGCCTTTATCGTCTCGCGCGGGCGAATGAGCGCTAGATGTTGAGCGACGTTACGCGCGTCGCGCGCCAGGGAATTGAACGAACAGAGTTGTCAATCGAGACAATTGAATTATCATTCGTGACTATTTTTGCCAGAAGCAATGATTGAGGGATAGATGTCGAATTGCTGTAGACAAATGAAACAGACATATCCGTAGCGGTCAAGCCATTGGCTTGGACGAAGATGTATCCTGTTTGATTGGGAGGGATGTTTGAGACAGTGGACTGAGAGAGAGTTTCCGCTGCCTGCATGCCGACAATTCCCGTTCCCGCTCCAGTCCCACACCCGTGTCCGGCAGGGCTTCATCCGGAGCAATCGCAGAATCGTCAAGGATCTGCAGCAAAGCCTCCGGTGTGATGTGTCCGCCTAGTGCGCGTTGCATTTTCGATTTTCCGGCAAGGACCTTGGGCCAGGCGGTATCGAGAAGGTGGTTGGACAATCCATGCACGCCAGCAGCTACCTTC
>RGPT01000107.1 GCA_010032545.1 Alphaproteobacteria bacterium
GGGGACGCCGTAGATCGTGGTGAGGTCGTTCAGCTTCAACGCATCGATCATGAGGTTGAAGCCGTCGGTCAGGTCCTGCGTGTCGTCCGCGGCGCCGGCTGGCGCACCAGGTCCTCCGCGCGCTCGGTATCGCGCGCTTCGAGGGCCTGGATGATGTTCATGTGGTCGCGGATCGAACGGTCGGCGCGGTCTTCCTCGCCAATCGTCTGGCGGCGGATCATCCGCATGTGGGTGAACAGGTTCTCCGCCAGTCGGATGAGCACGTGGTTGCCGCTCAACTCGATGATCGTCTGGTGGAAGTTGATGTTGACCTCGGAGTACTCGTCGAGCTTGGCGTGCAGCCTATCGCCCTCGAAGGTCGCGAACATGCGCCGCAGGCCTGCGATGTCGGCGTCGCTGGCGCGTTCCGTGATCAGTCGTGCCGCCATGCTCTCCAGGGCTGCCCAGGCGGTGATCATCTGGATCACCTCTTCCTTGGTCTTGCGCACGACATAGATGCCGCGTCGCGGCACCGAGCGGACGAAGCCCTCGCGTTCCAGTTGCGCCATGGCCTCGCGCACCGGCGTGCGCGAGATGCCGAAATCCTGCGCGAGCTGACGCTCGTCGAGCCGGATGTCGGTGCGCGAGCGGTAGACGTCCGAAGACACGATGACGTTCCGCAAGGCCGTGTAGGCCTTGTCCTTGAACGTCTCCGGGCTGTCGATCGGACCGACCACCACGCGACTCTCACTCACCGACGGCCCTCCCTCTGATCCCTGTAATACATAATGCCACCAGGTCGGGAGGCGTCAATCGCCGACCTCGCCAGAACGCCCCCAAGGGCTGTGATTACTTGCGCAGTGCCGGCGTCAGGGCCTTGCCGTAGAGGGTCGACAGGAACGGCCAGAACAGGGCGATCAGCCCCAGGCTCATGATCGTGGCGACCAGGCCGCTCGACCAGAACACGCCGAGGCTGCCCTGGGAGATCAGCAGTGATTGCCTAAAGGCCTCCTCGGCCTTGTCGCCCAGCACGATCGCAAGGACCAGCGGGGCCAGCGGATAATTGCATTTCTTCAGGAGGTAGCCCGCTACTCCGAAGACCAGCATCATCACCACGTCGAAGGCGTTGTTGTGCACGGTGTAGGCGCCGATCGCGCAGATCACGAGAATGACCGGTGCCACGATGGCGAACGGGATGCGCAGGATCGCAGCGAAGAACGGCACCATGGTCAGCACGACCACGAGGCCGACGATGTTGCCGAGATACATGCTGGCGATCAGGCCCCAGACGAATTCCTTCTGCTCGACGAACAGCAGCGGACCGGGCTGCAGGCCCCAGATCAGCAGGCCGCCCAGCAGGACGGCGGCGGTCGGCGATCCCGGCACGCCCAGCGACAGCATCGGCAACAGCGCGGAGGTGCCGGCGGCATGTGCCGCGGTCTCCGGCGCGATCACGCCCTCGATCTCGCCGGTTCCGAACTTGTCGCCGTTCTTCGACGCCCGCTTGGCGATGCCGTAGCTCATGAACGAGGCGGGCGTCGCACCGGCGGGGGTGATGCCCATCCAGCAACCGATCAGGCAGGAGCGCAGAGAAGTCACCCAGTAGCGCGGCAATTCCTTCCAGGTCTGCAGGACCACCTTGCGGTTGATGCCCGCCGCCTTGCCCTTGAAACTCAGCCCTTCCTCCATGGTGAGCAAAATCTCGCCGATGCCGAACAGCCCGATGACGGCGATCAGGAAGTCGAAACCGCCCAGGAGTTCGGTGGAGCCGAAGGTCAGACGGAGCTGGCCTGTCACGGTATCGGTACCGACGGCGGCCAGCGCGAAGCCCAACATCATGGCCGCGATGGTTTTTGTCGGCGGTTCCTTGCCCATGCCGACGAAGCTGCAGAAGGCGAGGAAGAAAACCGAGAATTTTTCCGCCGGGCCGAACTGCAGGGCGAAGCTCGCGACCAGGGGGGCGGCCAGGGTGATGACAATGACGGCAAACAGCGCGCCCACGAAGGACGAGGTGAAGGCCGCCGTGAGCGCCTCGCCCGCCTTGCCGTTCTGCGCCATGGGATGGCCGTCGAATGTGGTCGCGACCGACCACGGCTCGCCGGGAATGTTGAACAGGATCGATGTGATGGCGCCGCCGAACAGCGCGCCCCAGTATATGCAGGACAGCAGGATGATGGCCGATGTCGGCGACATGCTGAAGGTAAGCGGCAGCAGGATCGCCACACCATTGGCGCCGCCCAGACCCGGCAGCACGCCGATGATGACACCCAGCACAATACCGATCACCATGTAGAGCAGGTTCTGCCAGCTCAGCACGACGGCAAAGCCGCCCATCAAGTCGCCAATGCTTTCCATCGATCCCCCGGCTTCCCCCGCCGTCCCTGGATTCTAGAGTCCGAGCAGGTCCTCGAGCGGACCCTTCGGCAACGACAATAGGAACCATTTTTCGAACGTCACGTAGATGACGACTTGCAGTCCCAGGCCGATGCCCAGGGTGAGCGGCCAGCCATAGCGCCCGAGCCAGCGCATGAAGCCTATGATCAGCAGCGCGGACGATACGTAGATGCCGAGCCACGGCACCGCCGCGACATAGATCGCCATCGGCCACACGATCTTGAGGACCTGGGAGATCTGCCCCCATTCGGCGAACAGCTTTCGGCTGGAGTCGAGATAGGCCCGGACGAAGTTGAAGGCGCTGGCAGCGACGATCAGCAGGCCGATCCAGAACGGAAAGAAGCCGGACTTCGGTCCTTCCGCTCCCCAGCCGATACCGACCTTGAGGCTGCCGAAAATGGTGATGGCGCCCAGCAACAGTATGACGGCGGCAACGCCCATCTCGACGTGGCGGTGCCGTGGCCCGGACATCTCGGGGTCATCCGGCGAACGGGACATCGACGACCTCTTCTTGTCTTTGCAGGCGCGCGGGCGCGGACTGGCCGGTTGCGATCAATTGGTGGCCAGGAAGCCCGCTTCCTTCATCAGGTCGCGATGGCGCTTTTCCTCGTTCTCGACCCACTTCGCGTAGTCGGCGCCCGTCATGGACGACTGGTTGAAGGCGCCATCCTTCATGAGCTGTGCCCATTCCGGCGTGGCGCGGACCTTCTTGAACAGGTCGACATAGTAGTCGACCGCATCCTTGGGGACGCCCGCTGGCATGAAGACGCCACGCAGCATCAGGTATTCGATATCGAGGCCCTGCGACTTGCAGGTCGGGATGTCGGCCCACGACATGTCGCCGGCGACCTTGTCGGTGTAGGGCAAGGGCTTGCTGTCGAACACGCAGAGCGGGCGCAGCTTGCCGGCACGCCACTGTGCGACCGCTTCGATGGGGTTGTTGACGGTCGAATCGATGTGCTTGCCGACGAGTTGGACCGCGACCTCGCCGCCGCCCTTGTAGGGGACATAGGTCATCTTCTTGCCGATCGCCTTTTCCAGCGCGACGGTGATGATCTGGTCTTCCTGCTTCGAGCCGGTCCCGCCCATCTTGAACTGGCCGTTCGGCGCCGCCTTGATCGCCGCTACGTATTCCTGAACCGTCTTGTAGGGCGAGTCGGCATTCACCCAGAGTACGAACTCGTCGAGCGCCAGCATCGATACAGGCGTCATGTCCTTCCACGAGAAGGGGATGCCTGTGGCCAGCGGCGTGGTGAACAGGTTCGACAGCGTGATGACCAGCTTGTTGGGATTTCCCTTCGCGCCCTTGATATCGAGGAAGCCTTCGCCGCCGGCGCCACCCGCCTTGTTGACGACCACCATGGTCTGCTTCATCAGATTGTGCTTGGCGATGATGCCCTGGATCATTCGCGCCATCTGGTCGGCACCGCCGCCAGTACCGGCCGGCACGATGAACTCGACGTTGCGCGTCGGCTCCCATGCGCCGGCCGGAGCAACGCCAAGGCTCGCCACGATCGTGGCGGAGGCCGCGAGGACAAACGCACGAAATCGACGTGACTCGATCATGGTAAAGGCCCCTCCCGAAGATCTTTTCTTGGTAGTTCTTGCAATAATCCTACAATGGATTTTTCGACCGGTCGAGCGCCGGTACCCGGATCCCGTGTGGGCGACATGATCGATAAACTCGAATTCCTTCTTGCCCTGGCGCGGGAAAAGAACTTCGGCAAGGCCGCCGGGCAGTGCGGCGTGACGCAGCCGACCTTCTCCGCCGGCATCAAGCAGCTCGAGGCGACGCTGGGCGTGCTGCTCGTTCACCGCAGTTCGCGGTTTATCGCCTTCACCGCCGAGGGCGAGCGTGTCCTCGACTGGGCGCGCGGCATCGTGGCCGACAGCCGCGCGATGCGGCAGGAACTGCGGGGTCTCAAGCATGGCCTCGTCGGCCGGCTGAAGGTTGCCGCGATCCCTACGGCGCTGCCAATGGTGTCGGCGCTCACCACGCCCTTCCGCGCCCGGCATCCCAACGTCACTTTCACCGTCCTGTCGCGGACCTCGATCGAGATTCTGTCGATGCTCGAGAATCTCGAGATCGATGCCGGCCTCACCTACATCGACAACGAGCCGCTCGGCCGCGTGCGCGCCGTGCCGCTCTATCTCGAGCAGTATCGCCTGCTCACGTCGGAGACGAGCCCGCTCGGCAACCGCGACAGCGTCACCTGGGCCGAGGTCGCCAGGATCCCGCTCTGCCTGTTGACGCCGGACATGCAGAACAGGCGCATCATCGATCAGTTGCTGCGCGCTGCAGGGGGCGGCGTGCCGGATCCCACGCTGGAATCGAACTCGATGATCGTGCTGTTCTCGCATGTGCGGACGGGCCGCTGGGCAAGCGTAATGCCGGAGAAGCTCGCCGACACTCTGGGCCTGACCGAGCACCTGCGCTCCATCCCGATCATCGAGCCGGAGGCGGTTCATGGCATCGGGCTGGTGGTCTCGGATCGCGAACCCATGCCACCGCTGGCCGCTGCCTTGGTCGCGGAGGCAAAGCTACTGGCTGAGACGCTAAATTAAGATCCTTTGTTATCAATGGATTAGAGAGTATTACGGTTCAAGGCCAACCAAATGTGCCTCAACGATAGATATGTTCTATCGCAGCACCTAACAGCTTTATTGATTGAGGTCGGCGGCACGCCGATTGTCCCACAAATTCTAGGGAGTCCGAGCTTGCCCAAGGCAGCCGTGTGGGACGAAGCCGAGGCCAATGACATCATCCGTCGCCACGACGGGCGGGAAGGCGCGATGCTGCCCATCCTGCATGATCTTCAGGCCGTCTTCGGCTGCATCTCGCCGGCAGCCGTTCGCCTTGTCGCCGACGCGCTCAACCGCACCCGCGCCGAGGTTCATGGCGTGGTCAGCTTCTATCACGACTTTCGCGAGCAACCGGCGGGTCGCCACGTGCTGAAAATCTGCCGTGCCGAAGCCTGCCAGTCGATGAATGGCGAGGCTGTGGCGCGCCAGGCGCTCGATCGCTTTGGCCTCGAATGGGGCGACACAACGCCGGACGGTCACCTGACTATCGAGGCGACCTACTGTCTGGGGCTTTGTTCCTGTGCCCCATCGGCGATGCTCGATGGCCAGCCGATCGGCCGCGTCGATGCCGCCACTCTCGACGAGATCGCTCGCGAGGTCGGACGATGACCAGGATCTTCGTTCCCCGCGATGCCGCCGCGCGCGCGGTCGGCGCCGATCGCGTGGCGACCGCAATAACCCAGGAGACCAGGCGCCTCGGCCTCGCCGTCGATGTGGTCCGAACCGGCTCGCGTGGCCTTTTCTGGCTCGAGCCGATGATCGAGGTCGAGACACCGGGCGGACGCATCGCCTTTGGGCCGATGACGGTCAAGGACGTTCCCGGCCTCTTCGCCGGTGGCCTGCCGCCGAGTGCCGCCCATCCGCTCTGCGTCGGCCGGCCCGAGGACATTCCCTTCCTGAAGCGGCAGACGCGGATTACGTTCGCGCGCTGCGGCATCGTCGATCCGCTGTCGCTTGCCGACTACCGTGCGCATGGCGGCTATCGTGGCCTTGAGCGCGCAAGGAGCCTGGGTGCTGCCGGAACCGTCGACGAGGTCATGACGTCGGGCCTGCGTGGCCGCGGCGGCGCCGGCTTCCCGACCGGCATCAAGTGGAAGACGGTCGCCGACACGGCCGCGGATCGCAAGTTCATCGTCTGCAACGCCGACGAAGGCGACTCGGGCACTTATGCCGATCGCATGATCATGGAAGGCGATCCCTTCCTGCTGATCGAGGGCATGACGATCGCGGGCTTCGCCGTTGGCGCGACCAAGGGCTACATCTACATCCGCTCGGAATATCCTGATGCCATCCGCGTCATGGAACGCGCCATCGTGCTGGCTGAAGCCGAGGGCCTGCTCGGCACCAAAGCAGATTTCGAAATCGAGGTCCGCGTCGGCGCCGGTGCCTATGTCTGCGGCGAGGAGACCTCGTTGCTCGAAAGCCTGGAAGGCAAACGCGGCCAGGTGCGTGCCAAGCCGCCGCTGCCGGCGCACAAGGGCCTGTTCGGCAAGCCCACGGTCATCAACAACCTGATTTCGCTCGCCACGGTGCCGGCGATCCTGGCCGATGGGGCCAAGCACTATGCCGATCTCGGCATGGGCCGGTCGCGCGGCACGATGCCGATCCAGCTCGCCGGTAACGCCAGGTACGGCGGGCTGTTCGAGGCGGCCTTCGGGCTCACCTTGGGCGAGATCGTCGACGACATCGGCGGTGGCACCGCAAGCGGCCGACCGGTCCGTGCCGTCCAGGTGGGCGGGCCTCTCGGCGCCTACTTCCCGCGCGCTCTGTTCGACACGCCGTTCGACTACGAGGCGTTCACGGCGCGCGACGGGCTGATCGGCCATGGCGGTGTCGTGGTGTTCGACGACAGCGTCGACATGGCCAGGCAAGCGCGCTTCGCGCTGGAATTCTGCGCCATCGAATCCTGCGGCAAGTGCACGCCCTGTCGCATCGGCTCGGTCCGCGGCACAGAGACGATGGACAAGATCATCGCCGGCGATCGTGCCGAGGCCAACCTCGCGTTGATCGCCGACCTTTGCCAGACGCTGAAATTCGGCTCGCTCTGCGCGCTCGGCGGCTTCACGCCCTATCCGGTGATGAGCGCGATCAAGCATTTCCCTGGGGACTTCACCCGCCCGCGTCTTGTGGCGGCGGCATAGAGAGGAGAGCGCCATGTCTCTCGTTCATGAAATCGACTACGGGACGCCCGCCCGCACATCGGCCGAAACGGTGAAGCTCACCATCGATGGCAACGAGGTGGTGGTATCCGCCGGCACCTCGATCATGCGCGCCGCGATGGATGCCGGCATAAAGGTGCCGAAGCTCTGCGCCACCGATTCGGTCGACGCCTTCGGTTCATGCCGGCTTTGCCTGGTCGAGATCGCCGGCCGGCCCGGCACGCCTGCCTCTTGTACGACGCCGGTCGCCGCCGGCATGGTCGTCTCGACCCAGACCGAGCGGCTGAAGCAGGTCCGCAAGGGCGTGATGGAGCTCTACATCTCCGATCACCCGCTCGACTGCCTGACGTGCGCGGCCAACGGCGACTGCGAGCTGCAGGACATGGCGGGGGCGGTCGGCCTGCGCGACGTGCGCTATGGCTATGCCGGCGAGAATCATCTCGACGCCGCGAAAGACGAATCGAACCCGTATTTCACCTTCGATGCCGCCAAGTGCATCGTCTGTTCGCGCTGCGTGCGCGCCTGCGAGGAAGTGCAAGGCACCTTCGCGCTCACCATCCAGGGCCGTGGCTTCGACTCCAAGGTCTCGGCCGGCATGCTGGGCGACGACTTCCTCAGCTCTGAATGCGTGTCGTGCGGCGCATGCGTTCAAGCCTGCCCGACCGCGACGCTGTCGGAGAAATCCCTGATCGAGATCGGCCAGCCCGAGCACTCGGTGGTCACGACCTGCGCCTACTGCGGTGTCGGCTGCAGCTTCAAGGCCGAGATGCGTGGCGAGGAACTCGTCCGCATGGTCCCCTACAAGGACGGCAAGGCCAACCACGGCCACTCCTGCGTGAAGGGCCGCTTTGCCTGGGGCTATGCCAACCACAAGGAACGCATCCTGAAGCCGATGATCCGCGAGAGCATCGAGCAGCCGTGGCGCGAAGTGAGCTGGGAGGTCGCGATCGACCGCGTCGCATCCGAATTCAAGCGCCTGCAGAAGAAGCATGGGCGGCTGGCGGTCGGCGGCATCACCTCCTCGCGCTGCACCAACGAGGAGACCTATCTGGTGCAGAAGCTGGTGCGCGGCGGCTTCGGCAACAACAACGTCGACACCTGCGCCCGGGTCTGCCATTCGCCGACCGGCTACGGCCTCAAGACGGCCTTCGGCACCTCGGCCGGCACCCAGGACTTCGATTCGGTCGACGAGGCCGACGTGATCCTCGTGATCGGCGCCAATCCGACCGATGCCCACCCGGTCTTCGCCTCGCGCATGAAGAAGCGACTACGCGCCGGCGCCAGGCTGATCGTGATCGACCCGCGGCGCACCGACCTCGTGCGCATGCCGCACATCGAGGCCGAGTATCACCTGCCGCTGCGGCCGGGTACCAATGCCGCGATCCTGAACGCGCTCGCCCACACCATCGTCACCGAAGGTCTCGTGAACGAGGCCTTCGTCCGCGAGTTCTGCGACCTCGACGCCTTCGAGCATTGGGCGACTTTCGTCTCGGAGCCGCAGAACAGCCCCGAAACCGTCGGTCTTGTGGCCGGCGTGTCGCCCGAGGCGATTCGCGGGGCGGCACGACTTTATGCGACGGGCGGCAACGGTGCGATCTATTACGGCCTCGGCGTCACCGAACACAGCCAGGGCACGACGGCGGTCATGGCGCTCGCCAACCTGGCGATGGCCACCGGCAATCTCGGCCGGCGCGGCGTCGGCGTGAACCCGCTGCGCGGCCAGAACAACGTCCAGGGGGCTTGCGACATGGGCTCGTTCCCGCACGAGCTCACCGGCTACCGCCACATCTCCGAGGACGCTACGCGCACGATGTTCGAGAAACTGTGGGGCGTTCCGCTCGACAACGAGCCCGGCCTGCGCATCCCCAACATGTTCGACGCGGCGATCGCCGGCACCTTCAAGGGAATCTACGTGCAGGGCGAGGACATCCTGCAGTCCGATCCCAACACCGTGCATGTCGTGAAGGCGCTCCAGGCCATGGAATGCGTGGTGGTTCAGGACCTCTTCCTGAACGAGACGGCCAACTACGCTCATGTCTTCCTGCCGGGCTCGACCTTCCTCGAGAAGGACGGCACCTTTACCAACGCCGAGCGCCGCATCAACCGCGTGCGCAGGGTCATGACGCCGAAGAACGGCATGGCCGACTGGGAGATCACGCTCGCCATCGCCAAGGCGATGGGCTTCGAGATGCCCTACAGCCATCCGTCAGAGATCATGGACGAGATCGCCGAGCTGACGCCGACCTTCGCAGGCGTCTCCTACGACCTTCTCGAAAAGGAAGGCTCGGTCCAGTGGCCGTGCAACGAGAAGGCGCCGACCGGCACGCCGATCATGCACATCGGTGGCTTCGCCCGCGGCAAGGGCAACTTCATGATCACCGAGTACGTGCCGACCGACGAGAAGGTGGGGCCACGCTTCCCGTTGCTGCTGACCACAGGCCGGATCCTGTCGCAGTACAATGTCGGCGCCCAGACGCGGCGCACCGGCAATGTCGTGTGGCACGAGGAGGACGTGCTCGAGATCCATCCGCACGACGCCGAGGAGCGCGGCATCCGCGACGGCGACTGGGTGAAGCTCGACAGCCGGGCCGGCGGCACCGCCCTGCATGCCCGCATCACCGACCGCGTGGCGCCTGGTGTGGTTTACACGACCTTCCATCATCCCGAGACCCAGGCCAACGTCGTCACCACCGAGTTCTCCGACTGGGCCACGAATTGCCCCGAGTACAAGGTCACCGCCGTCCAGGTCGCGCCGTCCAACGGTCCCAGCGAATGGCAGAAGGACTATGCCGAGCAGGCCGATCACAGCCGGCGGATCGCCAGGGTCGCGGCGGAGTAGAGGGCCATGTCCGCGTCCGCCGACAAGCTCGTGACGATGGCCAACCAGATCGGCCGGTTCTTCACGCCCCAGCGCGGCGCCGATCCGGTGGCGGCGATCGCCGACCATCTGGAGAAGTTCTGGGATCCGCGCATGCGCGCCGCCATCGTGGCGCATCTGGCGGCGGGGGGTGTCGGTCTGGAAGACCCCGTTCGCGAGGCTGTCGGGCGCCTGAAGGTAGCGAAGGTCCGCGAACAGGGATTGTCAGCCTAGCCGACTTCGGACAAACCACCTTCGCGCCGATCCAACGCGCGGAGATGACAATGGCCAAGCTTGAACTGGTGTTCGACCCGGCGGAGAACAGCCCCTCTGTCGAGCGGGCGAAGAACGGCGTCATCTTCCATAATTTTGCCGCGACGGGCATTTCGGCCTACTACCCGACCAACTTCTTTCTGAAGAACGAGCGCGGCGAATTGATGGGTGGTTTGATCGGCATGATCTGGGGCGGCTGCCTGCATGTATCGGTCCTGTGGGTGGACGAGGTGGCGCGCGGTCAGGGCAACGCCACGCGTCTGATGGATGCTGCGGAGGCCTATGCGCGCGAGCACCACTGCCATCTCGCGACGCTCGATACGCACTCGTTCCAGGCGCGGCCGTTTTATGAAAAACGCGGCTACGAGGTCTTTGGCACGCTCGACGACTACCCTAAAGGCCACAAGAAGTTCTTCCTCAGGAAGACACTTTAACGCCAAGCTCCCCGAGCTTCTTGTCGATCGCCAGCAGGTCGAGCCAGCTCTGGCGCTTGCTGGCCGGGGTGCGCAGCAGATAGGCGGGATGGAAGGTGGGCATCGCAGGCATTTCGGTGCCGTCGTCGAGCTTGACCGTCGCCCACTTGCCGCGCAGGCGCATGATGCCCTCGGTCGTGTCGAGCATGGCCTTGGCCGACGTGCCGCCGGCCAGGACCACCAGTTTCGGCCGCGCGAGTTCGATGTGGCGGCGGGTGAAGGCGAGGCAGACGGCCTGTTCGGCCAGAGTCGGCGTGCGGTTGCCGGGCGGCCGCCAGAACAGGATGTTGGTGATGTAGAGGTCGCGCTCGCGGCTCATGCCGAGGGCGGCGAACATGCGGTCGAGAAGCTGACCGCTCACGCCCACGAACGGCTTGCCGAGGCGATCCTCGTCGGCGCCCGGTGCCTCGCCAACGATCATCAGAGGGGCCCCGGCCACGCCGTCGGCGAACACGGTGTTCTTGGCCGTGCGCTTCAGCGCGCAGCCTTCGAAGGCACGCACCGCTTCCTCGAGTTCGGCGATGGTGGCGCAGCGCCGCGCGAGCTCGCGGGCATCCTCGACGAGCTGCGGCGACTCGAGCGGCACCGGCGCACGTACTGCGGGTGGCGGCGTTGGTGGCCGAACCGGAGTCGGCGCGATTGCGTTAGAGGGTGGCGCGCCGGGCACCTGGGCAGCCGCGGGAGGCGGCAAGGCGAAGCGATCGACGGCCTCCTCGCCGATGGTCTCGTCGAGGCCGTGATCGACGTACCATCGAAGCAGCGCGGCGACGTTCTCCGGCGGGAAGGCTGCCGCGTCCATCTAAAGGCTCTTCATGAACGCGCCGAGGATCGGCGCCCATAGGGCGGCATCGGCGTGGCTTGCCATGTGACCCTTGTTGGAGGGCAGTTCGACGTAAGTGATGTCGATTCCGACCTTGCGCATGTCGCTCACGTAGCCGGGGCTGAGCGCGATGTCGAACAGCTTGTCGGTCCTGGACTGTACATAGAGTACCTTGGTGCCCTTGAGCTTGGCATAATCTCCCGTCACGTCGACCGTGCCGATCGCCCGGCGCAGCGCCACCAGCGAGTGGCCGTCGTAGAGCTGCGACCATGCCTGGGCATTGACGCGGATGGCGGCTTCGCGTGCCCTCGGGTCGGGAATGGTCTCGGCCAGGATTTCGTTCTGCCCGTAGTTCATCAGGGTCTCGAAGCGGATTTCTTCGAGCGTGCGGGCGATGCCGCCGTTCTCGTAGTACCAGCCGCCATTCCAGTTGGGATCGGTGGCGAGGCGCGCCTGCAATTGTTCCAGGCGGTCGAGGCCGCCGGGCGAGCGCGGCGCTGTGACGGACGGCACGATCGCCTTCATGAAGCCGGGGTAGGAGGCGGCCCACTGGAACGACTGGAAGCCGCCCATCGACGGGCCGACGACGGCGACCAGGCTTTTCAGCCCAAGCGAATCGACCAGCAGCTTCTGGCTGGCCACGATGTCGCGCATGGTGATCTCAGGAAAGGTCGGGCCGTAGGGTTTGCCGGTGCGCGGGTCCGTGCAGTTGGGGCCGGTGCTGCCATGCGCCGAGCCCAGCGCATTCACCGAGACGACGAAATAGCGGTCGGTGTCGACCGCCTTGCCCGGACCGATCAACCCGTCGAACCAGCCCACCGAGCCTTCGGGGACACCGCGGCCCTGCTTGCCGGGGGCATTGCGGCCGGCGGCATGATGGCTCGACGTGTAGCCATGGACGACGAGGACGGCGTTGTCCTTGTTGGGCGACAACACGCCATAGGCCTCGTAGGCCAGGTCGAGAATCGGCAGGGTCTCGCCACTTTCCAGCCTGAATTCGCGGGCAGAGAAGATTTTGCTGTCGATATTGGTCAATGCCGCCACGGGATTCCCCTTGTCCGCGGGTGGCGATCCTGCCCCCGACAGGCTATCTAAAGATGAAGGATCGCCGCCGGCTTGCGGCGCGTCCATCTGGAAAAGGCACTGCAGAGCGAGACGGGCATGGCGCGCGAAGCGATGGAATATGACGTGGTGATCGTGGGCGGCGGCCCGGCGGGACTGTCAGCAGCGATTCGTCTGAAACAGCTTGCCGCGGAGCGCAATCACGAGGTTTCGGTCTGCCTGCTCGAGAAGGGCTCGGAGATCGGCGCCCATATCCTGTCCGGCGCCGTGGTCGATCCGGTCGGCCTCAATGAACTCCTTCCCGACTGGAAGGAGAAGGGTGCGCCGCTCGAGACGCAGGTCACCGACGACCAGTTCCTGTTCCTGACCAAGGCCGGCTCCTACCGTTTCCCCAATTTCCTGATGCCGCGGCTGATGAACAACCACGGCAACTACATCGTCAGCCTGGGCGACGTCTGCCGCTGGCTCGGCCAGCAGGCCGAGGCGCTGGGTGTCGAGATCTATCCCGGCTTCGCCGCCGCCGAGGTGCTCTACAACGACGACGGGTCGGTGAAGGGGGTCGCCACCGGCGACATGGGCGTGTCCAAGACCGGCGAGCACAAGGACACCTACACGCCGGGCATGGAACTGCACGCCAAGTACACGCTGATCGCCGAAGGCGCGCGCGGCTCGCTCTCCAAGATGCTGATGTCGAAGTTCGACCTGCGCGACGGTGTCGACCCGCAGAAGTTCGGCATCGGCCTCAAGGAACTCTGGCAGGTCGATCCGGCCAAGTTCAAGAAGGGCCTCGTCGTGCATTCGCAGGGCTGGCCCCTGTCGGAGACCGGCGGGGCCGGCGGCTCGTTCATGTACCATTTCGGCGACAATCTGGTGTCGATCGGCTTCGTGGTGCATCTCTCCTACGAGAATCCCTACCTGTCGCCGTTCGACGAGTTCCAGCGCTTCAAGATGCACCCCGAGGTCGCCAAGTACCTGCAGGG
>RGPT01000108.1 GCA_010032545.1 Alphaproteobacteria bacterium
CCAGCGCCCTCACATCCATCCCGCCGTCCCCGCCACCAGCACCGCGTAGCGGCCGAGCTTGCCCAGCGTCACCAGCAGGACGAACAGCGGCAGGTTCACACGCAACGCACCCGCGACCACCGTCAACGGATCGCCGACCACCGGCACCCAGGCAAACAGCAGCGACCACACGCCATACCGCGCGAACCAGTGTTCCATCCTGGCGTAGCGCGCCGGCTTCACCGGGAACCAGCGCCGATCGCGGAAGTGGATGAAGAAGCGCCCGAGCCCCCAGTTCACGACCGAGCCCAGCACGTTGCCCACGGTCGCCACCGCCAGCAACGCTGGCCAAGCGAAGTCGCCGGCCAGCAGCATTCCGACCAGCACCAGTTCCGACTGGAAGGGAAAAACCGTCGCGGCCAGGAACGAGGCCGCGAACAGGCCGGCATAGGCGGCGAATGGCTCCATCACCCGTCAGTTTATGGCCGGGATCGCATCCTAATGCTTGTGCGGCATGTGCCCGTAGCCGTGGTGATGGCCGCCGCCGAAGCGGTCGATGTGCAGGGGCTGCTTGGCAAGGCCGGGGCAGAAAGTGCCGACGATCTTCTCCAGCCTGTCGTAGAGCGCCTTGGCCGGCTTGTTGGCGGCGGCCCGCCGCTCGCGGGATTTCTCCGCCTTGGCCGCCAGTCCGGCTACGTCGACAGTGAGCAGCTTGCGGTTCTCGACCACCATGCGGCCACCGATCATCACCGAGTGGACGCCCGACCCGTCCTCCGTGTTCACGATCTGGTTGGTGGCGTCGTTGCAGGGAATCCAGTTCACATGGTCGAGGTCGAGGAACACGATATCGGCCTTAAAGCCCTTCTCGAGCCGGCCGATCCTGTCGCCCAGCCCGAGCGCACGGGCGGAGCCGGCGGTTGCCGCCTCCAGGACCTCGGCGGTCGTGATCCAGCGCTTCCAGTCGGGCCCCTGGACATGGGAGACCATCGCCGCCAGCCGCATGTTCTCGTACATGTTCTGGTTATCCGAGCACGAGGCACCGTCGGTGCCGATGCCGACATTGACCTTGGCCTCGAGCATCGCACGCATGTCGGCGAGCCCATTGCCGAGCAGCATGTTGGAGCCGGGATTGTGCGAGACCGACGCGCCCTTGTCGCCGAGCAGCTTCATGTCGTCGCCGTCGAGCCAGACGCCGTGCCCTACAGTGAAGTTCGGCCCGACCATGCCGAGTGAATCCATGTAGGCCGTGAGCGTCGAGCCGTAGAGCTGGTAGCCGGCGACCACCTGGGCCTTCGATTCGGAGACATGGGTGTGCAGCCCTGTGTCGTAGTCCTTCGACAACTTGAGGCAGGCCAGCAGGAACTCGCGGCTGCAATGGTGCGGGATGGTCGGCGCCACGGCCAGGCTCACGCCCTTGCCGGCGAGCTTCCAGCCCTGCAACGCCTTCTTCATCTGCCCCACGCTGGCCTTGTAGGGCGCCACGCGATAGCTCTCGACGTCCTTGCGCAACCCGGCAGGCAGCCGCTCCATCAGGCCCGGAATGGCCTCGAAGAAGCTGGTGTCCGACACCATCGGCGCCAGCACGGCGCGCATGCCGACATCGGCATAGGCCTGCCCGATCGCGGCCAGCCCATCGGCCGACGGCATCGGGAACTCGCCCGACAGATCGTAGGCTGCCGTACAGCCCTTCAGCACCATCTCGGCGGCGCCGATCAGGCTCGACAGGTACTTGTCCTCGAGCGTGCGGTTGCCGCTCATCCACGGTCCTGCCGTCAGCAGCAGTTCCAGCGTGAGCCGGTCGCCCATGCCTTTGGCGAGATTGCCGTGGCTGTGGGTGTGTCCATTGATCAGGCCGGGATGCAGCAGCCGGCGGCTCGCGTCGATCGTCTTTGCGTCGGGCGGCGCCGGCATACCCGGCCGGCCGATCTCGACGATCGTGTCGCCCTTGACCAGGATGTCGGCCTTGGGCGCGGCATGACCGCGGATGTCGACAACGCGCCCGCCCCTGATGATCGTCATCGCTGCCTTGGCCATCTTTCATCCCCTCAGGAAGCTGCCATCGCGTTGCCGGTCGACCACGGGAAGAACACGCGCTCCGCGATCACCACGAGCTGGAACAACACAACGCCCATGATGGATAGAATGATCAGCGCCCCGAAGGCCACCGGTACCTTGAAGAAGGCCGTCGAGGTCACGATCAGGAAGCCGAGCCCTGCGTCGGCGTTGACGAACTCCGCGACCACGGCACCCACCACGGCCAGAGAGATCGCGACCTTGAGGCCGGCGAAGATGAAGGGAATGGCGTAGGGCAGCCGGATGCGCCACAGCTCGCTCCACTTCGACGCCTTGCAGGCGCGGCTGAGTTCGATCAGTTCGGGCGGCACCGACATCAGGCCGGTGGCGCTGGAAATCACCAGCGGGAAGAAGGCCACCAGCACCGTGATGACCACGCGCGGCAGTTCGTTGGAGCCCAGCACGACGACCAGGATCGGCGCCAGCGCCACCTTGGGGATCGACTGAGTCCACACCAGAAACGGATAAAGCGCGCTCGCGATCGCCGGCGACGCGGTCAGAAGGACGGCGAGCGGCAGGCTGATGGCGATCGAGACCACGAAGCCCAGCAGCACGGTCTTGAGCGTGGCCATCGAATGGCCAAACACCGTCGGTCCGATCGCCAGCGTGTCCTTCAGGATCTCGCTCGGCGCCGGCACCAGGTAGGCCGGCACGTTGAAGGCCTTGCAGATCGCCTCCCACACCAGGAAGCCCGCCGCCGTGGCGAGCAGCGGCACCACCACCTCGTAGAGGGCGGCGGACGGCCGCTTGCGCGGCTTTTCAAGCTGCGGCGCGGCCTGGACCGACATGTCTTTGTCCAAAAATGAGCTGGCGGATGCGGTGGGTCGCCTCGTGGAATTCGGGGCTGGCTTCGTTGTCGAAACTGCGGGGTCGTGGCGACTTCACCTCGATGATCTCGGCGATGCGCCCAGGTCTGGGCGACATCACCACGACCCTGTCGGCCAGCACCACGGCTTCGGTGATGGAGTGCGTGACGAACAGCACGGTCTTGGGCCGCTCGCCCCAGATCCGCAGCAACTCCATGGTCATCTCCTCGCGGGTCAGCGCATCGAGGGCACCGAACGGCTCGTCCATCAGCAGGATGTCGGGCTCGTGCACCAGGGCCCGGCAGATCGCCACCCGCTGCTGCATACCGCCCGACAGTTCGCGCGGCGACTTGCTCTCGAAGCCCTGCAAGCCAACCAGCTTGAGGAGCGCCGCGGCCTTGTCGGTACTGGCCGAGTCCATCTTGTGCATCATGCGCAACGGAAACAGCACGTTGTCCAAGACGCTGGCCCACGGCAGCAGGGTCGGCGCCTGGAAGACGATCCCGGTCTCCGAGCGCGGCTCGGTGATGGCCGCGCCCCCGATCGACGCCGTTCCCGCCGTCGGCAGGATCAGGCCGGCAACGATCCGCAGCAGCGTCGACTTCCCGCAGCCCGACGGCCCGACCAGGGTTACGAACTCGTTGTCGCGGATCGACAGCGAGACGTCCTCCAGCGCCGTGATCCGGTCGCCGTCGCGCGACTCGAATATCCGCGTGACGCGATTGAGGGTGATCACGAAGCGGGCCTCCGCTCGCTCAGCCCGTCACTTCGCCGGCACGAGCTTGGTATCGATCGCCTGCTTGTAGTCGTAGTCCTTCTTCAGATCGTTGGCCTCGGCGATCGTGTCCCAAGAGAACTTCAGGCGGTCGGCGCTCTCCTTGCCCCAGCCGGCCTCCTTGCTGTGGTCGTTGAACACGAACGGCATGACCGCGCGCACGCTGCCCATGCAGTCGTCGAGCTCGACCTCGGGGAAGCGCGCGACATGCAGCTTGCAGGCCTCCTCGGGGTTGGCATTGGCCCACTCGAACGCCTCCTTGGTGGCCGCCAGGAAACGCTTCACCAGGTCGGGCTTGTCCTGGAGCATCTTGTCGGTGGTGATCAGCGAGGCGGCGTAGATCTTGAAGCCGACGGCCACGAACGGCAGCGGCAGGATCTCCTCGCCCGCCTTCACCGCCGCCTTGTTGATGTAATAGTAATGGATCGAATAGAACGGCGCCGCGTCGATGTTCTTGGCGATCAGCTGGGCGGCCATCGCCGCCCCGTCCATGTTGGTCCAGATCAGCTTGTTGGGATCGGTGCCGGCTTTCTTGGCGACCTCGGGGAAGTAGAAACGATGGCTGTTGCCCGGCGTGATGCCGATCTTCTTGCCTTCCAGCCCCTTGAAGCTGGTGATGCCCGAGCTCTTCAGCACGAACAGAGAATGCGGCGATTCATTGTAGAGCACCGCGATGGTCTTCACCGGTACGTTGGTCCGTGCCCGCGCGGTGAACACGGCGGACACATCGGCGACGCCGAAGTCGGCGGCCCCACCCGCGACCTTCGTCACGGTATCGCCCGAGCCATAACCGCGCGTTATGGTGATATCGATGCCGTGCTTGGCGAAGATGCCCTTGCTCCAGGCGCCGTAATACATCGCGTGCTCGCCCGACGGGATCCAGTCAGTCTGGAACCGCACCTTGTCCTGAGCCCACGCCGACGTGCTGAACGCGATCGCAAGCACGGAAATCCCGACTCGTCGCAGATACGACTCCAACATGGATCTCTCCCCTGACTGTCCCCTACGCCGAAAGTGAAGCAAGATCGGGACCAAGCGTCCAGTCATTGATGACCAGCGGGGGATAAAAAATGGCAATACTCCGGATCATCGGCTTTTTTCTCACGCCGGCCATCGCAGCCGGTGCCGCTGTCGCCCAGACCGGCGCCCCCATGCAGACCGTCCGTTATGCCTGCGACCAGGGCAAATCGATCGTCGCAGAGTATTTCGACGGCACGGCCGGCGTGGCCGCCAATGGCATGCCGATCCCCGGCGGCCGCGTGTCGCTGGTCCTGGATGACGGACGCCGCCTCACCCTGCCGCAAACCATATCGGGTTCCGGCATCCGTTACACCGACAAGGGCGAGACGATCGTCTTCTGGAGCAAGGGCAACACGGCCTTCGTTGAGGAAGGCGCCCCGCGGACCGTGACCTACAAGGACTGCGTCGCCGTCCGCTAGCGCTTCAGCAATCGCGAATGGTGCCGGCCGTAGGTAAAGTAGATCACGAACCCGACCGCCAGCCAGACCACCAGCCGCACCCAGGTCGCGGGCGCCATGCCGGCAATCAGCACCAGGCAGAACACGATGCCCAGCACCGGCACCAGCGGCACGTACGGCACGCGAAACGGCCGAGGCGCGTGGGGCTCGAGGTGGCGCAGATAGATCACCGCACCGCAGACGAGGACGAAGGCGAAGAGCGTCCCCACGCCCACCAGCTCGGCCAGCACGTCGATCGGCGACACGGCGGCTACACCCGCGACCACCAAGCCGATGGCGATCTGGCTGATCCAGGGCGTACCCAGCCGCGGATGGACGCGGGCAACGACCGGCGGCAGCAGCCCGTCGGCTGCCATGGTGGCGAAGATGCGGCTCTGGCCGTAGAGCAGCACCAGGATCACGGTGGTAATGCCGATCAGCGCGCCGATGTCGATGAACAGCGAGAACCACGCGAGACCCACGGCACGCAGGCCCAGGACCACCGGATCGGGCACGTTCAGCTCCCGATAGGGCACCAGCCCGGTCAGCACCGCAGCGACGGCGATATAGAGCACGGTCTAAATGGCGAGCGAGCCCAGGATGCCGATGGGCATGTCGCGCTGCGGCCGGCGCGCCTCCTGGGCGCAATTCGAAACGGCATCGAAGCCGACATAGGCGATGAAGACGATCGCCGCCCCTCGCACGATGCCGCTCACGCCGAAGGTGCCGAAGGTGCCGGCGTTGGGCGGGATGAACGGGTGCCAGTTGGCCGTGTTCACATAGAAGGCGCCGAGCCCGATGAAGGCCAGCACGACGGTCAGCTTGACGGCGACCATGATGTTATTGAGCCGCGCCGACTCTTTCGTGCCGCCGACCAGCAGCACGGTGATCATCAGCACGATGGCCGCGGCCGGCAGGTTGACGATGGCGGTGGCCGTCGTGCCGTCGGCCAGCGTCACCACCTGCCCCGTCGCGGCCGCCAGCCGGGGCGGCAGCGAGACGCCCAAAGCATGCAGCAGGCTCGTGAAGTAGCCCGACCAGCCCACGGCCACCGCGGCCCCGCCGATGGCATATTCCAGGATCAGGTCCCAGCCGATGATCCAGGCGGCGAACTCGCCCAGCGTGGCGTAGGTATAGGTATAGGTGCTGCCCGAGACCGGCAGGAAGGTCGAGAGCTCGGCATAGCAAAGGCCGACGAAGGCGCAGGCGATGGCCGCCAGCACGAACGACAGCACGATGGCGGGGCCCGCGTTGAGCGCCGCCACGGTGCCCGTGAAGATGAAGATGCCGCCGCCGATGATGGCGCCGATGCCCATGGCGGTAATGCTGACGGGTCCGAGGACTTTTGGGATGCGCGGGTCCGCGGTGGCGACGATGTCGGCGACGGGTTTGCGGGCGAGGAGACGGTTCAAGTCTTCACACGGCAATCTGTTCCAACACCGGCAACAGGAAGCGCCTGAACTGTGCCGGGCTCTCCGACATCGGAAAATGCCCAAGCCCCTGCATGACCTGAAACGAGGTCGCGTTCACGAGCTTGGCGAGTTCCGCCGTCAGTTCGGGCGTAGCCGAGAGGTCGTACTCCCCGGTCAGCAGATGGAGCGGGCACTTCTTCGTATCGAGGCCGTCCAGAAGCCCGTTCCGGAGATCGCCTTCGGCGAAATAGTAGTGCAGGTCGCCCATGAACACCGCGGGACCGCCCTGCATGTAGTGCCACAGCGTCTCCCACTTCTCAGCCTGCGGCGAGGTGGGCGAGATCAGGCAGGCCACGGTGCCGGCGGCGGCTTCCTGGCCGTGCACGTCGGGCCGGAACAGCACGCCGAGATCGCGCAGCCGCGTGTCGGCGCCGGCCTCGGCATGGGTGGCCGACTGCAGCCCGATGGCGGCGCGGAAATAGTCGCCGTGGCGCAGCGAAAGATGCAGGACCGCGCGGCCGCCGATCGAGCAGCCCATCACAACGGGCCGCTCCAGCTTCAGCGCCCGGCAGAAGGCCATGACGGTGTCGACATAGAGATCGGTCGTGAGCTTGTAGGCCTCGCGCTCGAAGCCGGGCGGCGGCGAGGATTTGCCATGCCATGGCAGGTCGAACACCAGAACGCGAAAGCGCTTGGTGATCTCGGCGTCGTTCAACAGCGCGCGATACTGCCGCCCGTCGGCGCCAGCAGTGTGCAGGCACACGAGCGGTATGCCCTGCCCTGCTTCCTCGAAGTAGATGCGGTGCGGCTTGCCGTTGAAATCGAGCCTGAGGTAGCGGCCGATCACCGGTTCGATCACGGGTTCGCCGACCGATGCGACACGCTCCGCCGGCGCGGCGGGACGCAGCGCGGCAAAGAGCTGTTCGAGGAAGATGAGGTTGCGCCCGTAGGCCACCATGTCGCCCGCGACCTTGAGATGGCCCATGCGCTGCATGCCGACCAGGCTCTGGAAGCCGACGGCCGGCACCGGCTTGGCGAACTCGGCCCAGTTCGCTTCGGTGGTGGCGAGGCTGAAGGCGGCGCCCGGTGCCGCCCCTCGGCCGACGCTGACGCCGGCACCGATCTTGACGGTCGTAGCCTCGCCATCGCTCGACACCGTGAGCAACAGCGCCGCAAGCGCCGCGCGCCGTTGCAGGGCCGGGTTATCGTCGAGCGCACCGGCCAGTCGTTGGAAATCGATCAAGGTCCCTCCCGCGCAGGCGCTCTGTGTCGCCGATGGTGGAGGCTAGGGGATTTCGGACCGGTGCAGCAAGTCGCGCGATCGGAACGCCATGCCTCAGTAGCGGGCAATCACCTTCTTCGCGAAGTCATCCAGATTGCGGCGCGCCTCGGCCATGGCCGGCAGAAGCGTGACCTCGTTCAAGCCCATCGCCTCGCGTTCGCGCAGCATGGCGACGATCTCGTCCGGCGTGCCTACCAGCCCGCCGGTGGCGCGGATCAGGTCCTCGGTGATGAAGCGCCGTTCCGCGGCCGGCAGGAAGGCGCAATGGCCGAGATGGACCTGCTGGTAGCGCCTGGCGGCCGGCGTCTCCATCTTCTCGGTGAAGGCCAGGTATTCGTCCCAGAGATTCTGGCAGCGGCCGGCCACCGTGCTGGTGTCGCCGTTCATCTGGTAGAGTTCCCACCAGTAGTGCAGCGTCGCAGCCGCCATCGGACCGATCTCGTCGATCACGCGATCCGACGTCATGCTCTCGCCAGGCTGCAGCACGCAGGAGTAGCTGAGTGCCGCGGTATGGAAGTCGACCGGAAGAACGCGGCCGACGGCGGCGGCGCCATCCCGCATCGCTTCCATGCTCTTCTGCAGCCGCGTCCGCGTCTGGTTGTGCGAACACACCCGCCCGTCGCCATAGGCCCCGGCAGTCTTGAGAGCGAGCGGGCCGTCGGCGGCGACGTAGATCGGCACGGGACGGGCCACATCGATAAAGCCTGAATCGGGATGCAGGAAGCGGATGTCGGTTCGCCCTTCGCCCTCCAGCGCGTAGTCGACCTCCTCGCCGTGCAGCAGAGCGCGCAACACGCGCAGATATTCGCGAAAGGCCTTGGCCTTCATCGGGTCCTTGCCCATCACGCGCATGGCGGTGTGGCCTGTGCCGATGCCGAGGAACACGCGGCCGGGCGCCAGCTGGTTGATGGTGGCGATCGAATGCGCCGTGACCGGCGCCAGCCGCACGCCTGCCACCGACACGCCGGTCCCAAGCCGGATGCGCGAGGTATTGGCCGCCGCCAGGGCGAGCACGGCGTAGGCGTCGGAATAGAGCATCTGCGAGTCGGCCGCCCAGGCGCAGTCGTAGCCCATCTCCTCGAGGTCGACGAACAGCCTCCAGTCGGACACGCGCGGGGCGACGGTCACTCCGAACTTCATACGGCGTTCCTTCCCTGCAGGGGCTCGGGCGATCCGGCCTGGCAACATTCGATGTGGAATCGTCGCAGCTTGTCGGGGCAAAGTGAAGTCGGCGTCGCTTCCCCGACGATCGCCCTGCGAGCCGGCGTCCTCGGGAATGGGAGGTCGCCTCGAAACATCTGGATCGCATGATGAAACAGCTCCTCTGGTGGCTTTGCCTCTTCGTCGCCCCCGCCGTGCTGATCGTCCTCGAACTGTTCCATCCCGCCGGATTCACCAACTCGCCCGGCATGTACCAGTTCCTGTCGCACGCCGAGCCGCACGCGCACCATTCGGCGCTCGACTACTTCGGTCCGCACTGGTGGTTCATGCTTCACATGATCCAGACGCCGATGGTGGCCCTGGTGGCGGTCGGCCTGTGGCTGATGGTGGATGGCATCGGCCGCGACAACGGCACGGCAGCCCTGGTCGCGGCCCGGCTCGCGCGCACGGCCATCCTGGTCTTCGCCGTCTATTTCACTGTGCTCGACGGCATCGGCGGCATCGGCCTCGGCCGCACCATCCTGGTCGTCCAGGAACTGGTGGCGCGCGGCAAGCTCAGCCCCTCGCAGCTCGACGGCGTCGTGCTGCTGCTCAACACCATGTGGGTCGATCCGGTGGTGGGTTCGCCCTGCTGATTGTGGCCGCGGCCTGGCAGTGGTGGATACGTCGCCCGACCACTCCTTGACCGGATACTACCTATCTCCTATCCTCCTCTCGAACAGGAGGCGCAGATGAACCGCACGATCCCAACACCCCAGCCTGGCCCCAAACCCCGCCACGGCCGACGCAAATGGCAGAGCAAAGGCCAGCGCCACCGCGCCTTCCTCGAGGCCCTGAACGCCACGGGATGCGCAAAATTCGCCGCCGCCATCGTCGATGTCGATCGCACCACGCCCTATGTCTGGCGCACCCGGGTCCCGGGCTTCGCGGAAGCCTGGGAGGCCGCGCTTGCGACCCCACCGGCCCGGCGGTGCAGCCCTATCCCAACACCGAGTCGTTCGCGCGCGATCGCATCCAGTCGCAGGGTTACCAGGTGCAGCGCATCGAGCGGCAGGTCGACGGTACATGGAAGGCCGACGCCAAGCGCGTGCCGGCGCTCCCCCCGCCGCAGCAGCAGCGTGTGCCCAGCAAGGTCACGATCTTCCCCGACGGAAGGATGCTCGAAGAATGGTAAGGCGTCCGCCCCGCTACCGCCGGCCCGCCAGCGCGCGATTCTCGAGGCGGCTGAGCAACCGCACCAGCGGCCACAACATGAGGAAGTAGATCACCGCCGCCACCACGATCGGCGTCGGATTGTAGGTCAGGCTCTGGGCCTGGCGGGCCTGGTAGAGCAGTTCGGGGACGGCCACGACACTGCCGAGCGAGGTGAGCTTCACCACCTCCAGCGTGTTGGACAGCAGATCGGGCAGCACGTTACGCACGGCCTGCGGCAGGACGATGTAGCGCATCGCCTGCAGGCGGCTGAGGCCGGTCGAGCGTCCCGCCTCGACCTGTCCCGCCGGAACCGACTCGATGCCGGCGCGAAAGATCTCGCCGTAGTACGAGCCGGTGTTGAGGAAGAAGGCGATGGCCACACAGGCGAAGCCGCCGAGATCGAGCCCGGCGAACGGCAGGCCGGCGAACAGGAGGATCAGCAGCACCAGCGGCGGAAAGGCCCGGAAGAAATCCACCCAGACCATCAGCGGCCAGCGCACCGCCGGATGACGGACCGACGCCAGCAACGCCAGGATGAGGCCTCCGAACAGGCCCAGCGGCACCACGATCAGCGACAGCAGCACGGTGTTCAGCAGACCCGCGACCACGATCGGCCAAGAGGCGGCGATGATTTCGACGTTGAAGAAGGTCTGGATCATTTCTTCGCCCTCATTTCTTCCACGCGAATCGGCGTTCGAGACGACGGGCAAGGATAACGACGGGGAGGAACAGCACGAGGTAGGCGGCGGCCCCCATCATCAGCGGCGAGGGATTGTAGGAGTTGGACATGGCCGAACTCGCAGCCCCCAGGATCTCCGAGACCGCGACGACGGTGCCGAGCGCGGTGCCCTTGGTGATGGCGATGGTACGGTTGGTGAGCGGCGGGATGGTGAGCCGGAGCGCCTGCGGCAGTACGACGTTCATCAGGGTCTGGCCGAACGAGAGACCGGTCGAGCGCGAGGCTTCCCACTGGCCTTTGTGCACGGAGGTGATGCCCGCCCAGAAGATCTCCTCGGAGAAGGCCATCAGCACGAACGCGAGCGACAGCCAGGTCGAGACGAAGCCCGAGGGCGAGACCTCGGCGTAAGGCAGGCCGAAGTACATCAGCACGATGATGACCAGGGGAGGCAGCGAACGGAACAGGTCGACGATGAAGATGATCAGCCAGTTGAGCGGCCGGATGGCGAGACTGCGCAGCAGGGCGAGGGCAAGGCCGGCGGCGAGGCCGGACAGCACGATCAGCACCGCGAGCTCGATCGTGACCACCACCCCCCAGAGGATGTCCGGCAGGTACTTGAGCATGACCTTGCCGTTGAAGAACGTATCGACGAAGCGGTCCCAGGTGGTCATGTCGGACGGCGTACGATCAATGCCGCTGGATCTGGCCGATGAAGGCGCGGGTACGGTCCTGTGTCGGCGTCTCGAAGATCGCGGCCGGCGGCCCCTGCTCCACGATCAGCCCGTCGTCCATGAAGACGACCCGGTCGGCGGCGTTGCGGGCAAAGCCCATCTCGTGGCTCACCACCACCATGGTCATGCCGCTTTCGCGCAGGGAGCGCATGACTTCGAGCACCGAGCCCACCAGCTCGGGATCGAGCGCGCTGGTCGGCTCGTCGAACAGCATGACGCGGGGCTCGAGCGCGATCGACCGGGCGATGGCGACGCGCTGCTGCTGGCCGCCCGAGAGCTGTCCCGGCGTGTGGTCGGCGCGGTCGGCGAGGCCCACGCGCTCCAGCGCGGCCCGGCCCAGGCGGTCGGCCTCGGCGCGCGACTTGCCCGCCACCTTGCGGAGCGCCAGCGTCACGTTGCCGAGCGCGGTCATGTGCGGATAGAGGTTGAAGGACTGGAACACCATGCCGATGCGCTGGCGGGCGTGGTTGATGTCGGTCCTGGGGTCGAGCATGTCGATGCCGTCGACCACGATCGAGCCGGAGGAAGGTTCCTCCAGCCGGTTGAGGCAGCGCAGCAGCGTAGACTTGCCCGATCCCGAGGGGCCGATGACGAAGACCAGTTCGCGCTCGGCCACCTTGAGATCGACGCCCTTCAGGACATGAAGGGCGCCGAAATGCTTGTGGACCGCGCGCGCGTCGACGATGGGCTGCGGTTTCATCAGCGCGGGATCAGCCGCACTTCAGTTCGTGCGGGGTCGGATCGTAGCCCGGCATGCCCGGCACGCCGTAGCCCGGCGTGATGACAACGGCGAGATCATCAGGCTCCGGCTTCTTGCCGAACCACTTCTCCGACATCTTCGCGATGGTGCCGTCCTTCTTCATGCAGTCGAGTGCGTCCTGCAGCTGGTTGCGGAGCTCGACGTTGTCCTTGCGGACGGGTGCGGCCCAATGAGCGCGCGTCTCCTTGAGCTCGAGATCGGCCACCAGCATCGGGTTCTTCGAGGCGGCGTAGACGATCGAGGTGTTGCCGACCAGCGTGGCGTAGGCGCGGCCCGAGAGCACGGCCTGAACGGCGTCGGGCTGGGTGTCGTAGGCCTGCACGGTGAAGCCGTGTTTCTCGCCCATCTGCTTGGAGAGCGTCTCGTAGGGCGTGCCCTTGTTGACGGCGACGGCCTTGCCCTTGAGGTCTTCCCAACCCTTGATCGGCGCCGAGCCCTTCTTGATGCCGAACTGGAAGGCCGTCCACAGGTAGCCCGCGGTGAACAGCATGTTCTCCGCCCGCTCCTTGGTGACCGTGGTCGGTGCCGCAACGAAGTCGTAACGACCGGACTGCATGCCGGGGATAAGGGTCGAGAAGCTCACGGCATCGATGGTGATGTCGCGCTTCATACGCTTGGCGACCTCGGTAAAAAGATCGATCTGGAAGCCTTCGACGCCACCGCCGAGCTTGGGCATGGCGTGCGGGGCGAAGGTGCCATCGACGCCGGTCCTGAGCGGTGGCAGCTTGTCCTGTGCCAGCGCAGGCGACGCGCAGAGCAGAATGGCCGCGGCAACCGCGGCATAGCGACGTTTCATCATTTCGAGCCTCCCAAAGAAATCCCCAAGCGCGGACGTTAGATCAGGCATTGTTGATTAGCAATTTAGGGGCCATCCTCGCCGCCATGGAACGCATTCTCGTCATCAATCCCAATTCGACCGAAACCGTGACCAAAGGCATCGATGCCGCCATGGAGCCGTTGCGCATGAACGGCGGCCCCATCATCGAGTGCGTGACCCTGAAAGACGGCCCACCCGGCATCGAGAGCCAGGCCCATGTCGAGCAGGTCGTGGGACCGATCGGCAAGATGGTGACCAAACGCGACAATGACTGCTCAGCCTTCGTCATCGCCTGCTACTCCGACCCCGGTCTG
>RGPT01000109.1 GCA_010032545.1 Alphaproteobacteria bacterium
GCCGGCACTGAGATCGAGGGCGGTGATGCCGGGGCGAACGCCGATGAAGACCAGCATTTCTTCCGGCTTGCGGCGCCGATCGTTGACGCGGTCGGCATCGCTGCGATCTGGGCTCGCGACGACTTTGGCGGCCTGCTCGGGCGAGATCATCTGCGCATGGCCGATGCTGGCCCCCAGCATGGCGACGAAGAAAGCCAAGAGGCCTGCGTGTCCGATTTTCATGGGGCTGCTCTCCATTCGGCCAGAACGTTCGGGTCGGCCTCGGCCGTCCGAGGTCGTCGCCGTTCGAATTCGAGCGGCGCCAGCCGCGACAATGCCCACACCGCGGCGCCGCGCACCAGAGGCGATGGATCCAAGAGCAATCGCTCGATGGCGGGAAGGGCCGTCTCCGGCGCAGCACTGTTGCCCAGCGCATAGGCGACGTTGCGCACGAAGCGATCGCGGCCGATGCGCTTGAGGGCGGTGCCGGCGAAGCGCCGGCGGAAGCCCGCGTCGTCGAGGGCTGCCAGGTCGACCAGCGTGGGGGCTGTGAGGTCCGGCCGCGGCAGGAAGGCTGCTTCCTGCGCGGTCTTGGCGAACTTGTTCCACGGACAGGCGGCCAGGCAATCGTCGCAGCCGTAGATGCGATTGCCCAGCGCCGCGCGGAATTCGCGGTCGATGGCGCCCTCGTGCTCGATGGTGAGGTAGGAGATGCAGCGCCGGGCATCGAGCCTGTAGGGCGCGGGGAAGGCCGCCGTCGGGCAGGCATCGAGGCAGGCGCGACACTGGCCGCAGTGGTCGCTTTCGCCCGCATCGACCGGCAGTTCGGCCGACAGCAGCAGCTCGCCCAGGAACAGCCACGAGCCGAACTGGCGCGACACGAGGTTGGTGTGCTTGCCCTGCCAGCCATGGCCTGCCGCCTGCCCCGAAGGTTTCTCCATAAGCGGTGCAGTGTCGACGAAGACCTTTATCGAGTGCCGATAGTTGTCCCAGATGAACCGGCCCAGCGCCTTCAACCTGGTCTTCATCACGTCGTGATAGTCGCGGCCCTGGGCATAGACCGAGATCGCACCGCGCGCGCGTTCGTCCTGAAGCGTGCGCGGGTCATGCGTCGGGCCATAGTTCATGGCCACCGAGACGACGGTCCTTGCGCCGGGCCAAAGGGTCCGTGGATCGGCGCGCTCCTCGCTGCGCTCGCCCAGCCAGCCCATGTCGCCCTGGAATCCCAGTTCGACGAACTGCGTGAGCTGTGCCAGCCGCTCGGCGCGTGCTTCGGGCGCCAGGGTCGCGGCGGCGAACCCCACGGCATCGAAGCCCAGCCTGAGCGCTTCGTCGCGGATGGCATCGCGCAGCTCGAGCGGTGTCGCCGGTCGTGGCGGCCGCTTCGGCGTGGGCGGAAGCCGGGCCATTGTCCCCTCTGCTATCCGCGGCCGCGATAGGGCGCGACGCCCGGATCAGGTAGCCACAGGCCCTTGGGCGGCTGTCCTGTCTGCCAGAACACATCGATCGGTATGCCGCCGCGCGGATACCAGTAACCGCCGATCCTGAGCCAGCGCGGCGCCAGCACCTTGGCCAGGCGCTGGCCGATGGCCAGCGTACAGGCTTCGTGGAAGTCGGCGTGATTGCGGAAGCTGCCGAGATAGAGCTTGAGCGACTTGCTCTCGATCAGCTTCGCCTTCGGTGCATAGTCGATCACCAGATGCGCGAAGTCGGGCTGGCCGGTCATCGGGCAAAGCGTGGTGAATTCCGGCGCCGTGAAGCGCACGAGATAGAGGTCGCGCGGATTGGGATTGGGCACGGTCTCCAGCACCGCCTTGTCGGGCGAGGCCGGCAGCGCCGCCGGGCGGCCCAGTTGCGTCAGATGTACGAATTTTTTTGCCATCGGCCTCACCTTCAACACGACCGTCATCATATGCTAAGCGGGCGGCCATGACTCACAGGGTTGCCATTGTGGGCGCCGGCCCTTCGGGCTTCTACGCCGCCGACGGGCTTTTACGCGCCAATCCCGAACTCCGCATAGACCTCATCGACCGTCTGCCGACACCGCACGGGCTGGTGCGGGCAGGCGTCGCGCCCGATCACCAGGGCACCAAGGCGGTGGCCCGCCAGTTCGATCGCTTGCTGGCCCAGCCAGACGTGCGTTTTGCCGGCAATATCGAGATCGGCCGCGATCTGTCCTGGGACGAGCTGCGGGCGGCCTACGATGCCGTGATCGTGGCCACGGGCATGGTGATCGACCGCAAGCTCGGCATACCGGGCGAGGAACTGCCCCATGTCTGGGGTTCGTGGCGTTTTGTGGCCTGGCTGAACGGCCACCCCGATTTTCGCCACGGGCCCGACCTTTCCCAGGTGAGGCGCGTGGCGGTGATCGGCAACGGCAACGTGGCGCTGGATGTCGCGCGGCTGCTGGCCAAGAGCGCGGAGGAGATGGCCAAGAGCGACATCGTGCCGGCCGCCGCTGCGACAATCGCGGCGGCGCCGCTTGCAGACATCTACGTGATCGGCCGGCGCGGACCCGAGCACGCCAACTTCACCGGCAACGAGCTGAGTGAGATGGGCCGGCTTGCCCAGGCGGTCGCCGTCACCGACGCCCAGGCGCTGGAAGGACATCCGCCGGCCTCCGACCCGACGCCAGAGCGGCTGCGCAAGAACAAGAATCTCGAGATCCTGAAGGGCTTTGCGGCCAACACGCCCGGCAGCAAGCCGGTCACGGTGCATTTCCTGTTCAACGCGGCACCCAAGGCCGTCCGGCCGGGCGAACTGGACCTCGCGACGGGCAAGCTTCCGGTCGACTTCGTCGTTACCTGCATCGGCTATGACGGCGAGGATCATCCCAAGGGTGACGGCGTGTTCGCGGTCGGTTGGGCCCGGCGCGGGCCCAGCGGCACCATCCCGACCAACCGTGCCGACAGTCACGCGGTCGCCAAGGAAGTCGCGGTCTGGTTGAAGGAGCGCGACCCCAAGAGCGGGCCTGATCCCCTGCCGGTCTGCGTTGATGCCGCCGGCTGGCATCGCATCGACAAGACCGAGGTCGCCGCCGGCGCGGCCTTGGGCCGGCCCCGCGTGAAGTTGACCGAGTGGCAAGCGCTTCTGGAGGTCGCACAGAGCGAGTGAGGGGGCTATTGTCACCGACTGGCGAGGCGCCGGGAGGGGCTGTCATGTTGAAATTCGGTCGTCGTGCTGCAAATGCGTTTATCGCCGTTACCGCCATCGCAGCTCTGGCGTCGCCGGCCATGGCGCAATCCACTCTCAAGGCGGCGCTGCACTCGGATCTGAAAATCATCGATCCGACCTGGACGACGGCGCTGATCTCCACCAACCACGGCTACATGGTCTACGACACGCTGTTTGCCCTCGACGGCAAGCTCGAGGTCAAGCCGCAGATGGTCGACACGTGGGAGGTCTCGCCCGACAAGCTCACCTGGACCTTCACGCTGCGCGATGGCCTCGAGTGGCACGACGGCAAGCCGGTGACGGCCGAGGACTGCGTGGCCTCCATCAAGCGCTGGGGTGCCAAGGATTCGATGGGCCAGAAGCTGATGGGCGTCGTGGCCGATCTCAGCGCCCCCGATGCCAGGACCATCAAGATGGTGCTGAAGGAGCCGTACGGGCTGGTGCTCGAATCGCTCGGCAAGTCGAGCTCGAACGTGCCCTTCATGATGCCCAAGGCGGTGGCCGCCACCGATCCCAATACGCAGATCACCGACTCGACCGGTTCCGGGCCGTTCATCTTCAAGAAGGACGAATGGCGGGCCGGCGAGAAGGCAGTCTACGTCCGGAACCCCAAGTACAAGCCGCGGAGCGAGCCGGCCTCTGGCCTCGCCGGCGGCAAGGTCGCCAAGGTCGATCGCGTCGAATGGCTGGTGCTGCCCGACACCCAGACCCAGGTGAACGCGCTGATAAACGGTGAAGTCGACCTGGTCGAGATCGTGCCGCCCGACCTGCTGCCGCTTCTTGCCAAGGAAAAGAACATCAAGGTCACGGTCGTCAACACGGCGGGCCGGCAGTACGCCATGCGCTTCAACGTGCTGTTCAAGCCGTTCGACAACGCCAAGGTGCGCCAGGCCGTGCTCTACGCACTGTCGCAGAACGAGTTCCTCGAGGCCAATGTCGGCAATCCGACCTACTACAAGGAATGCAGGTCGCTGTTCCCCTGCGGCTCGCCGCTGGAATCGACCAAGGGCTGGGACGACAAGGTCTCGGGCAATGTCGCCAAGGCCAGGCAGTTCCTGCAGGAAGCGGGATATGACGGCACGCCGGTCGTGCTGATGCACCAGACCGACACGGCCGGACACAACAACCTCGCCACCGTCGCCAAGGCTCAACTCGAGAAGGCGGGCTTCAAGGTCGACCTGCAGGCGATGGACTGGCAGACGCTCGTCGGTCGGCGCGCGAAGAAGGACCCGCCGGACAAGGGCGGCTGGGGCGCGTTCTTCACCTCATGGGGCGCCACCGACGTGCTGAACCCGGTGTCGGCGGCCTTCCTCAACGCCTCGTGCGACAAGGCCACGTTCGGCTGGCCGTGCGACGTCGAACTGGAAAAGCTGCGCGATGCTTTCGCGCGCGAGACCGATCCGGCCAAGCAGAAGCAGATCGCCGAGGCCGTGCAGTTGCGCGTGCTGGAATATCCCACGCACGTGCCGTTGGGGCAGTTCACCACGCCGACGGCCATCCGCACCAACGTCGACGGCCTGTTGCAGACGCCGTCGCTGGCGTTGTGGAACGTCGAGAAGAAGTAGGCGAAGCGTCACCCAGAGACAAGCGCGTGGTCGAAGGGGCTTGCCTCCATCGGGCAAGGCCTCTCCGCTACGCCTCGCTTCAGCGCGGAGATTACTCCGCGCGACTCGGCTCCGGTCGAGACGACGAGGGCTAGTCCAGCCTGACGCTGATGCCTTCGAGGCCCTTCTTCGACGCCGGGTAGCGCGTCATGACTTCGGCGTCGTGGCCGGGGATCACCATCTCGACGCGGCCGTCGGCCAGCTTCTTCAGCTTGTCGTAGCCCGCCAGCATGTCGGCCACCGAGTAGACGATGGCGAACAGCTTGTCGTTGTTGACGCCCCAGAAATAGTGGCTGGCGTCGGAGGCCAGCACGAGCCAGCCGTTGCGCGTGTTGATGCGCACCGACTGGATGCCGGCGGTGTGGCCGCCGATCAGGTGCAGCGAGATGCCCGGCTGCAACTCCTCGTCGCCGTCGTGGAACACCACGCGCTTGCCATAGACCGCGCGCACCATGCCGACGATGTCCTCGACCTCGTAGGCGTGACGGAACGGGTCCTTGCACATGTGCCGGCCGGTGGCGAAGTTCATCTCCTTGTCCTGAAGATGGAAGCGCGCCTTGGGGAAGCGGTCCCAGTTGCCGACGTGATCGTAGTGAAGGTGGGTGATGATGACGTCCTCGACCGTCTTCGCATCGACGTCGAGATGGGCCAGCAGGTCGGCCGGATTCTTCTTCACCTCGCGGCCACGGCCCTTGCCGGTCTCGGCGTTGAAGCCGGTGTCGATCACGATCGGCTTGCCGCCGATGGTGCGATGGCCGCTCTCGTCCAGCGGGATCGCTACCCAGACGAAATAATCCATCGGGAAGTCGGCGTCGTGCGGGTCGGGCGAGATCTGTACTTCCCACGCCTTGCGCGGCAGGTGGGCATATTTGACAGCATGCACTTCGTAGATGGGCGTCGAACGCATTTTTGTTTCCTTCCCGGCGAGACTTCGCGCCGACCGTAGCGCGCCGGCCGCCTCCGGCGCTATAGTGCTGTCATGGCCCGCATGGACCTCCTTGGACGGCGAATTAGCACCACGGTTTGCACTGCAAACCGCCGCGTTGCCACGTTCGCCCTTATCTCATCCAAGGATTCGTCCGATGTCCCCCACGTCACTTGGCGTCCTCTCTCTCAAGCGTAGCAACTCCACCGTCCGATACTGTTTCGAAGCCGACGCCGAGCCCGGTGTGCTACCGCGCGCGCTCGAGCTTCTGGCCAAGCGCGGCCTCGTGCCGGCGCGCGTCTTCGCCCAGGCCACCGACGACCAGCTCTCGGTCGAGATCGAGGTCGAGGGCCTGGCGCCCGACACCGCCGAACATGTCGGCCTCTGCCTCGGTCAGATCGTGGGCGTGCGGCAGACGTTTTAGGCGGCGAGCCGTTCGACGATGCCGATGCAAGCCACGGCCTGCACCTACTCGGTGAAGGTGATGTTGTTGTCGCGGATCACCTTGCCCCAGGTCTCGACCTCGCTGCGGGCGAAGGCGTCCATCTGGGCGGGCGTCCAGTCCTTCAGGACAGTGCCGAGCTGGCTGGCGCGGGCGACGACGACGTCCGTCTTGGCAACCTTGCGCATGGCCGCGTTCAGCCTGTCGACGATGGGCTGCGGCCACGAGGTCCTGCGTCGCCGGTCCCGCGCCCTTGTAGGGGATGTGCGTGAGGTCGATGCCGGCCGCCTTGTTCAGCAGCACGCCGCCCAGGTGCGGCACCGAGCCCGCGCCGACCGAGGCATAGTTGAGCTTTCCCTTGTTGGCCTTGGCATAGGCGATGAAGCTCTTGAGGTCTTCGGCCGGCACTTTCTTGGCGATGACGATGACGTGCGGTGCGACCGCACCCATGGCAACGCCGACAAAATCGTCGGGTTTCCAGTTGAGGTCCTTGATCAGCGCCGGATTGGCCGAATGGTAAGCCGAGTACTGCATCAGCAGCGTGTAGCCGTCGGGCTTGGCGCGGGCGACCAGCGCCGTGCCGATGTTGCCGTTGCCGCCGCCCTTGTTGTCGACGATCACCTGCTGGCCGAGTTCCTGGCTGAGCAGGTCGGCATACATACGCGTGACCAGATCGGTGCCGCCGCCGGGCGGCGCCGGCACGACCATGGTGATCGGCTTGTCGGGGTACGCGCCCTGGGCGCGGGCGGATCCTGCGAAAGCCGAGGCGGCGGCGAGAGCAATGACGGCACGACGTTGCATGGCGATCCTCAGGTGTTGGGGAAGTTGCGCGCCCAGACGGGCAAGAGCTGTGGGACCTGGTCGGCTCGACGGGCGATGGCGCACAGGCGGGGCGTCTCATGTTCGAACCAGCCGCGCTTGGGCCGCCACCGGGTCATGACGTCGAAATAGATGTCGAGCGCGGAGAAGCGCTCGCCCAGGAACCACGGGCTGCCGGCTTCGCCCTCGATCTGGCGCCACAGCTTCTGGGCATAGGCATCGGTGGCGGCGCGGAACGGATCGCGCGCGGCGTTGACCGAGACGAAGCGCGATGGATCGTCGGCATAGGTGAAGGTGGGATAGATGTTGGCCACGATGAAGATCAGCCAGCGCAGGAACTTTGCGCGCTCCTTTGCGCCGGCCGCCGGCACGAGATCGTCCCGGCCGGTGATGTCGGCCAGCAGAAGTGTGATGGCCGCACTCTCGCTCATGATGCCGCCGTCCGGCATCACCAGCGTCGGCACCTGGGCCAGCGGGTTGACCTTCTCCAGCTTGAGACGGGCGTCCGGCGACTTGAAGAGGTCGTCGACTGCTTCGTAGGTGTAGGGCAGCCCGTACCAGGCGAGCTGGGCCTCGACGATCGCCGAGCCCCAGCCGGGGCGGCCGTAGAGCTTGTAGCTCACCGCTTTTCCATCATGGCTTCTGCAGCGGCTGGATCAGGCTGGATGTGTCCCAGCGGCCGCCGCCGCGTTCCTGGACACGCTGATAGAACTGGTCGACCAGGGCGACCACCGGCATCTGCGCGCTCCAGCGTTTGCCCTCGGCCATGGCGATGCCGAGATCCTTGCGCATCCAGTTGACGGCGAAGCCGTAGTCGAACTTGCCGGCGATCATGTTCTGCCAGCGATTCTCCATCTGCCAGCTTTGCGCCGCGCCCTTCGAGATGGCGGTCATCACCTTGTCCATGTCGAGGCCGGCGCGCTGGCCGAGGTTCAGCGCCTCGGCGAGGCCCTGGACGATGCCGGCGATGCACATCTGGTTCATCATCTTGGTGATCTGCCCCGAGCCTGGCGGGCCGATCAGCGTCACCGCCTTGGAGAAGGCATCGGCCACGGGCTTGGCCCTGTCGAACGGGCCCTGCTCGCCGCCGCACATCACGGTGAGCTGGCCTCCGGCGAAGGCGCCATCCGGTCCCAGCACGACCGAACGCAGGTCGTCGTCGTTGCCGACGCAGCAGAACACGAACTCCTGGCCGGCCGCAGCCTCCTTCGGAGTCTTCGCGGCCTTGCCCTTGTGCTTCTGCGTCCACGCCTCGGCCTTGGCGAAGGTGCGGTTATAGACGGTCACGTCATGGCCTTTGGCGGCCAGATGCCCCGCCATCGGAAAGCCCATCACGCCCAGACCCAGAAATGCCACCTTGGCCATCGTTCTCTCCCACAATTCCGGTGTTGCGGGCGGATCATAAGGCCAAATCAGGCCGACGCCAGCAGCCCCAGAATGGCCGCGAAACCGACGGCGAGCGGCGGCAGGGCGAGCGGCCAGGCACGGCGGTAGAGCACCGAATCGGAGGTCGACATCGCCAGGATGGCGGCACCCATGGAGACGCGGATCGGCGACAGCATGGTGAGGTTGGTGCAGACGCTGTTCTGGACGGCGGCGATCCAGCCGGGGTCGACCTGAAGCGCGCGGGCGAGCGCCGTTACCATCGGCATCAGCATGGCGTTGGCGGCCGATCCGCCGCCGGTCAGGAAACCGCCGACGGCGGCGAACAGCGGCACGCTGGCGGCCGCCCCGCGGCCGGCCGCGCCGCGCAGCGCCTCGGCGATCGCCGTCGCCATGCCCGAGCCGACATAGAACTCCGCCATCACCACGAAGGCGAGCGTGACGGCGCACGAGCGCCAGGCCGCGCGGCCTGTCTCGGCCAGCACGCGCGAGAGCGGCGCGCGCGCCAGCCACACCACGACGAGTCCGATCGAGACCAGCCAGAAGCCCGGCGCATAGAGGGGCGCGAAGGTTGGCTGGTTGTCGAAGGGCCGCAGGGCAAACAGCGGCTTCAGGAAGTCGCGCAGCGGCGGCACCAGACGGGTGGCGCAGAGCGCCAGCGTGAGCGCGACGTAGGGCGCGTTGGCGTGCAGCGCCGATTTCAGCCGCGCCATGTCCGGCCGCTCATCGCGCCAGAAGCGGACCGCGAGCAGCAGCGCGGTGGGCGCGGCGCCGGCGATCTCGACGTCGCTGTAGAAATTGAACAGCCAGACCAGTCCCAGCAGCAGCGCCGTCCATGCTGCATCGTCGAGCTTCTGCGCCGGCGAGGTCGCGACGCCCGCCTCGCGGGCGAAGCGCCAGTAGAGGATGAGGTAGAGGGCGTGGATCGGTACCTGCAGCACGGCCGAACTCAGCCCGAGCTGATTGGGGGTGAGGCCGGCCAGGGTGGCGCCCACGGTCGTCCCGGTGGCGAGTGCGCCCCACGGCACCAGCGACTGGCTGTAGAGACCGAGCAGCAGCGCCGACATGCCGCCCAGCCCGAGCCGCCTCAAGGCCGCCAGCGCGATGATGTAGCCCACGCCGAACCCGGTGACCGACTCGGCGAACGGCGCCAGCAGAAAGCAGACCGACCACAATCGCCGCGGATTGACGGCGAGCGCCGCGCCAGTCGCCGCCGCGCCGCGCGCCTGCTGGCAGCGATGGAAGAACATGCCGGCGGCGATGATGGCGATGACGTGCCAGGAGAGCCAAAGCCCCGCCGCGATCTCATGCAGGAACAGACTGCCGATGGCGGCAGCCCCCTGCTGCTGTGCCGTGAGGAACGCCGAGACGGCAAGGGTGGTGCCGAGGCCAGCCAGGCCCGCAACCAGGGCGCTGGCGCGGCCCGAGGCCAGCAGGCCGAGCACGAGCAGGAGGGGCAGAAGGGCGAGGGCGGTCGTCATGGCCGGCTGGTATAGCCTGCGGCGGGCGTCCGTGCTTCGGTCGCGGCCGAACGACGCCCGAAAAAGCGGGGTTCAAACGCCGTCTTGCGCGCCCGGCGCCTTTCCCTTAAACCCGCCGCCGTGCCCCGATAGCTCAGCTGGTAGAGCACGTCATTCGTAATGACGGGGTCGGCGGTTCGAATCCGTCTCGGGGCACCATTCAAATCAAGCTTTCAGGCGGCTGCCCTCTTTACGCGGAACATCGTGGGGAAGCACTGGGGAAGCGCGCGGCGGAGTTTGGGACGGGGAAGAGCAGAGTGACCTCGTGAGCCGGGGGCCCGGAGCCATCGCCACGGCCCGTCGCAACGTCGTGCAGCGCATCCCCGCTTTATCGAGACGCTGGAGCAGGCGCCGCGTGAGAGTGGCATCGCCGCCACTCAAGGAAGGTACGCAGAATGTTTGATGACGTGGAAGGTCTGGACGGCGAGATGAAATTCATCGCCTCCCTGCTCGACCAAGTCCGGGTTAAGCTGGGCGATCGGTTCCAACGGCTTGAACTGGCCGATCATCTGGCCCCTAAGAGAACGCCATTTCGTGTGCCGTCCGGGCTAGGGGCCGCCATCGATAAGCGCATCGCCCCAGTGGGCATGGACGCACTGCAACTCTTCCGTGCCCTTCGAGACGTCAACAAGGATGTTCCCGACAATCCCGACAAGCTTGATGCCCTAGTGGTGGCGATCGGGAAGTTGAAACAATCGTTGATCCCTCTGACGGCCGAGGTCGCCATCCAGGTCGGCTTCAAGTAGTTCGGTTGAGCGTAGGACGAGCAGAATGAGCTTGAGCCCTGCCGCCCTGGCCACGGCCCGCCGCAATGTCGTGCGGCGCATTGCCCGTTTTGTCGAGGCGCTGGAGCAGACGCCGTGTGAGCCTGACGCGTGGGAGAGTGAGCACGTCCAGCGCGCGCTCGTGGCTCTGGGCGAGCTAGACTTCCCCCGGGGCGAGCAGGCGATGATGTGGGCGGAGTGGTCGCCAAACCGCCGCGCGCTGGATGCCATGGCCAAGCTCCAGCCACTTCATGAAGCTGCTAGCACCAAGGACTTGCGCAGCCTGCTTGACCAAACCCTGCGGTAAAATGCGGTGCCCTAGCGTGATGGCTGACGGCGACCATAGCGTTCCGCCAGGGTGTTGGGCGGCCAAGCCTGAGCAGCCGGTGCGATTTCGCACTTCCCCGACTGTCAGCCGCGCCCGCCGTTGCAATCGCGTCCAAGGCGTCGATAAGCAAGAGCACCGATGGAAAAGCCACCTAAATCATTAGTACGCCAGCGGCGCGATCCAACGTGGCGCGTAACGCAACACGCGGCTGCCGACCAACGGCCTTTCCAGTCGCTCGACCCGCGTGCACAGCCGTGCGTAGGTCTTCAGCCCCATGCCAGGCGGGCGCGCCGGAATGGCATCGACCACAGGGCGTGAGCCGCCGAGACGCTGCCTGAGCCTGTAGGCCTGCAGGTAGGCCCGCGCCTTCGCACTCCGTCGCTGACTCTCATAGATCGGGTTGCCGCAGCAGGCCCGGCAGCAATAGCCACCAAACCCCTTGAACAGCCGCACCACCCGTCGGTCACAGTGCGGGCAGTTCAACCAAGGCCGAAAGCCGCCGTAGTGGCAGCGCGTCCACGACACCCGGATACCCTGGGGGGCCGACTGGTTACGCAGCTCGACCAGAACCCGATACCGGGCCACGCGCATCGTCGCGATGCTGGGCCATCGGAACGACGGTCGGAGGGTGGCCCATTCTCCCACCAGAAGACCGGCACGGTGAAGCTCGCGCACATCAATCGTGTCGTTGGCCAGCTTCTCGACCGTCAGCGTCACGGCAGTGGTTCTAGGGTGCGCTCAAGGTGCTCATAGAGCGCGTCGGCAATCGCGTTCTGGTCGTTACGAGTCTCAGCCTTGAGAAGTCCGCTATGCACCAGCCCGTCGATCTCCGTGTCGCGCAACTCGATCCAAAGGCAGCGCACACCGTCGCGTCGTCGCTCCCGGTGACGGCGCATGCGTTCGGCGGCGGGGGTCGGGCTAGCGGTCATCGTTCGTCGTTACAGGATACAGTGTGTATTTATAGCATGCCCTGGCGGGGCGACAAAGCATGGGATGTAGTCCGTTCAGCAGACTTTCTGGCTGCTTTAGTGAAGGATTTTGTCTCCGGCAATTACAGCCCGCACGCCGCATCGAAAATGTTCAGCATCTCCTCATCGGCGCCGTTCGCATATCCTGGGGCGCTTTGGACAAGGACGGTTCGCGTCTTTTGGTCGATCAGCACGTTCTGGGCGTGGTTGCCGGCAAAGCGAAGCACCCGCCCGTCGGCTGCATGATGCCAAATGAAGTTGCGATAGCCACGCCTGGGGCGCGCGACGTCGAACCGCGACGCCTTGTCCTTGTCGGTGTGTCGCGCGCTTTCCGCGATCCATTCACCCGGCACGATCTGCCGGCCGCCGATGGCGCCGTTCGCCGCGATGAGCGATCCAAGGCGCGCCCAATCGTGCAGCGTTGCCGACACACCGGCGCCGGAGAAAGTGAAGCCCTTCGCATCGACCAGCCATGTCGCGTCGCTCCGCGCTCCCATCGGTTGCCACAGAGCCCTCTCCGCGAAGGTCGCTAACGGAAGCTTCGTTGTTTCCTCGAGCACCCAGGCGACGAGCACGGGACAGAGATCGGTGTAATTGAAGCGCATTCCCTGCTGCTCGTTCCGACCCCATCGGAACTGCAGGACACCCTCGATCAGATCAGTGCCCTGGCCGCGCTTTGGTGAGTAGCCAATCTGAGAGTAGCCATAGCGCTCGAAGCCATTGTTCGGAGTGCAGTAGGCCTCGCAAATGTCGATGCCGCTGGTCATGTTCAAGAGGTTGCGCAGCTTGAGGTCGGCGAAGACGTGCCCTCGAAGACGCGGAATGTATTTCTCGAGCGGGTCGTCGATGCTGGCGATCAATCCGCGCCCCACGGCAATGCCGGTCAGCAGACCGACAATGCTCTTGGTCATCGACCAGCCGAAGAAGCGCATCGCGGGCTGGCGTGCGAAGCCATACTCCTCGAAGAGGATCTCGTCGTCCCGAACGACGAGAAGCCCCATCCGGTCGAATTTTCTCAGATAGTACGAGGCATTGTGAGCGAATGACCCGCTCGCCCTTCGCTTCGCGGGCGCCGGCGCGCTAGCCGGGCCAGCCGACAGGGTCGCATGCGCGAACATCTTCTCGATCCCGCCGGAGAAATTGCCGACGTGGTACTCGGTATAACCTTCCCATCTCTGCTGTTGCCCCGCGGGGCCCCAGCCCGTCGGGAACCCTTGCGATTCGCCCCATTTGCCCGCGGCGATTGCGGCCGCGCCGGCCGGTATGATCAACCCCGCCGCCGCGCCCAAGCCGAGCAGCCGGCGGCGTCCCGGGGGGGGGGGAGGCGATATCAGCGATTGGCGGCCCACTTCGTGATCCCCAGATGGAATTGGCCCGTACTCCGGTCGTTGATCGGGTCGCAGTACATGGCGCCGTCTTTCACCGACTCGTCGTTGGGCGAGGCGTATCGCCAACTGACTGCAGCTCAGGACGTGCTCAAGCAACTAAGCCGACATTCCCCGG
>RGPT01000110.1 GCA_010032545.1 Alphaproteobacteria bacterium
GAGGCGAGGCAGCATTCTGCTGTGCTGACTGCGGCAGCGCCCACGCCATCATCGGCGGGGCCGGCCTCGGCTCCTTCTATCGTCGCCTCGAGGATATCCGCGCCCATAAGCCGGTGCCGCTCGATATCGATCTTGCCGGATATGCCCGGCAGGCAGGAACTCATGAGGCCGAACTGGATCTGCTGATCGATGGTCTCGACTGTGCGGCCTGCGTCTGGCTGATCGAGAGTCTGCTGGCGCGCAATCCGGCCGTTCTGCGCGCGCGTGTCAGCCTGTCGACCCGCCGCCTATCCTTGCGTTGGCGCGGCGCGCCCGGCGAGGCCAACGGCTACGCCGGTCTGGTGGCGGCGCTGGGGTTCCGGCTGGCGCCCTACGAGGCAATTGCCGCTGACGACGACGACGATCGCGTGACGCGTGAACTGCTGCGCAGCCTCGCCGTAGCGGGCTGTGCCGCCGCCAACGTCATGTTGTTGTCGGTGGCAGTCTGGTCGGGCGAGGACGGCTCGATGGGCGATGCCACGCGCGCCTTGTTCCATTGGCTGTCGGCCGCCATTGCCCTGCCGGCGGTTGCCTATGCAGGGCGGCCGTTCTTCCGCTCGGCCTACGCCGCGCTTAAAGCCGGGCGAACGAACATGGATGTGCCGATCTCGATCGGTGTCACGCTCGCCTGCGTCATCAGCCTGCACGAGGCCTGGATTGGCGAGCGCCACACCTTTTTCGATTCGGCGATCACGCTGGTCTTCTTCCTGTTGATCGGCCGCTATCTGGATCGGCGAGCCCGCGGCCGTGCCCGACGGTCGGTGCGGGCCTTGCTGGCCCTGGCCAGTCGCTGCGCCACCGTGATCGCAGCCGATGGCACGACCGCTTCCCGTCGTGTCGATACGTTGCAGCCGGGCGAGGTTCTGCTGGTGGCGGCGGGCGAACGCCTGGGCGCGGACGGCGTGGTGACAGAGGGGGCGTCGGCGCTCGATGCGGCCCTGGTGAGCGGTGAGAGTGTGCCGGTCGACGTGGCGCCCTGCGCCCGGGTTTTTGCCGGCATGGTCAATCTCGGCGCGCCGATCCGCGTGCGTGTCACGGCCGCGGGAGAACATACGCTGCTGTCGGAGATCGTGCGCCTGGTCGAGGCGGCGGAACGCGGGCGCTCGCGCTTCATCGCCATTGCCGACCGCGTGGCGCGCGCCTACGCGCCGGTCGTACACCTGACGGCGCTGTTTACTTTCCTCGGCTGGATGCTGCTGGGCGGCCTCGCCTGGGACCGGGCACTGGTGATCGCGACGGCGGTCCTGATCATCACCTGCCCTTGTGCACTCGCGCTCGCCGTGCCGGTGGTCCAGGTCGTGGCCAGCACACGTCTGCTGCGCGCCGGCGTCCTGTTGCTGTCGCCGACGGCTCTCGAGCGGTTTGCCGGTGCGAACCACATCGTGTTCGACAAGACCGGCACCCTGACGCTCGGCCGCCCGGAACTGGTGGAGGGTGGCAGCGACGTCGAGGCGCTGGGCATAGCGGCCGGCCTGGCGGCCAGCTCACGCCATCCTCTGGCCCAGGCGCTGGTGCGTGCCACCGCCAACGTCGTGCCGGCGACCGAGGTCGAGGAGCATGCGGGACAGGGCCTGCAGCAGGGCGATATCCGGCTGGGGTCGGCACGGTTCTGCGGCATCTCCAATGCTGCCGACGATGGCCGCTCCGAACTCTGGCTGGCGCGGCCCGGCCATATGCCGACCCGCTTTGCTTTCGCCGATCGCCTGCGGCCTGATGTGCCGGCGGCCATCGCGGCCCTGGCGGCGGCGGGCCTGCCGATCGAAATCCTCTCCGGCGATCGGCCTGTCGCCGTGGCACGCGTCGCGGCCGACGCCGGCATCGCGCATTGGCGCGCGGAGGCGACGCCGGCGGACAAGGCTCGCCGGCTCGCCGAGCTGGTGGGCCAAGGCCGGCGGGTTCTCATGGTTGGCGATGGGTTGAACGACGCCCCGGCGCTGGCCGCGGCGCATGCCTCGATGTCGCCCGCGACCGCCGCCGAAGCCACGCAGAATGCCGCGGACGCGGTCTTCCAGGGTGACGCCCTGTTCCCGGTCGTAGAGACATTACGGGTGGCGCAGCGGGCAGACCGGCTGGTGCGCCAGAATCTCGCCCTGGCGCTGCTTTACAACCTCGGTGCCGTGCCGCTCGCCATCATGGGCGATGTGACGCCGCTGATCGCGGCCATTGCGATGTCGTCGTCTTCCCTGCTGGTGATCGGAAATGCGCTGCGCCTGGGCGCACGGCCGCCCGTGCGCGAGGGCGGCTGATGGACAGTCTGCTCATCCTGGTCCCGGCCGCGCTCATCCTTGGTTTGATCGCCTTGGCAGCATTCCTGTGGGCGCTGCGAAGCGGCCAATACGACGACCCCGATGGGGCGGCAGGCCGCATCTTGTTCGACGACGACGATTGAGGAGAAGGACAATGTCTTATTGGGTCATGAGTGTGTTTGTCGCTTTCTTGGGCTTTGTCGGCCTGTTCATGGCAAGCGCGGCGCGCGACTTCGGAATCCTGGCTTTCGGCCTCAGCGTCGTGCTGTTCGCCGTGCTGTTCTGCTGGTGGATGATCAAGACGGCTTATGACGAGACCGAGCAGCGTGACGGCTGAGGGCGGCCGAATGCTGCCGCTCCCTGAGCCCCCATATTGTCATTGTCCGGGTTCGGGTGCTGCGAAGAGGGTAGGACTCGTCGCTGACATCTCGCAAGCGACCGGCCTGAGCGCTTTCTAGCGTGCGCTGGCGGTCCGGGCCTGCAGTCCGGGCGGGAGCTTGTGCCAGGCACGGCCGTCCCTGCCTTCCTGGAATCCGTAGGTGTAGAGCGCCTGCATGTAGGCTTGGTCGAACTCGCCGGCCTTGGGCGCGCTGAAGTCGGCGCCGATGTAGGCGAGGTTGTAATCGACGCCGTCGCGCTGGGAGATGAAGTAGGTGCGCAGCACGTCGTTCTGGCCGCTCGCCGCCAACATGGTGTTGATGGCGCGCCCGGCGATCGAGATGGTACGCCGCTCGCTCGCCGAATGGTCTGGATCGAGGCGGGCATTGCGGATGACGTAGGCGTGCCGCTCGCGGCGGAAGCCGCTGGCGCGCATGTCAATCGACGCCGGATAGAGGAAGAGCTGAGCGATCGCGCCGCCGTCCACATGCATCTCCTGGTACTTCTTGCCGTCGACTTCGACGTCGAACAGGACCGGCTGGAAGGCACCTGGGATTGCAGCGGACGCACGTAGAATCTTGCGGAAAAGTTCCAGGCCGCCGGGATGGCCGCTGGCGGCGATGGCGCCGATGTTCCAGATCACCGGTCGCTGGGCGTCGAGGTCGGTGGTGCCGATCAGCAGCAGGCGGCCCTTCTGGTATTCGCGCGAAATGGCGTCGAACATCTTCTGGTCGGCGTAGGTCGCGATCACCTGGGCAAGCGGGCCGGTGTCGGCCATGGCATCATCGAACAGGGCGGCGGTGAGGCCGCGCACTTTGAACACCTTGTCCGGCGTCATGGTCGTGTAGACGTCGCGCAGCGCGGTGTCGTAGTCAGGCCCGAGGAAGGCGAAGGGGGCGATCAGCGCTCCCGTGCTGACGCCGGTCACCATCTTGAATTCCGGCCGCGTGCCGAGCGCGGTCCAGCCGTTCATCAGGCCAGCGCCGAAGGCGCCGTTGTCACCGCCGCCGGAAACGGCAAGGTAGTAGACGGGCGGCGGGCGGGTGGACGATTTTCCCTCCGCGCGCAACGCCGCCTGCTCGCGCTCGAAGGCGCGTGTACCTTCCTCGATCATCGGTCTGGGATCGCCGTCGGCGAAGAACCGGGCATTGGGAATGCCGAGCGGCAGGGCGCGGGTAGTATCGGCGACCGGCACGCTAGGGCCGCGTTCCGGAATCGAGCAGGCGCCAAGAACGATGACGCAGAGCGACAGAGCCGCGAGCGGCAGGATATTGCGCAACTTCAAGTTCTTTCCCGCAATCACGGTGAGGCGACAGCAATCTCGGCCGGCGGCGCCCTAGGCGCCTTTTTTTTCCGTTCCTCGAAGCGCTGCAACACCGTGAAAAACGACGGAACGAAAAGGACGGCGAGGCACGTCGAGGCGATCATGCCGCTGAACACGCAAAGGCCGAGAGAGACGCGCGAGTTGGCGCCCGCGCCGGTCGCCGTCACCAGCGGCACGACGCCCAGGATGAAGGCGAAGGAAGTCATCAGGATGGGCCGGAAGCGGGTACGGGCCGCTTCGATGGCTGCTTCGACAATCTCCTTGCCTTCGATGAGGCGGCTTTCGCGCGCCACCTCGACGATCAGGATAGCGTTCTTGGCGCCGAGCGCGATCAGCAGCATCAGGCCGATCTGGGTGTAGATGTTGTTTGCGAGTCCGACGGCCGTGAGCGCGATTGCCGGGCCACTGAGCGCCAGCGGCACCGCCAGAATCACCGCCAGCGGGGCCACCCAGCTCTCGTACTGGCCGGCGAGGCAGAGATAGACCAGCAGGATCGCCAGGGCGAAGACATAGAGCAGCTGATTGCCGACCACGTTCTCCTGGTAGGCCATGCCGGTCCATTCGAAGCCGGTGCCGGGCGGCAGGATCGCCTTGGCGATCTGGTCCATCAACGCGATTCCCTCGCCCGAGCTGAAGCCGGCTGCCGGGGAGCCCACGATCGCCGCAGAGGGGTAGAGGTTGTAGAGGCTGATTAACGGCGCACCCAAGGCTTCGCGCAACTCGGCGATCGCGCCGATCGGGACCATCTGTCCGTCGAGGTTCTTGACCTGGAGCCTCAGGATATCCTCGGGCCGCGTGCGGTACTGCGAATCGGCCTGGATGTAGACCTGCAGGCTCAGGCCGAACTTGTTGAAACGGTTCACATAGGCCGAGCCCATGTAGGCGGAGAGCGTCGAGAAAACCTCGCCGACCGGGACTTTGAGCGACTCTGCCTTGACGCGATCGACCTCGATGCGGACGTGCGGGGCGCTGGCGCGGAACGACGTGACGAGGTTGGTGAGCGCGGACTGGGTGGCGGCCTGCTCGAGCACGGCGTCGGTCACACGCTGCAGCTTGCCGTAATCGAAGCTGCCGTCCTTCTGCTCGATCTGCATCTGGAAGCCGCCGGCGTTGCCGATGCCCTGGATGGCGGGCGGGACGATCACGAAAGCCCGGCCGTCCTGCAGGACCTCCAACTCCTTCATGAGGCCCAGCACGATCGATCGAAGGTCTTGGCCCTTTGCCTTGTCGCGGATGCCCCAGTCTTTGAGGATGACGTAGGAGACGGCAGCGTTTGCCAGCGCGGAATTGCTGTCGAGTACCGACATGCCGCCCAGCGCCACCACGTTTTCGACACCCGGCATGGCCATGGCGATCTTGCTCACCTGATCGAGTGTCGCTCCGGTGCGCTCGAGTGACGCGCCGTCCGGCAGCTGCACGCCGATCATCAGGTAGCCCTGATCCTCGTTGGGAATGAAGGCCGTCGGCAGGCGGCCGACGCCCCAGCCGCCGATGCCGGCCAGCACCAGGGCGAGAAGCACCATCAGGCCGGCGCGCCGGACCATGGCGCCGACCAGGGCTGCGTAGGCGTTCTCCAGCTTGTTGTAGACCTTGTTGAAGCTGCGGAAGAAGACATTGCGCTTTTCCGGCGGCACCGACGGCCGCAACCACAGGGCGCACTGCGTCGGCTTCAGCGTGGCGGCGTTTATGGCGCTGATGAGCGCCGTCGCGGCGATGACCAGGGCGAACTGGGCGAACATCTGGCCGGTAAGACCGGGCACGAAGGCGGCCGGAACGAACACCGACATCAGTACGAGCGTGATGCCGATAACCGGTCCGAACAGCTCGCCCATCGCCTTGATTGCGGCGTCGTGGCTCGACATGCCGCGCTCGATGTGGCGGGCGACGCCTTCGACGATCACGATGGCGTCGTCGACGACGATGCCGATCGCCAGCACGATGCCGAACATCGTCGTGGTGTTGATGGTGAAGCCAAGCGCTGCCATGGCGGCAAAGGCGCCGATGATCGTCACCGGGATCGTCGTCGCCGGCACCAGCATGGCGCGCCAGTCCTGCAGGAAGATCACGATCACGATCAGTACCAGGACGCCGGCCTCGATCAGGGTCCTGAAGACCTCGTTGATCGACGCCGTCACGAAGCGGGTGGTGTCGAACGGCACGTCGTAGGTCAGGCCCGGCGGGAAAGCCTTGGCCAGTTCCACCATCTTGGCCTTGACGGAATTGGCGACGTCGAGGGCGTTGGCATCGGGCAGCTGGTAGATGGCGATGCCGGAGTTGGGCTTGCCGTTGATCTGCGAGGTCTGGGCGTAGGTCTGGGCCCCGAGCTCGACGCGGCCGATGTCCTTCACCCGGCCGACGACGTCGATCGTGTACTGGAAGTCCAGCCCCTTGGGCGCCGGCGGCATGCCGGCCTGGCCGGCGCTCACGTCCTGGCTCTGTTGCTGGATGACGTTGCTGACGTCCTGTGGCGTGAGGCCGTAGGTGTAGAGCTTTTCCGGGTCGAGCCAGACGCGCATCGAATACTGGCCGACGCCCAGCACATTGACGTTGCCGACGCCCGGCAGCCGCGACAGTTCGTTGACCAGGTTGATGGTCGCGTAGTTGCTGAGATAGAGGCTGTTGTAGCGTTCGTCCGGCGACGTCAGCGAGATGATCTGCAGGATCGACGTCGACTTCTTCTCGACGATCAGGCCCTGCGCCTGGACCGATGGCGGCAGCGACGCCAGCGCCGCGCTCACCTTGTTCTGCACCAGCACCTGGGCAAAGTTGAGATCGGTGCCGATCTCGAACGTGACGGTCAGCGCATAGGTGCCGGCGTCCGTGCTGTAGGACTGCATGTAGATCATCTTCTCGACGCCGTTGACCTGCAGTTCGACCGGTAGGGCAACGTTGTCGACGACGACCTTGGCGCTGGCGCCGGGGTAGGTCGTGGTGACCTGCACCGTCGGCGGCACGATGTTGGGATACTGCGAGACCGGCAGGGTGAACAGCGCAACGCCGCCGATCAGCACGATGACGATGGCGAGAACGTTGGCCAGAACCGGCCGGTTGATGAAGAATTCCGAGATCATCGCTGCGGTCCGGCCCGGCTATTTCGCCGGCGCATAGGTATCGGCGGCGATGGTGGTCAGCTTGGGCACCACCTTGCCGCCCGGGATCGCGCGGCTGTTGGTGCTGAGCACGACCCGGTCGTCGGCCTTGAGGCCGGTCGCGATCACCCTGAGGCCGTCGGGAAGCAGTTGGCCCGTGGTCACGCGCACCTGCTCGACGACGTTGTCCTTGTTGACGACCAGCAGGTACTTGCCGGCCTGGTCCTCGGCCAGCACCCGGTTGGGCACCAGCAGGGCCGCTGCCGCGGCGAGGCCTTTCGGCACCTTCACGCGCACGAAGAAGCCCGGGATCAGGGCTCGCGTCGGATTTTTGAACAGGCCGCGCACCAGGATCGTGCCGGTCGTGGCGTCGATTTCCGGCGAGACGTAGTTGAGGAAGCCCTCGTGGGGAAAGCCGTCCTCGTTCATCAGGCCGATGTTGAGCGGGATCTTGCTGAGTTCCTCGATGTCGAGGCGGCGTTCCTTGAGGTTTTCGCGGATCTGCAGAACGTCCTGTTCGCTCATGTTGAACGTGACGTACATCGGATCGAGCTGCACGATCGTCGCCAGCTTGGTGGCGACGCCGTTGCCGACCAGTTCGCCGACGGTGATGAGATGCTTGGAGACGATGCCGTCGAACGGCGCCAGCACCGTCGTGTAGCCGAGGTTGGTCTGGGCGACGGTGAGATTGCCTTCGTTGCTCTCGACATTGGCGCGCGCGCTGTCGCGCTTGGCCTTGGCGGTGTCGTAGGTCGCCTGTGACGACACGTTCTGCCGCAGCAGTGTCTCCTGGCGGGTGAATTCGGCTTCCGCCTGCACCAGCTGCGCCTTGGCCGCGGCGACGCCTGCCTCGGCTTCCTTGACCTTGGCCTTGTACATCGTCTGTTCGATCACGAACAAAGTGTCGCCCTTCTTCACGAGGGCGCCGTCGACATACTGGATCGCGGTGAGGAAGCCCTCGACGCGGGCGACCAGGTCGACGAAGGCGAACGCTACCGTGTTGCCGGTCAGGACCTCGAATGGCGCCACCTGCTGCTGCAGCGGCACGGCGACGCTGATCTCGGCCGGCGGCGGCGGCATGAACTTGTTCTCGGGCTTGCAGGCGGACAGGGATAGCGCCGCCAGGGGCAGCGCGATCAAGCCCTTTAAGCTGCGACTCAACATGGTTTCGACGAAGCTCCCCGGGATTCTGGTCGAGACACAGGAGGGGCGCCGCCCGACGCTGCCCAATCCGATGGGGCAAGAGTTACCGCATCCACCGGCGGAATGCCACCGTGGACGCGCCTCACGTTCGCCTGAACACCAGCGACAGATTGTTCGCGGGCATGTCGACGATCTCGGGCGCAGCGAAACCCTGTGCTGCAGCGAGTGCTGCCACCAACTCGAGGTCACGGACGCCCCAGGCCGGATTGCGCTGCCTGAGGTCGCGGTCGAACGCCTCGTTGCTGGGCGCCGTGTGCCGGCCGTCCCGGCGGTAAGGGCCATACAGATAGAGCGTCCCGTCCTCGGGCAGGATACGCGCCGCGCCCGCAATCAGCCCGACCGCCGCCGCCCACGGTGCAATATGGATCATGTTGCAACAGAGCACCGCTGCGGCACGTCCGATCGGCCAGGTGTCGCCTGCGGCATCGAGCGCCAGGGCGGGCCGGACATTGTCGAGGCCCTCGGTCCGTATCCAGTCGTCAATGCTGGCGCGCGCGTCCGCATCGGGATCGCTCGGCTGGAAAGTGAGGCCCGGCAGCGCCTGGGCGAAATGGACGACATGTTCGCCCGAGCCGCTTGCGACCTCGAGCACGATACCCTCGGCCGGCAACCGCAGCCGCAGGACGTCGAGGATGGGCTGGCGGTTGCGCGCTGCCGCCGGGGCATGGCGCTTCATCGGCCGGCCTGCATGGCCTGCCAGATGCGCGCCGGACTGGCCGGCCCCTCGAAGCTCCTGACGCCGAGCGGCGCCAGAGCATCCAGGATCGCGTTGGCGATGGCGGGAAAAGCCGCGATGGCGCCGGCTTCGCCGCAGCCTTTCACGCCCAGCGGATTGGTCGTGCATGGCGTCGAGTTGAAGCCGAGATCGAACGATGGCAAGTCGTCGGCGCGCGGCAGGGCATAGTCCATGAACGAGCCGGCGACCATCTGGCCGGAGCGGGGATCGTAGGTCGCATGCTCCAGCAGGGCCTGGCCTGCACCCTGTGCCATCGCGCCGTGCGCCTGGCCCGTGGCGATCATGGGATTGACCAGGACACCGTAGTCGTCGACCGCAGTGTAGCGCGCCAGCTCGACGCGGCCGGTGTCGCGGTCGATCTCGACCTCGACAACGTGCGCACCATTGGGGAAGGTCATGTGCTCTCGCTTCCACGCGTGGAAGGTGTCGAGCGGCGTGCCCTTCTCGCGGCCACGCGCGGCAACTTCCACGAGGCCAATCGCACGGTCGGTCCCCGAGACCACGAAGCGCCCGTCCTCGAAGCGGATGTCGGCCTCGTCCGCTTCAAGTGCGTCGGCCGCCAGCGCGGTTCCCTTGGCGATGATCTCGTCGGAGGCGCGCCAGATCGCCGTGCCGCCCATATATGTGGCGCGCGAGCTGCCGTGGCCGCCGCCCGCGGCGATCAGGTCGGTGTCGCCCTGGCGAAGCCGGACGCGTTCGTTGGGTACACCCAGCCTGTGGGCGAGGATCTGCGGGAAGGTCGTCTCGTGGCCCTGGCCGATATGCTGCGTGCCGGTGATCAGCGACATCGTGCCGTCGGGTTCGAAGCGTATGTCGACATTCTCGTCCGGCGGGCCGCCCGTGCCCTTGATGTGATAGGCGAAGCCCAGGCCGCGCAGCCGCCCGGAGGCCTCGCTTTGCCGCCGTCGCGCGGCGAAGCCGCTGGTGTCGGCGCGGGCCAGTGCCTTGTGCAGCGACTCGCCAAAGTGGCCGCTGTCGACCTGGAAACCGAAGCTGTTGGTCATCGGCATCGCCTCGGGTGGCACCATGTTGAGGTGCCGCAACCCGGCTCGGTCCATGCCGGTCTGCCGCGCCGCGGCATCGATCAGACGTTCGACGATATTGATGGCCTCGGCGAAGCCGGGCCCCCGGGTGACGCCGATGGGCGCGGTGTTGGTCACGACCGCCACGACGTGGAGCGCGATCGACGGAATGCGGTACACCGAACCTTGGAGGTGGACGTATTGATAGGTCTGCACGCCGCCCCCGGCGCCTGCCATGTAGGCGCCGAGATTGGCGACGCTGGCGATGCGCAGAGCCAGAAAGTGGCCTGTCGAATCGAGGGCAAGCGAAGCCTCCGCCAGCATGTCGCGCGCAGCATGGTCCGACAGGAATACCTCGCTGCGGCTCGCGATCCATTTCACCGGCCGGCCGGTGCGCCGCGCTGCCCACAGAATCAGGGCGTGCTCGACATAGGCGAAGTTCTTGGCGCCGAAGCCACCGCCCACGTCGGGCGCCACGAAGCGCACTTCCTTTGCCTCGACGCCCAGCGAGCGCGCCACGAAGTTGCGGTTGATGTGGATGTTCTGGCTCGAGACGTGGAGCGTGTACCGGCCGGACTTCGCATCGAACGATCCCACGCCGCCGCGCGGCTCCATCGGGTTCATCACGATTCGATGGTTGTCGAGCGTAAGCGACACGACGTGGGCGGCCCTGGCGAAAGCCGCATCCGTGCCCGCCGCGTCGCCGGTGTGCCAGTCGAGGCAGACATTGCCCGGAATCTCGCTAGCCAACAGCGGCGCGCCAGCCGCACGCGCCGCGGCGGCGGTCGTCACCGCCGGCAGTGTGTCGTAATCGACCTCGATCAGCTCGGCCGCATCAAGCGCCTGCGCGTGCGTCTCGGCCACGATCAGTGCCAAAGGCTCGCCGGCGAAGCGTACTTTTTCTTGTGCCAGCAACGGCTGCGGCGCGAAGGCAAAGGGCTCGCCGGTCTGAACGTTGGCCTCGGCGTAGGGTCTGAGTGGTTTCAACCCGTCGGCCGCCGCATCGGCCGCGGTCAGCACGGCCAGCACGCCAGGCGCACGTTTGGCTACTGCGGTATGGATGGCGCGGACCAGTGCATGGGCATGCGGTGAGCGCAGGACCACGGCGTGCGCCGCTCCGTCGAACCGCAGATCGTCCAGGTACGCGCCTTGGCCGGTGACGAAACGCGCATCCTCGCGGCGTCGCGGCGATGCGCCCATCCTGTCGATCGTCATGTCCGCAAGGTCTCCGCGTTTTTTGCGTGCCGCTTCTCGTCCCACCTGTCGCGCGCCTGAAGGCTCCAGTAGGCAAGCTGCGTGGCGGCGCGCCCGAACGGCCCACCGGCCCACCTTGTGCCGAAAGGCTCGAACAGGCGCCAGAGCGAGTCGTCGCCCAGGATGCCGGTGGTGACGGCGTCGGCGCCGGCCGCCGTCTGGGCAAGCCCGTGACCGCCGAAGGCGGAACATATCCAGAGGCCGGGCTGGATCTCGCCGACCTGGGGCATCTTGTGCGGCGCATAGCCCATGATGCCGGGCCAGGCGTACTCGATTCGGATGTCGCCAAGCTGCGGATATACCGAAAGAATGTCGCCGCGCATCATCTCGCGCAGGCGCGGCGGCTCGCGCGTGTCGGTGGTGATGCGCCCGCCCCACAGCAGCCGGTCGCCGTCGATCACGCGGTAATAGTCGCCAGCACGGCGTGTATCGGAGATCGCGCCGGACCAGCGGATCGCTTCGGCCAGTTTTGGTCCGATCTTTTCGGTGACGGCAACGTAGGTCGCGACCGGCAGCACGGCGCCCGCCATCTGCGGCTGAACGGGGCCGAGATCGGCGTTGCCCGCCAGGACGACGTGAGGCGCCACGATCTCGCCGCGGCGCGTACGCAACCGCCAGGCGCTGCCCTCGCGGGCCAGCCCGGTCGCTTCCGTTCCCTCGTGGATCGCGCCGCCGCGTGCCTCGATGTCGGCGGCCAAAGCCAGCGCGAGGTTAAGAGGGTGAATGTGAAACGACTGAGGATCGTGGATCGCCTGGTGGTAGCGCGACGTATCGAGCAGGCCGCGCACGCGGCCGGCATCCCACGGCTCGAACGTCGCCCCCAGTCTGTCGGCCAGGGTGCGCGTACGGTCGGCGAAGCCCGGTCCCTGATCGGTGCGCGAGACGCTGAGCTTGCCGCTGCCCATGTGAATGTCGGGTCGACCCAGGGCATCGATGGCCTCGCGCACGATGTCGACGCCGCGCTGCGATTGGGCATAAAGCCGCCGCGCATGATCGAGGCCAAGCCTGTCGATCAGCGCACCTGACCGCTCGGCAAAACCCGGCCCGACGAAACCGCCGTTGCGGCCCGAAGCACCCCAGCCGATGCGATGGCGTTCGACGAGGGTCACGCGCTTGCCCTGCAAGGCCAGCAGTCGCGCGCTGTGCAGGCCGGCGAATCCTCCGCCCACGACGGCGACATCGGTGTCGGTCCGCCCCGCGAGCGGCGGCCGGTCGGCGCTCGCGTCTCGCGTGGCGGCATACCAGCTTGCCGGGTAGGCGCCGTTGCCCATCAGTTGCGTTCCTCTCCTCAACTCCTGACCGTAGCAGGTGGCACAGGAAGGCTTGCGTGGGCACCTTCCCTGACGCAGTAAGTCTGCCACGGATTCACGCTGTTGCTGGAGGGCGTATGTCGGCTGATTTCGATGCTGTCATTATCGGCGCGGGCTTTGGGGGCATGTACATGCTGCACCGCCTGCGCCAAAAGGGCTTTGCGGCGCGCGTGTTCGAAGCCGGAAAGGGCGTCGGCGGCACCTGGTACTGGAACCGCTATCCCGGTGCGCGCTGCGATGTGGAAAGCGTGCAGTATTCCTACCAGTTCTCTTCCGAGCTGGAGCAGGAGTGGGAGTGGACCGAACGCTACGCCACCCAACCCGAGATTCTGCGTTACGCCAACCACGTGGCCGACCGGTTCGATCTGCGGCGGGATATCCGGTTCGAGACCCGCATCACGGCGGCCGTTTTCGACGAGACGGCGAATCTCTGGCGGGTCGAGACAGACAGAGGCGACAAGGTGGCGGCCCGCTTCGTCATCACCGCCATGGGCTGCCTGTCCTCGCCCAACACGCCGAAGATTGCCGGGCTTGCCGATTTCAAGGGTCCGACCTATCACACCGGCAACTGGCCGCACGAAGGTGTCGACTTCACGGGCAAGACCGTGGGCGTGATCGGCACCGGCTCCTCGGCCATCCAGTCGAT